>JAFNAG010000637.1 GCA_017860135.1 Acidobacteriota bacterium
GCCGTAGGTGCGGCACTAAATTAATGAAAATAGGGAGGATGTGCCGGCCCTTCGGGCCTTGTTCATCGCCGCGCCCGAACCCCGCGCTGACGCGCGGGGCTATTCACTTCCGGCGCTTCGCGCCTTAGCTTGCCGTGATGCAACCGTTGGACACCCTCTGAGGCCCGCGCGCCTGAAAGCGGATAAACTCCTGGAGCGGGAGAATGAGGCGTATTAAAGCGCAGGGGCTGAAGCCCGTGCTCACTTGGGAGTTGCAATGAACTGGAAGATCGTCGGGACACTGCTCGCGCATGAACTGCGCATGCTGCTGCGTTACCGACGCACCGTTTTCCTTGCCATCGTGCTTCCTCTCGTCACGGTCCCCCTGATCCTGGTCCTGGTCCGGATGGTCAGCGAACGCCGGACCCGAAGCCTCGAAGGTCTACCGGTACGCCGTGACCGGCAGCGATGCGGATCACGTGCGCCGGCTCATCGCGCAGGGCAGGAAACGGATCAATGCCGCCACAAGACCCGCGGACGGAAAAGACGTTCTTGCCGGATTCAAATTCGAGGAGGTCCGCGTCGACGCTCCCGAGGCCGCGCTCGCGGCGAAGGAAATACAGTTCTACATCGAAGCCATCAGCGGGAAGGATGCGGATGCCCTGGCGCCGGATGCTCTCAAGGGCGAAGAAGACAAGCCGCGGCCCGGCGGGCAGCCGCAGCGCGCCGCCCTCGCCGAGCCCGAACGCCTTCCCGGCGTCCCGGTCATCCGCATCGTTTTCCACGCCGACCGGCAGGAATCGGGCGAGGGAAGATCCAAAATGAGGACACTCCTCCTGCGGGAACGGCGGTTCGAGAGGAACGCCCTGCTGCAGCGCGACGGTTTTCCCCTGAATCCCGCGGAGGTGATGAAAATCGAGGCCTCGGGCGTGGCGAGCGACGCCCAGGTGACCGGATCCTACCTGGGGCGTTTCCTGACCTTTCTGCTGCTGACGCTCATCCTGAGCGGAGGCTCGGTCGTCGCGATCGACAGCATCGCCGGCGAGAAAGAGCGCGGCTCGCTGGAAACCCTGCTCACCACCGCGGCCACGCGCAGCGAAATCGTAGCCGCCAAGCAGCTCCTGATTCTGTCCGTGGCGCTGCTGATCACGGGCATCCAGGTGGCCAACCTGCTTGTTTACGTGGGCCTGAAAGTGATCCGCCTGCCGGAAGACTGGGTCATCGATGTCCCGCCGGGCGCCGCCATCACCATCCTCCTGCTCTTTCTCCCGCTGGCCGCGTTCATCGCCGCCGTGCTGCTGATGATCTCGGCTTATGCAAAGTCCTACAAGGAGGCGCAGCTCTATTTTTTCCCGGTCAACATCGTCGCCTGGATGCCGGCGCTGGCGGCGTTCCTGCCGGGGATCTCCCTGCGCTCCGCCATCGTGCTGGTCCCGATCGCCAACGTGAGCGTGGCGGTGAAG
This sequence comes from Acidobacteriota bacterium, assembly GCA_017860135.1. Classification (GTDB taxonomy): domain Bacteria; phylum Acidobacteriota; class UBA6911; order UBA6911; family UBA6911; genus JAFNAG01. The sequence goes on from JAFNAG010000637.1 coordinate 1,443, forward strand.
GAAATCATGGTGGGGGAGTTCGACTGGCCCATGCTCGTTGTCACCTTCGTTGTCATGAGCCTGGCCGCGGCCCTCACGTCCCGCGCGTCGGCGAAAATGCTCACGCAGGAGCGGCTGATCACCGCGAGCGAGGCCGATGCCGGCGACATCGCGGGCGGCGCGGCCCTGTTCCCGAAACACGTCCTGCGCTGGTACGCCGTGATGGGCGCCGCGCTGTTCGCCGCAGCGCTCAACCTGCCGCAGTTATCCATGCATAGGCAGGTCCTGTTCAACGAAATCGTGATTTTCCTGGGCGCGTCGCTGCTGATGATCCGGTGGTACCGGCTGCCTCTCCGGGAAGCCCTGGCGTTGCGGCCGGTGAAGCCGGCCGTCTGGCTGGCGGTCCTGATGGCCATTCCTTCAGGTCTGGTAACCGGCACCGGCGTGTTCCGGCTGGCCGGATTCATCTTCCCTGTGCCGGAAAGGGTCCTGGAGCAGTTCGCGCGCGAGGTCATGCCGGCGGATGTCCCCCTCTGGCAACTATTGCTGCTGATCGCCGTCCTGCCCGGCATCTGCGAGGAGATCACGTTCCGCGGGCCGTTGCTGTACGGCCTGCGCCGCCGGTTTCACCCCGTGACCCTTGCCCTCGTCGTCGGCCTGATCTTCGGCCTGTTCCACGTGACGCTGTTCCGGATCCTGCCCACCGCCTTTCTGGGCGTCGCGCTGACCGCCATGACACTGCTGACCGGATCGATCTTTCCGGGAATGGTGGCGCATGCAGGGAACAACGCAACCGCGCTCATCGCCGGCATGAGCGGGTTCGAGGTGGGGAACCTCGACTGGTGGGCCTATCTCCTCGCAGCGGCGGTCTACGCCCTGTCTTTCTATATCCTCTATCGCAACCGCACTCCCTACCCCGGTTTGAAATAGCACCGCCACGAATTTCACGAAAAGCAATAAGCTTCACCACGGAGAGCACAGAGAGCACAGAGAAATGACTTTTGGGGGACATAGGGGAATAATCGGCTGTGCGGATCTTCGATTCCATAATTTTCTCTGTGTTCTCTGTGCTCTCCGTGGTGAGGTTTTTAATGGGCCGTTGAATTGTTTCTGCTTGCGCGGGCCGGGATCCGGGGATAGAAAATGGGAGTTATGATCCGAAAACCTCTCTTCTGGGCGGCATTTGTGGTTGTTTCTCTCGGCTGTGTGTTTGTCGCCGCGCGCTATTTCCGCAGCGCCTACCCGATCATGACGCTCGACCTGCGCATGGACCGGGACGCTGCGCTCGAGCGGGCGCGCGGGATTGCCGGCAGGCTGAAACTCCCTCCCGAGGCCGCCAGGGAAGCCGCCTCTTTCGCGGGCGACTCGATGGCGCAGAATTTCATCGAGCTCGAAGGGGGCGGCGCCGGCGTGCTGCGGTCGGTGATCGCCGGCGGGCTCTACCACCCGTACACTTGGACGGTCCGGCGCTTCAAGCCCGGCGAAACACGCGAGAGCCGCATACGGTTTACGCCGCAAGGGACGCCGTACGGCTTCCACGTAAAGTTGCCGGAAGACGAGCCCGGCGCCGCACTCGATGCGGAGCCTGCACGGGCCATCGCCGAGAGGGCGGCGCTTGCCGACTGGCAAGTCCCGCTCACCGGA
>JAFNAG010000235.1 GCA_017860135.1 Acidobacteriota bacterium
GAATGTGTTCGGCTGGGTGAGCACAGCCCCGGCCCCGTTCAACTCCTGGCCACCGCCGGCCACGCGCAACGGCAGTCCGCTGTACCAGCTGAAAATCGGCGAAACGGACCATCCCTGGAAGATGTAGTTGAAGGCTCCGGCCCCTGTGCGGGCGGGCAGGGTGTAGGCACTCATGAGATTGAAGACGAATCTCCGGTCAAAGAGAGAGTTGTCCCACGTGTATCCAAGATCGTAGGAGTTGGTCACGAAGTTGTCTATGTCCTGATTGACGACGCCATTGTCGAGGGCATGCGCATAGGTGAAGTTGGCATTCATGCTCAGCCCTTTCCAGCCGCGCGTCTTCACGGAAATGAAACCGCCGTCGTAGCTCGAGGCGCCGACGTCCGCGAAGTAGTTGAGAGTTCCAAGAACCTGGGTCGCTCGCGCTGTCGCAGGGCCGGTAACAAAGGAGGTCTGGATGCTGTTGAACAGGTTGGCGTACTGATACGATCGAACGTTGCCGCTGAATCGCGCCAGCACACCGGCCGTGCAGCTGGCATTGGGCGCGGCACAGTAGCTGCTCCCCGCCAGGATCGTTTCCAGAAACGGCTGGGGAGCGACCGTTTGCCCGGCACTGAGCGCCAGGGCCATGGCATCAAACGCTTCGGCGAAACTCTGCCCCCCCTGCCTCATGAAGTAGGGGACCTGGTTCAGAGAAAGGCCGGTGGTGAGCCCGCTCGTGTCGCGGTGGATGTACCCGATTTCCAGAATGGAGCGCCCCGGGAGCTCCCTCTGCAGCGACAGGGTGAAGGAGTTGTGGGTGGCAGGGCGGTAGTTGGGAGTCATTTGCAGCGAGTCGTTGGCGGCAGCCTGATTGGCTCCCGGAAAGCCCGATACGCCGGGCACCATGGGCGACGGCGCTGTTTCCGGGAAGAACCGGAGCAGGTCGATGGAATTGCCGTCGATCCCGATCCGGAAATCCGTGATCGGGTTTACGCCGGAAGTGCCGAGGCAGCTGCCGTTGATCGAGGGCCCCAGACAGAGCAGGGCCTGGCTGAATCCGTAGACTTGAATCGGGTTGATCACTTTGTGGACGCCGTTCAACCGGTCGTATAAACGCGCAAATCCGGTCCGGACCACGGTCTTCTTGTCGCCGAACAGCCTGCCCAGGAAGCCGTCGGTGAAACTCGGATTCCACGCCACGGATACGCGCGGGGCGAAGTTCGTCCAAACGGGATCGTAGGGATACTTCCGATCGGTGGAATTGATCAGCTGCCATCCGATCGCCGGATTGTAGACGCCTCCTGCCTCGTTGTTCAGTTTCCGCCGGGCGAAATAATCCTCGGGATCGATCAGTTCGCCGGTGAGGTAGTAGCCCAGGGATTCTTTGCCGTCCACTTCAGTCTGAGGCAAATCCGCGCTCCAGTTCAAGCCCAGGTTCAGGGTCAGAGTGGGCGTCACTTTCCACGAATCGTTCAGGTAGAGGCTGAACTCGGGATAGTGCTTGTCGACCATTGGCGGGGTTCCGATCGGGTTGGCGTTGAGGCTGCCGTCGCGAGTCCCCACCTGGACGGCGCGATCGGTCATTCCCAGGACCGCAGTGTAGAGGCTGTTCCATGTGCTGACCTGCGCGGACGGGAGGCAGTTCGTCGTGACGGCGCCGCTGCAGGCGGGCGGGCGATTGGTGGCTGGGATATTGATGCCGCTTCCCGATGCGATGAAATACATCGGCACCGTAAGGGCGGACTGCTGATCGTCGCGCCAGAATTTGATGGCGTTACGACGGTAGGAACCGCCGAACTGGAGCAGGTGGACTCCCTTGACCCACGCCATGTTCTCGCTCAACGTGTAATGATGACCGTTCCACTCCCGCCGCCGGATGTTTCCGATGGTGAGATTGGTGGGCGTCATGTCGTTAGGCAAGGACAGCGCGGCGGCGATCCCCGATATCTGCGGCCTGGCGCTGTCTGTCTGCCAGTACCAGTAGTCCCGCAGGTAACTGAAATTGGTCTCGGTGGTGACCATCGGAGTGAAGGCGCCCGTCAATCCGAAGACCAGGTAGCGCGGCTCGCGCGGGATCACGGCTGTCGAAACGGCTTTCCCCTTCTCGTTTCCCGAAACGAAGCCGCCGATATCGGTCTGGCGCGATTCGGTGCGCTGCTCGGTGTAATAACGATAGCTGCCTGTAAACGCCCAATTCTGCGTGATGGAGTGGTCCAGCCGGAGCACCGCAAAATCGGAATTATTCGGCAGGGAGACAGGCGAGCTGAAGCCGATCGTGTTCAATCCGTCCCCTGTCGATGTGTCGTTTCCAGGCGGCATGTAGCTGGACCACATTTCGTTGATCGCCGGATTGAGACCGATGCCCCTCGGGTCACAGGGGAGGTTGCCTGCAGATCCGCACTGGGAAGAGGTCTTCAAGTTGTAGGAGATGATGTTGCCGGTCCCGTCGCGGAATCGCAGGATCCCCTGCTTCAATGTGTCCGTCGGGACGGTTCTGGTCACCTGAGTGTAGTCGCGCCGCCGCCGGCCTTCATAGTTGAAGAAGAAATAGGTCGCCATGCGGTCATGGAGCCAGGGCAGGGGGCCGCCCAGGCTGGCCCCGAATCGGTTGTCCCTGGTTTCCGGGCGCACCTGGTTCAGCCGGTTGCGCTGCCAGGAATTGGAATTGAGGTTGTCGTTCTGCAGATAGTCGTACACGGAGCCATGGTACTGGTCGGTCCCGCTTTTCGTCACCAGCATGACCTGGCTTCCGCCGGCTCCGCTGAAGCTTGCCATCTGGTTCGTCGTGCCGACGCGGAATTCCCGGATGCTCTCCGAGGGGGTCGGGATCGCACCTTCCGAGGTGCCGTTGAAATTGTTCCAGTAGTCTGAATTGCCCGAGACACCGGAGGTGATGTTGCCGCCGTCGAGCACGTAGACGTTCTGGTCGCTCTGTGCCCCGGCAACCTGTCCTCCATAGCGGCTGCTCCGGGTGCCCTCGCCTTCGACCGGCGTCGCGCTCGGCTGCAGAAGCAACAGGCTGGTTACGTTCCGGTCGATGCTCGGCAGGAGCTCGAGCATCAGCCCGCCCAGCGTATCCCCGACCGTGGCGTCGAGCGTCTGGAGTTCGGCTCCTGCGGAGGCAGTGACTACCACCTGCTCGGTGGACTGCCCGATCTTGAGTTGGAAATCGATTGTGTAGGATTTGGAAATCTCGACCGCCAGGCTCGGGATGACCGCCTTCTGGAATCCGGAAGCCGCGGCAGTGACAGAATACGTGCCGGGACGGACCGCGGTGAACGTGTAACGGCCGGCCTCGTTCGTAACTGTGGTTCGAACCAGCTGGGTGGCCGTGTCGATAAGCTCGACGCCGGCCCCGGGAACGATAGCTCCCGACGGATCCTTGACCATGCCCAGAACCGTTCCGGTACTGGCCGTCTGCGCCTGCAAGGGCGGCGCCGCGACGAAGGTCAAGAAGAGGAAAGCGAGCCACGCTCCGATGACTCGATATGGTTTCCAGGTTGATGCTCTCATTTGTGGCACTCCTTCAGACTGACTCCAATACGAAAGGGTCGCAGCATCCGTCCCCTGTCTCCGGAGGGCGGGGCTGGGTCAAACCCACGCGGGAACCAACGCTTCGGCATTTCCACGGACTCGCATCCGACTCGTTGAAATTTACATTTTCTATGAGGAGCATCTTATATCCCTCCCTCTCGCCAACGCCAGTGATTTTTTCTTGCCGTCGCCGCCTCCTTTTCCGGGCAGTCATCAGGTATGGGCATCTTCCATCCGGGCGAGTCTCGCCGGTTTTGATGCTTGCAGATTGACGGCCAAATCGGACAGGATGTAGGCATGTACAAGATCCGGGGAGAGCATCCCCTTACCCGGTGCGATACCAGGAGGCGGTACATGAAATTCCGTCGATCTGTCACGCTCATCGTCTCGTGCGCTGTTGCCGCGCTCACCCTCCCGACGCAGCCCTCCGCACAGACAACCGCGCAGCAGCAGGACTATCAGGTAAGAGATCATTATGCGAAATCGGAACATATGGTCCCGATGCGGGACGGCGTCAAGCTGTTCACGATCGTGTATGCGCCCAGGGACCAATCGCGGAAGTACCCCATCCTGATCACCAGGACGGCATATGGGATCCAGCCTTACGGACCTGAAAACTACAGGAATGTGGTCGGCCCGAACAACGAATTTGCCCGTCAAGGCTACATCGTCGTCTACCAGGATTGCCGCGGCAAATTCCGATCGGAGGGGGAGTTCATTCACCATCGCCCCATAATCAAGGGACAGGTAAATGAGAGCACCGACACATACGACACCATCGAATGGCTGCTGCAAAGCATCCCGAACCACAACGGCCGCGTCGGTCAGTGGGGAATCTCCTGGGGCGGGTGGGAAGTTTCACAGGGAATGATCGACGCACACCCGGCCCTGAAGGCATCCTCACCGCAATCGCCGCCGCAGGACCAGTTTCTTGGGGATGACCATCATTCCGGAGGCGCTTTCCAGTTGATGTATGCCTTCGCCTGGATGTCCGGCAATGCGCGGGCGCGCTCCGCCCCGACTGACCAGCCGATCGGCCCGTTCGACTACGGCACTCCCGACGGCTACGACTTCTTCCTGCGGCTGGGCGCCGCCGCCAACGCCCGCAAGTTTTTTGCCGACGACGTCCCCACCTGGAACGACTACATGGCGCACGGCACATATGACGAATACTGGCAGTCGCGGAATGTTCCCAAGGATCTGAACAACATCAACCATCCCGTCCTGATCGTCGCCGGGTGGTTTGATGCTCAGGACTTCTACGGGCCGTTTCGCATGTACCGCGCTCTGATCGAAAAAAATCCCCGGAACAAAACTTACTTCGTAATAGGCCCGTGGCTTCACGGGGGATATGCGCGCATGGACGGAGACACCCTGGGCAACATCTCATTCGGTTCCAAAACCGGGGTCTATTATCGGGAACAGATTGAACTCCCCTTTTTCAACTACTACCTGAAGGATAGGGGGGAAATGAAGCTCCCGCGGGTGGCTGCCTTCGAAACGGGAAGAAATGAATGGCGGGCTTCCGAACACTGGCCGCCTGACGGGGCCCGGCCCATGAATCTCTACCTGGATGCCGGAGCGAGGCTTTCCCTGGAACCGCCGCGGAACCCGAACGCACAGGCGTTCGATTCCTATGTCAGCGATCCCGCCAGGCCGGTGCCCTACTCCGCGGAGATCCGCACGATCGAAGGACACCTGTTCATGGTGGAGGATCAGCGCTTCGCCTGGACGAGGCCGGATGTCCTGTATTACCAGACCGAACCGCTGGAAAATGATGTCACGATTGCCGGGCCCATCCACGCCAATCTCCACGTATCCACCACCGGCACCGATTCCGACTTTGTTGTGAAACTGATCGACGTATACCCGGGGAATGCGCCCGACCCGAAGCCGAACCCGCTGAACGTCCGCATGGGTGGATTTCAGATGCTGCTGGCCGGAGATATCCTCAGAGCCAAGTTCCGGAGCAGTTTTGCGAATCCCGAACCGATGGTCCCAGACGCGGTCACCCGCCTGGAGTTCCCTTTGGGGGACAAGTATCACACCTTCCTGAAGGGCCACAGGATCATGGTCCAGGTGCAGAGCTCGTGGTTCCCGATGTTCGATCGCAATCCGCAGAAATTCTTGGACATCTATCACGCCCGGGAGTCCGATTATCAGAAGGCGACCCAGAAGGTCTTCCGTTCGGCGCAATCACCGTCCTTTGTGACCGTGAACGTGATCGGATACTGAGATGAGACAGTGATCCCTGTTTTCTGCCGCAAACTCGCGCGCTCCGGATTCCTTCAGGATCGGGATGTCGGGGCCGGCGACTTTTCAGAGTTCGGGGACGCAATGGCACGGCGCAATGTCAGCAGCTTCAGGTCGGCTTGGGCTCAGTTCCCCGAGCAGTACACCGCCGGTGTGATCCTTGTCTCCGAACCCTGAAAGGAGCGCAAGGTCGATATTCCACGCAAATCATGGAATGCACCGGCGCAGGACAGCAACGCCGCCGCTGATAATGGCTTTTGAGTTTCTTTGAAGAGTTCCTCGTGCCTTCGAGGTGGCGCCGGTCCCTCGAATCAAAACGGAAGGCGGCGCACCTGCTTGATCGCATCGAAACCGGCATCGAAGGTGGCGATGTCCCGGATGTCGTTGTTGAGCATGACGGCGGCATGGATGGCATCGCGGACCCCGATGCCGTCTTCTGCGCAGACCAGCTCCTTTGCGCGGTCGGTGTCGGCCAGCGTGACGGGATAGACCACGGGGCAAAGGAGCACAAAGAGCTCATACACCTGACGCGCGAGGTCGAGCCGCTTCAACGCAGCATAGCGATAGAGGATCTCCTGCAATACCTCCGTGCTCGTGCAGCCTTCCAGCTCGCCGGAGCGGACCTGCTCGAGAAAACGGCGCGCCGGCTCGCGCAGCGGATGATTGCGGCCAGCTACATACATTGGCACGTTGGAGTCGATGAACACCTTCACGAGCGCCCCGCCTCAATTTCTGACAGCATCTGGTCGATGTCAGCCGTTGGCCCCCCCAGTCCGGCGAGCCGGGAGAGGGGATCGGATATGGCCCCCTCCTGCGCCAGGGCATGCTCGATGGCCCGCCGCACCCATTCCCCTTTGGAAATGCGGCTGCGCTGGGACGCTTTGCGCAGGCGGGCCTCCAGGCGCTCCGGAATCAGGACCTGCAACCGATAACTCATAGAAGTATACTAATATGAGTAAATAGCGATGTCAAGGCCCGTGCCTGTGCAAGCACTGGGTGCGATCGGAAGCGAGATGCAACCAAAAGGAATCTGTCAATTATCATTTGTCAATTGTCATTTGGGGGCTCGGCAGGTTGGCTCTGCGATCGGGTACTTCACCCGCTCCGAACGCGATCAGGACCGCACGGGCCGAAGGTTTGCAGCGGCCAGATGACAAATTACCATTGACCACTGCTGTCCGGTTAAGCGCCGAAAGTGCTTCTTATGAGTCCTAAGTCCTTTGATGTCAACAACAGGTTTTCCCGCAAAAAATGGAATCGATTACAGCCTATTTTTAGAGAATCACCAGTAATGACGCGGTTATTTTCAGGTCTGCCCGAGATTAACCGGACAGCAGTGACCATTGATACATTCTTTTGTCGTTGATCGTTGCGCGACCTGGATTTTGCGAGAATCGAGTCTCACTTCCGATTGCACCCCAGGCACTCCCCGAATGATTTCACGGTACGCCGGCTGAGCGCTGGCTGTTGCCCACACGTGGCACTGTGGGAGTGCACTGCCTGGCGGGTCCCTGTGAAACTCTGATGAGGCGCAGTGGGACGGCAGTCAGCAGCCGCCCGCGATCTGTGCCGTTTATCAGATGTTTCGCTGGCCTGCCAGGGTGTTTCGCTGGCCTGCCAGGGCGATATGCGGATACTGGACGCAGATGACCCTGAAAGGGTCGCGCAGGGCAGCCCAGGGCGCAAGCCCTGGGAAAAAGCACACATCTTCGCGCTTGGAGAAACACCCAGGCTCCGACCCTGAAAGGGTCGAGCAGCAAAGGCCAGGGC
>JAFNAG010000638.1 GCA_017860135.1 Acidobacteriota bacterium
GTGACGGCAACGGCCTTCATGCGGGATTCTCCTGGAAATTTGTAGGACGAAATCTAAGAATATTGGAGGAATTGTCAAGACCCATTCTTTCTTCTTTCTTCTCTGATTTGCCCTCCGTATACTTGCTCCATCTGTCCCAGCCCCAGTTCTTCCAGACCATCCTCAACGACCTATGTCCTCCGGCAAATCGATTACAGAAAAACTCGACGGTCTTTACGAGTATGACCGCGAACCAGTTGCGGCAGCGCATCTCCATGGGCCCGGCAAATTCCTGGGCATGTATGCAGGCGAGCACATCGCAGGGACCGAATATATCATTGGGCCGCTCTTTGTCGCGCACGGCGTCACCGTCACGGATTTCTTCGGTGGGTTGCTCCTGGGGAACATCCTGGCGGTGCTCAGCTGGGCGTTCATTGTCGCCCCCATTGCCGTCAGAACACGCCTGACCCTTTACTGGCAGCTCCGCAAGAGTGCCGGGCCGGGTCTGACCGCGGCGTACAGTCTCGTGAACGCACTCATGTTCTGCTTCCTCGCGGGCTCCATGATTTCCGTCTCGGCCACCGCCGTCGGACTTCCCTTTGGCATGGATATGCCTCGTCTCGAGGACACCCTGCCGACCAGCCTGGGTTGGGTGTTCGTCGTCCTCGGCGTCGGCGCCCTCGTGACCGTCCTCGCCATCCTCGGATTCGAGAAACTTGCGCGCTTTGCAAGTATTGCTTCTCCCTGGATGGTCCTCGTCTTCGTCGCAGGCGCCATCGCGGTCCTCCCAATGCTCGGGGTGCAATCCATCGACGACTTCTGGCGAGTCGCGAAAGAAAGAATCTGGACCGGAAAACCGTTCCCCGGGATGACGCAGTTCTCTTTCTGGCACGTGACGTTCTTCGCCTGGTTCTGCAACCTTGCCATGCACATCGGTATGGCTGACATGTCCATCCTCCGGTTTGCACGGAAATGGACGTACGGTTTCACGAGTGCCTCAGGGATGTTCCTCGGTCACTTCGCGGCCTGGGTCGCGTCTGGCATACTCTGCGCTGCGGCTTCTGGGAACGTCGCCCCGGGCCCCATCGCGTATCTGGGCGCCGGTGTGGCAGGTGCAGTCTCCGTGGTGATCGCGGGGTGGACTACAGCGAATCCGACTCTCTACAGGGCCGGACTGGCGTTTCAGGTTGCGACCCCGGATTGGAAACGATGGAAAGTCACTCTTGCCGCCGGCGTCATTACCACGATTGCCGCGCTCTTTCCGGCACTGATGATGAAACTGCTGGACTTCGTGGCGCTCTACGGATTGCTCCTGATGCCGATGGGCGCAGTGGTGTTCGCCGATTACTGGATATTCCCGAAACTCGGCCTTCGTGCGGCGTACGCGGAAGCGCAAGGTCTCCTGATATCCTGGCCGGCCCTCCTGGCATGGGTCGTTTCGCTGGTCCTCTGTTTCGTCCTTCCTGTTGAACTCTATTTCAAAGCTCTCCCGGGCTGGTTCATCGCGATCGTTGCCTTTGTTGCGGCGAGCGGCATACAACAGCGCCTGGGTGCGAAAGGAGCGAGATGATGCAACTGGTCCTGAAAATCGCTTCGATGATCGGGCTTGCCCTCACCATAGTGCCTGCAGTGATGGTGGCCATGCAAAAGCTCTCCTGGCAAACTCACGCGGACCTGATGGCAGGCGGAATGGTCCTCTGGTTTGTCACCGCTCCCTTCTGGATGAAGAAACACTGAGAGGCCCCCAAGCGCAACAACCCCCCGGCCAGCAGAGCAACGCGGGTAAGGCATCCGGGCACCAGGCCGCTCTGCAACGCACCTCGGTTCAACGGACCATCGCGCCGCAGGTCGCCGCACCGCACGCTGCCATGCCACTGTGCGAGTAGGAATGTTCTGCATCGGGCTTGACACGTCCTGGGGACAGTTCAAAGGACCGCGCGGGAGACTTGAAGGATATCTGCACGGCATCGAGGCCAGACTCGCCGCGCTTGTGGATGTGGAGGTGGTAGATGTTGGGTAGCCAACAAATGCACCGCCTTTGAGAATCGGGCATGGTGCGGCGAGGGTGATCGCCGAATCCCTGTGCCGGATCGTCTCAGGCAAGCTGTTTGATGAAGCAACGCCGCCGTTTGTGCTGACGGCGCTCGAAGATCTTCCAGTGTGCCTGAACGAGTTTGTTGTCCTCGAGTTCCACGTTGGATTCCGCCGCCTTGATGCCGTTCCGGATGCAGGATTCACCCAGCGCGGTAATCAAGAGAGCGTCTGCTCCCTTGCCTTGCAGGTCCCTCCGGATCGCACCCAGATACAGATCCACGTAGCGCGGCCGCTTCATCGCAAGCAGAAGATGAATGAAGCCGAAGGGGAACAGGCGTCCTTGAGCTTTCTGGAGGGCCAGCGAGAGCGACGGCATGCCGATAACGAAGCCCGCCGCGCGGTTGTCCGTGTCGACAAGGATCTTCGTGTATTCCGGGGAGACGTTCGGCATGTAGAGCCGGACGTAGTAGTCGATCTCTTTCTTCGACATCGGCACGAAGCCGAAGAGTTCGGTGTACGTGTCGTTGATGATCTCGAATATCTGATGGGCGTACGGGAGGAGATCCCGGGATGAGCGTGCCGGCAGGACACGCACGCCTCGCCGTTCCCCGGTGATCGCCGCGATGCGCAGGGCCTTCTCGGGGATTGCCTCGGGGACCGTAATACGGTATTCGAGCCAATCGACATCTTTCACATAGCCGCGGCGTTCCATGTGGACGGGATAGTACGGA
>JAFNAG010000236.1 GCA_017860135.1 Acidobacteriota bacterium
GCGCCCGGTTGGAGGCATCCAGGCCCATCCGGGCGCCGAGAGGCAGGGCCCAGTTTTCCGGGCCGTGACCGGCCGGGAAGTTCGCCATAACCGGGATTTCCAGGTCGCATACGAGTTCGCGTAAAATCTCTTCCAACGTATAGCCTCCACTGGTCGGTTCACAATCCAGGAAGTTTCCCAATAACAGTCCTGCAACCCGGTCCAACTTATGAGCGAGTTTGAGTTGCGTCAACATCCGGTCGATCCTGTAAGGAGGTTCGCCAAGATCTTCGAGAAAAAGGATTTTCCCGTCTGTTGGCGGCTCGTAGGAGGTTCCCAGGCTGGCTACGATCAGGGAAAGGCAGCCGCCGGTCAACTCTCCCTCCGCATATCCCGGGACCCACGACTGCAATTGAGGGAAAGAGAGTGTCGGGACATACTCCGGTTCGGTCCACAAGGCCCTCAGGTGTTCGATTTGCGCTCCGCCGACAGATCCGAGGGCGGCCGAAGTGGCCATGGGACCGTGGAAAGTGACCCACCCGAAACGCCTCCTGAAAAACATGTGGAGGGTGGTCACATCGCTGAATCCCATGAAAACCTTGCAGTGATTCCGAAGCCTGCCCTGATCCAGCAGCGGGATGAGTCGCGAGCACCCGTATCCGCCGCGGAGCGAAACAACGGCACGGATTTCGGGGTCTTCGAAGGAACACATAAGCTCTTCAGCTCGCTCCTCATCGCTGCCCGCAAGATAGCGCAGGGAATGGAAGATGCGATCCCGATACCGGACCCCAAACCCCATGCGCTCCAGGGCCGCAACTCCGCGTTCGAAATCGTCTCGAAGATCGATCGGCCCCGCAGGAGCAACAATCGCGACCTGATCGCCGGGCCTCAGGGCCTTGGGGCGAATAATGGGCATATACATGGCAGTGAGTCCATCGGGTCTACAAAGGCCCCGTCATTTTGGATTTGGAATTCTGGATTTGGGGGTTTTTCCCCGGAGTGTCCGGCAGGTGTAGAAGTCTTCCTCCGCCTGGGTTGAACAATCCAAAATCCGCAATTGGGCTAATGATCCTGGCCTCATCGGGCCTATAATATCCAGGACATTTTGGATTGGGGACTCTGGATTGTCGCTCGGAGTGTCTGGCTGGTTACTGATCGCGCCCCGACCAGGCCGAGCAATCCAAAATCCCAAATCCACTATCACACCATCAGAACGCTGAGGTAAGCGCATGCTCAATTACATCTGGCTTGGCCTGGTCATTGTTGCCGTTGTGCTGGGGGGAATCAATGGCAAAATCGAGGCTGTTACCAAAGGGGCGATCGATGCGGCGGGCAGCTCCGTCACGATTGCCATCGGACTCATCGGCGTCATGGCGCTGTGGCTCGGGATCATGAAGATCGCCGAAGATTCAGGCCTGATGGCGCTGCTGGCGCGCGCAATCGCTCCGGTCATGCGGCGGATCTTCTCCGGTGTACCCCCGGATCATCCTGCGATGGGGAGCATGATGATGAACATCGCCGCCAACATGCTCGGGCTCAGCAACGCCGCCACTCCGTTTGGCCTGAAGGCGATGAAGGACCTGGACACCCTCAACCGTCATCCCGGGGTGGCAACGAATGCCATGTGCATGTTCCTGGCGATGAACACGGCAAGTGTCCAGATCATTCCGGCGACCATGATCAGTCTGATGGCTTCCGCGGGATCCACTAACCCGACCGCCATCATCGGCACGACATTGATCGCCACGACGATAGCCTTACTTTCCGGCCTGGCGGCAGCGAAACTTCTGGAGAGCGTGAGGTTCTTTTCTGCGGCGCGAGCCGCCCGGCAGGAGGGGCAGGAATGATATCGCATGCGGTTTCGCTCGTTTCGATTTGGGCAATACCGGTTTTCCTGCTTTTCATTCCCCTGTATGGTGCGCTTCGCGGCGTCAAGGTATATGAAAGCTTCGTCGAGGGTGCGAAGGAGGGATTCCAGGTAGGTGTGCGGATCATTCCGTACCTTGTGGCGATTCTGGTCGCGGTAGGCATGCTGCGCGCCGCGGGTGCCATCGACATCCTCTCCCGCTGGCTCGATCCGCTTCTGCGCGGGGTGGGCTTCCCGGCGGAGGTCCTGCCGCTCGCGATCATGCGGCCCTTATCAGGAAGCGGATCCCTGGGCATCGTGACCGAATTGGTCAAAACGCACGGCCCGGACTCGTTTATCGCCCGGCTGGCCGCCACCGCATATGGCAGCACGGAAACCACCTTCTACGTCCTGGCGGTATACTTCGGCGCGGTGGGGATCAAGAAAGCACGCCATGCGGTGCTCGTCGGCCTATTTGCCGACGCAGTCAGCCTGATCGCTGCGGTGATCGTTTGCAGACTGGCGTTTGCCCAATGACCGCGGGTGTGAGTTTTCCGGAGTTGCCGCGGCTTCCCCGGTGCAGCCGCTGTCGAAGGAGCGAGAGCGACAGTCCTGCACATTATGGGATTTGTCTGCTTGCATTGTCCGGCGGAGTGTATCAGAATGGGCGCCGTCAAAAATCTAGCCGAAACTATTATTCTGAAGGGGCAGTACGCCGAAGCGGATCTTCCTGAGTGCTCGGAGCAAATGCCAGCTGAGGGCGAAGGTACGATCCGGATGACCTTGGAAGACGCATCAGACCATGGATTTGGGTGCGGGAGAACACCGACCGTCTCCGGCCGTTCAGTCATTATCGAGCCGCACGGCATTCTGCGCCGCGGCAGGCCCCGGGGATTTCATGCCGCTTCCTGCCCGCAGAGCCCGCGATGGAGCATCCCCCGATGATTCCAGGGCATCCCGTGTGTGGCTGCACGTCCGCGATGGGGCGTACTTGCCGGGCAGATTGGTCGGGAAACCTGAATGAGTTCGCCCGCGACTGAGATCGCCGCCGGATGCAGGCGCGCGCGGCCTGCTTCGCGAATAGTGCAGGCTAATATCGACATCAAGCAGCGTCTGGTTTTAGTACGGGCAACTGAATCTCACGGGGTTCTGGAAGTCAGTGAGTTTCAAAACCACATTTCAAACAAGAAAGGATCCAGCGATCATGAATCGTCCCAGGCAGCACGTCCCGCATTGGGGCACATTTTTGTTGTCGGCGCTTGTTGCCACCGCCCTCCTGGCGGGAGTTGCGCATGCGCAAGCTTCCAATCCGATCATCAGTCAGCTCTTACCCGGTTCGATCCGGGCAGGCAGCGCAGGCTTCACGCTTACGGTGTTGGGCGCCAACTTCATGCCGGGTGCGGTAGTTCGTTGGAATGGATCTGCGCGCACGACTGTTTTTTTTAACTCCGGGGACCTTGAAGTCACAATTCCGTCGTCGGATGTGAGCACGCCGGGCCTGTTCAGTGTCACCGTGCTTAATCCCGATGCGGGCATTTCCACTGTCGCCACCTTCACGGTAACCAGTCCCGTTCCGGTGATCGTCGGAACAAATCCCGCCTCGGCCATAGCGGGCGGCCCCGCGTTCGAATTGAGGGTGCTTGGCACCGGTTTCACGTCGTTTTCGGTGGTGTACTGGAATAGCGAACCGCTCGAAACGACGTTCGTCGATGGCTCAACCTTGTCCGTTCAGATTGCGGCGGCGGAAATTGCGGCACCGCGAAGCGCGACGATTACCGTCGTGGATACGGGTCCGGGTGGAGCTACGTCCAATACCTGGAATTTCTCTATCACTGAGGCGGCAGTGATATTTCCCCAGATCGCCATTGGTGGCACATACACGACCGTCATAACGGTTGTAAACAACGATGCTCAGGAGGACAACGGCACCCTCAAGTTTTTCAGCCAGAATGGAAGCCCGCTTCAGGTCAGTGCCTCGACAATTCCCCCGTCCGTTGGTTCCGCTTTTTCGTTCTCGGTGCCTGCCGGAGGCGTTCGAATATTTACCATAAGCCCGCTCGTCCCTGCTGCTCCTTTGACAGCGGGGTGGGCCCGCCTCGATAGTACAAGGCGCGTGCTGACAGGAGTTTCCACGTTCCAGACAAAGGAAGGAACCCTGCTCACCTCCATTGCGGGCGTGCTGCCCGCCAGTTTGACAGAGACGGGGAGAATTCCCGTGGACAACGACGCGACACCCGGCGTCGGGCGCAGAACCGGCTTCGCGATCGTGAATCCCGGCACAGCCAACATCAACGTCAGGATCACGGTTTATGATGAGAACGGCCTTGCCGTCAGGATTCTTAATCCGCCGGAGTTGAATCCGCTCGGTCCCTCCAGCCAGACTGCGCGGTTCCTGGACCAGTTTTGGCCTCCCTACGCAAACTTCAAGGGTTCGATGGTCCTGAGCGTGGAGAGTCCCGGCACTCATTTCGCCGCTGTCGCACTCTCCATCAGTCAGGGGCCTACAAGTTTGGGGCTCATGTCGGTGATTCCAGTTCTGATCGGAACGGGCAATCGCTGATTTTTTGCGTGCGGAAATGCGATCTGCCCGACAGAGCCGCATCCCGTTCCTGAGCGCGACTTCTGACCGGCCGAGGCGGTCGCCACCTTCGGACGACCGCCTCACTTTTTTGCGAATGCTCTCCCTGCCCCCAGCCGGGAGCATTCAGTCAGGGCTCAGGTTGTTCCACCTGAGCGACCGCTCCCATCCGGACCGTCAAGCAGGCAAAGGCCTGAGTGTCCACAATCGATCAGGCGAAGGTGCGGGTGTCCACAATCGTCGGGAAGCAGGCAAAGGTCTGGGTGTCCACAATCGATCAGGCGAAAATTCGGGTGTCCATAGGTGTTCCTCCGGACCGGAATGCAGGCAAAGGCCTGGGTGTCTACACTCGATCAGGCGGAGGTGCGGGTGTCCACAATCGTCGGCAAGCAGGCAAAGGCCTGGGTGTCTACACTCGATCAGGCGAAGATGCGGGTGTCCAGAATCGTCGTGGGTGTCCAACAGCCAGCATTGTGTGTGTCCGAGGCACTGCGCGGCAGTAGTGGCTCTGAACAGCTTTTGTGATCCCGGACCGGCAGATTGGATCTGGACCGCGTTCGGGGTGGGTGTTATTCTTTTTCTTCGTGAGCTACCGGGTTCTGTGTTCCTTTTTGGTTTCCGATTCACCGGCTGCGGAGGTCATGCCTTTGAAGCACCCGCCGGGGGGATCTGCCCGCCTGCCGCGGTACTGCCGTGCATCGTCGCCCTTTCTTGGTGTAAGCTGTTGCCGCAGAAGCCACTTGGATAGAATATTCTCGCGGGCGTGTGGGCATTATTCCCGCGCTCTGCGTCAGAATTCGCACTGCCATTCTCCAGTAAAAAGTATATAATGTTGAGTGGATGAGTTTGCGCGGGTGATTTTTGCCGCCTGTCCGGAGTGAATAGCGAGGCGGTTGAGGCTGGAGAAATTGAGCACAGTTTTCACGTCGGGTGATACTTTTGGCGCTGTCAGGCATCTGTTAGGTAGGCAGCATCTTTGCAAAGCCCTGGTGGTTTGCGCCCCGGCTGACGAAGGCGTGGGTGAATTCCGGCAGACCGCGGGTAAGTGAGGAGCATTTGATATGCCGGCAGAGAATCCGGGAAAACGATCGGTGCTGAGCAGGCTGCGGGAGTGGGCCACGGGTGGTCCCCCGAACCGGCCATCGCTTTTCCATTACATCCAGGAGAAACCCGAGCCCAGTGCTTTCGCCGATTTTGACTTGAATGTTCTGAAGCATCCCATCCGCAACCTCCGCGAGGAATGGAATGCCCCGCGGACCCGTGCGTCTCTGTTTGCATACGTCGAGGAGCCTGGAGAGAAGGTTCCGTTTGACTGGAAGGGTCTGCTGAAAGACCTGTTTACCGGCTATCGCAACGCGCTCTTCATCCCGTCCCTCTGGTCCGACCCGGATGAGCTGATGCAGGAGCGGGCCGTGATGCGCACCCGGCGGATGGAGGCGGGTGTCGCATCCATCCTGATTCATTCCGGCATTCTCGGTTTGGCGATGTTTCTTGCGCTGTACAAGCCGGTGGAGGCGCAGCCACCCCAGGATCCGGTGGTGTTCATCAATACGCCCATGTTTTTGCCTTTTGAGGGCGACGGCCGGGATGGCGGCGGCGGAGGCGGCGGCGGGAAAAGAGAGCAGCTTCCTCCATCGGGGGGGAGAATGCCGGATATGACGCGGGTGCAGTTCATGCCTCCCGATCCCGGGCAGCCGAAGCCGCTGGTTTCGTCGGAGAATCCACTGGATGCGAAGGCAAGCGTCCAGATGCCGATTGACTTCCCGGTCGACATGAGTCTTCCCATCGGCGACATTACCGCGCCGCCCAGCGATCGTCCTTCTTCCGGACCTGGTTCCGGCGGCGGCATCGGCACCGGCACCGGGACAGGTGCCGGACCCGGGCAGGGCCCCGGCGTCGGCCCGGGCAGCGGTGGCGGGTTCGGTGGGGGTTCCGGGGGGGGCATCGGCAGCGGTGTCGGACCCTATATTGCCGGCAATGGAGTCACGCAACCTATTCCCATTTATCAGCCTCTTCCTGCATATACCGAGGAAGCTCGAAAGGCGCGCACCGAAGGAGTCGTAGTGCTGCAGGCGATCATACGGGCAAACGGAACCGTCGACAGCTTCAGGGTCATCAAGGGGCTCGGTTACGGGCTGGATGAATCGGCAATCAACACGATTGCAACGAAGTGGAAATTCAAACCGGGCACTTTCCGGGGCGTCCCGGTCGACGTTCAGGCCAACATTGAGGTGACATTCCGGCTCTATTGACGGCGAAAGAACTCATCGTCCTCCGGGAGCGACGACGCTTATGGCAATGACGTTTGGGAAAAAGGGCTTCAATGCGGAAATCAATATCACCCCGTATATCGATATCCTTCTGGTTCTCCTGATTATTTTCATGGTGTCCTCCCCTCTGAAAAAGTATGACCAGGAGGTCAGAGTTCCCAAGCCCGCTCCCGAACCGCCGATGAAAGCGGTCAAAAACGACTCGGTTGTGATCGACGTCGACCTGAATCACGACATCCGGATCAATACCCGCCCCGTCGCCCTCGAGGAGCTGCAGCCCACACTGATCGCGGTTTTCAGCGGCCGCGCCGACAAGAATATGTTTATCCGCGGCGACCCAGGCCTCGCCTACGGCTATGTATTCCAGATTCTGGACATCGCCAAACGCTCCGGAGTCGGGGATATCGCGCTTCTCGGCAAACAGGGCGCCCAGCCTCCGCCGGAGCCGGGAAAGCCCTCCAACGGCGGCGGCAACTGAAGTTCCTCTTCGCATCCCTCGAATGCGCAGGCTGGCGGCCTGCGCCACGATCCTCCTCGATATCGGGGTGAGCCCTGTCCGTCGCTGTTTCCGTGCACACGAAATCGCGATGGCGGCGGTTTTGCGCGTGCTAGAATGGGATTCCGATGAAAAGGTCATTCCCATACAGCACCACGGCGGTCGCCATCGCGATCGGGCTGATCGCCGTCTCGACGGTCATTCTGAGCTCCTTCATCTATTTCCGGTGGCTGGGGAGGGAGAACCTCGTCGACGAGACGCTGAAGCGGAACATCACCAGAAGAATCGACCAGTACAGGGAGCGCATAGAGCAGACCATTATCGACAATGATGGCTGGCTCTTCTCGATGAT
>JAFNAG010000639.1 GCA_017860135.1 Acidobacteriota bacterium
CAGATCGCCAGCCGGAAGTCCGACGCCGCCCCCGATAACAAACATGTTCTGCTGCGGTCGAGACACCTCCTGTGCGATCAGGGGCACAGAGAGCATGCACGCGAGCGCCGCCATGGGCCCCATCCGAACGAACACGCTGATCGCTATGAAATTACGCATGAGAGTCCCTCCGTGATCGCATTCGCTCTGTGCGGCGCGACATGGCCAGGGTTGACTCTGAGGCATCGTGTAATCTCGGCTCCCCTCGTGATATCGGATCCTCTCGTCAATAAAACTGCAAAGACATTGACCGGCTGGACATTATTTTTGTGGTTTAAAGCCGCGCAGGAATTCACCTCCGACGTCGCCTGGTCGGGTTATGTCCGCGGCTTCCACAACAGCCCGGAAGGAATAAGCATTGATCGGCGAACCTATCAGGCACTACAATCGACTCAGTTCCGGTTTCGCATTCTTTCAACAATGACGTTCCGCGGCGCTTTGCGCCCGGAGGACGCCAAGGTATGGCGACGGTCTGCTGTCCTTTGTGCTCACAGCCGATCGGTGACGCTGCGGCGTGCCCCAGATGCGGAACTCCGGCGGGGATTCCAGGTTCTATCACTCTGTCCGAACTGGGCCGCCTCGCCGAGGAATTCACACGGGCGCTTCGCTGCGGCGCCAAACCGACCATCGAGCAGTATGCCGCGCAGTACCCGGAGCTTGCCCCCCGGATTCGCGAGATTTTTCCGACACTCCTGGTGCTCGAGCAGGCGGCCGGGGCTTCGCCAACGTCGGCGGCGTGTGAGATCAATTCAGGCGCCTTGAACCTTGAAGGAGACGGGGAAACCATCGCAGGGCAACCTCGGCAAAGGTTCGTTGCCGGAACCGTCCTCGCATCCCGCTATCGGATCATCAGCCAGCTCGGCAAGGGCGGGATGGGCGAGGTTTACCGGGCGGAGGATCTCAAGCTGGGACAGCAGGTGGCCTTGAAGTTCCTTTCGGGAGGCCTGACACGGGACGGCGCCGCTCTGGCTCGCCTGTACCGGGAGGTGAACGTCGCACGGCAGATCTCGCATCCGAACGTCTGCCGGGTGTTTGACATCGGCGAAACCGGGGCCCATCACTTCCTGTCGATGGAGTACATCGATGGGGAGGATCTGGCCTCCCTGCTGCGTCGGATCGGGCGTCTGGCCCCGGACAAGGCGGCGGATATTGCGCGCCAGCTCTGCGTAGGGCTTGCGGCGGCGCACGAAGATGGTGTCCTCCATAGGGATATCAAGCCGGCCAACATCATGATCGACGGCCGCGGCCGCGTGCGGATCACCGATTTCGGGCTTGCGGCCATCACGGACGAGCCGCGCCCTGTGGAGCGCGCAGGGACCCCGGCGTACATGGCCCCCGAGCAACTGACTCAGGGCGAGCTGTCCCTCAAGACCGACGTGTATGCGCTGGGTCTGGTGCTGTACGAAATGTTTACCGGGAGGCGGGCGTTCGAGCCAGACGACACGAAGCAACTCTCCCCCCGGCAGCAACACCGCCTGCCGGTCCCTCCATCCGCCCTGGTCAAAGACATCGATCCAAGGTTGGAGCGCATCATCCTGCGGTGCCTCGAGAAGGACCCCCAGTCAAGACCCTCGATCCGCCAGATGGCAGCCGCCCTCGGGGTCGGCGATCCGCTGGCGGCCGCTCTGGCCGTGGGGGAAATTCCCTCTCCGGAAATGGTGGCCGCATCGCCGCTGGAAGGCGTACTTCGGCCCTCGGTGGGTGCGGCATGCCTTGCCTCTACTCTGCTTTGTCTGGCTCTGATGGTGCTCCTGTCGGGAAAAGGGCTTCTGCACGGCTACGTTCCGCTCGAACAGCCCCCCGAAGTGCTGGCGAACAGCGCGGCGACCGTTGCCAGGAATCTCGGGTATCGCGAGAAGCCCGCCGACAGTGCATACGGTTTTGTCCGCAACGAGGAATACCTGAACTATCTGGTTCGCATCGACAGCTCCCCCGGGAGGTGGGAGAGACTTCGGACCGGCCAGCCTGCCGCCCTATGCTTCTGGTACCGCCAGAGCCCGCAGCCGCTGGTATCACAAAGCTTGGGGAGTGTTACACGCGATGATCCACCCTTGGATTTGCGCGGCATGTTCGCAATGCTGCTTGACACCAGGGGGCGAATGATGGAGTTCGAGGGCATTCCGCCGGCGGACTCCGCGGCAGTGTGGCGCACCACCGACTGGACCCCGTTGTTTTCCTGGGCAGGACTGGACATCACGAGTTTCGCGCCGGCGACACCTGCGTTCGTTACTCGTCCGGGAAGCACCGAACAGGCGGCATGGAACGGTAGCTTGCCCGGGTGGCCCGGTCTGGCCCTGCATGTCGAGGCTGCCGCTTATTTCGGGATTCCCATCTATTTCAAGGTCGTCTGGCCATGGGAGGAATCTGACTCAAGGAGACCTTACAAGCCGACCTCGAGGCGCGTCGGATATCAGCAAGGCGCCCGTAGCAGGTCGTTTTTCATATTCTCCTTTGCGACTTATCTCATCGCCACTGTGACCAGTATCGCAATTGCGCGCCGGAATCTTCGCGCGGGGAGGGGCGACCGGCGCGGCGCCCTGAAGCTGGCGATCTATCTGTTCATCTCACAGATGCTGGCCTGGTTCTTCCAGGTTCATCACGTGCGCAGCACCGGCGAGTTCGACCTGTTTTATGCCGCAATCGCATGGGCGCTTTTCTATTCCGGTGAGCTGTGGCTGCTTTACATCGCGCTCGAGCCGTACG
>JAFNAG010000640.1 GCA_017860135.1 Acidobacteriota bacterium
TCCCTTCCAGCCCCGCTTCTCGACCTGGTCCTTGAGGTAATCTTTCAATTTCGCATTGCCGCCGCCGTCGGCGCAGGATTTTTTCTCCCCGTGGCGGTCGTTGGTGCAGACAAACACGTGGCATGCGTAGGGGCTGGTCTCTTTCTGCATGATGTTGTCCATTCCTTCCTTGCGCTCAGATCCGTTAACCGGCCCGCATCTCGCGATACTCAGGTTGATAAGTCCCGTCTCAACCGTTCGAGAACCTCTCCGTATTGCTGTTCGTCCGTTTCCTTCAGATGCCGGATACCCTCGAGGAAACGGTCAATGTTCCCTTTCGTGGGCGCAATATAGTTGCCCTTCACGGCGGCGATCTCTTTGGCCATCTCGAAGAAATCGACCAGGGCTTTTTTCTGATCGGCCGACCATCCTGCCGTGGCCGAGTTGACAAGCAGGGCATCGAGGACCTCGATAACGCGGCCGAGCTGTTTGCCATAGCCGGCGACATTCTCGATGATCCTGCGCTCCAGGGCGGGATCGGAGGACTTGGCCAGGTTGATGTTGATGAACCCGAACTGGCCCATCCATTGAGACCACAGCGACGTCCACTGCCTGAACGCCTGAGTGACGTCCCCGGACGGGAATTCGAAAATGCTTGCGGACGTATTTTTTGGCATGGTCGCTCCCTCCTTTCTGATGGAACGAAACGGGATGGGACGCGGTTGCAGTGACGGGGTTGGCTGCCCGGTGTGCGTGGTCAGAGAGGACGTGTCGATGCACGGCGGCCCAACCATGGAAAATTCTCATACAGGATAGTCCAGAGCATGGGGATTTTGCAAGCGGCTCCTCATTCGGGGTGGTGCGGCGACGCCGATGGGCGCGCAGGCGATCGTGGTTTGCTTTTTGCATCCTTTCTCCGGAAACGCTTCACCACGAAAGGGAATCCGTTATGAAAGCAGCCGCCATCCGCATCGCAGGGACCATCCTGGTCCTGGTATGCCTGGTCGTCCTGGTGATGAGCGCAGAGCCCACGGCCGCCAAAGCCCCCACGGCACCGCCGCAGGACATCAAACAGTCCTATGCCCAGCGGGCGACCTGGTTCATCGACCGTACCCTGGAAGGCCAGTACGCCGCCGCCCTCCAGGTCGGAAGCGAGCGCTTCAAAAGGGACATCGGCGAGAAGGGCCTGCGCCACTTCCGGGACAGCATGGCGAAATACGGCAAGGGCCGATTCGTCCCGACCACGGCGGGAGCCGAGGAAGGGTATTTCATCGTGGCGGGCCTGCTGGAATTCCCCGGCGGCCGGAAGATGGCGGTGCATGTCATCTTCAAGGGCGACAGGGTCGAGCACCTCTACCAGCGCAGGGCGTAGCCCGCAAGAAAGGACAGGTCAATGAAAAGACGTGAAATCATTCTGCTCGCGGCGGCGCTGGTGTTGCTCGTCGTTCTCCCGACTTCGGGCCACGGTGGCCTCAACCCCTTGAACTGGAGATACGGCCTCTCCAAGGAGCAGCAGTATGCGGTGCGGGATTGCATCGTGGAGGGGCGAAAACAGGTGGATGCCCTCTCGGCGGCCGGACGGGCGCAGGAGGCGAAGGAATTGGACATCATCCTCAAGAACCTCGAGGGCCGCACCTATTCCCTGACGGATAATCCCATGGGCTACATGGCAGGCGCCTATGCCCACGTCTACTCCGGAGTCGGCCTGCGGACGATCCACCTCTATGATGCTTTTTTCAACATTCCAAAGAATGCCCCCGTGTCCAGCTTGCCCCAGGAAGAACTGCTTCGGAGGGCCAGGCTCGAGCAGTTGTCCGTACTCATCCACGAGTACTGGCACACCAACTATCAATCGGCCTTCGATTTCGGGCGGCCCGAGGGGGAGGCCTACCAGACGCAGTACAAGTGGCTCCGGCTCTTCGGCGTGAGCGACGGCATGGTCATCGCCGTCGTGAAGGATCAACTCGCCAAGAACAACGTGACCCCCGTGGAACCGCCGCCCCCGAAGGTGACCCCGAAGCCGCCGGCAGCCGATCCGAAGGTCAGCGGCGCAACCGTCTGCGCAAGCTACATGTCTGCCCTGCAGCGCGACGTGGCGGCAAAGAAGAACCCCGGGGCCCAGTACCGCCTGGAGGTCACCCGCGCCTACGCCTATGATGCAAAGACGAACAGCTGCGTCGGTTCCCACAAGATGTGGGCCTCCTACAACGGCGGGAAGTGGCACGAAGCCCTGGTCTACTACAGCCCCGAGAAGCCTGCCCATGAGAACGTGGGGAGGATCCAGGCCGACTACACGAAGAAATACCCGGACCTGAAGTGGCAGTGAACGCCCGCATCGGGCAGGCAAAAAATACGGCCTGACCCCCGTCCGAGGCGCGATCTGACCCATCAACGGGTAGACAATGATATTCTGAATAATCAAAATCCTCTGACATCCGGCAATCCGATTCCATGTAAGGGCGACAGCACTTTTTCGCACGCCGAGGCCTCCCATCAGACAATGTCCTATGGATGAAACAGACGCAGTCTGATGGCGTTCAGGAACAGATTCCTATATGGAGCGCACAGTACAAAGGTCCCTGCCGGGATGCCGCCTCAACCGCCACCTCACCCGGTACATCCGTCATGAATCTGTTTAGCTGCATCCGCAACCTTTGATCCGCCAGCAAGGCATAAACGCCTCATTCATAACAACCGGAACAGGGTAGATTTCCCCGGGGGAAGGAAGCGGCAATGCTACTGTTCCCACCGGAACTGC
>JAFNAG010000641.1 GCA_017860135.1 Acidobacteriota bacterium
CGCAACGTGGACGAAGCGCGCCGTGACCTGGCCGTCTGGCTTGGCAAGTGGGGGAATAAGTACCGGAAGCTCTGTGATTGGGTGGAAGCAAACATCGAGGAAACGCTGACGTTCTATCGACTGCCGCTGCAGCATCACAAGCACATGAAGTCGACGAACATGCTCGAGCGGCTCAACGAGGAGATCAAGCGACGGACCCGGGTGATCCGGATTTTCCCGAACGAGGCGAGCTGCTTGCGCTTGGTCAGAGCTCTGGCGGTGGAGACGCATGAGAACTGGATTGAGGCCACGCGATACCTGAACATGGAGCTGTTGGAAGAGCGCAAACGTGAGCTGAAGCGGCAAGCCGCTTGAGCACATAAGTTCCTTCGGGCTACGCCCTTCGGAACTTATGTGCTCCTGAACCAGGATGGGGAATATCTTGATCCAAAATTGCAGAACTTGACTTACACAACTTTCGAACCGGGCTGTATCGGTGAAATCAGGCCACTTGGAAATGGCCCTTGAGGTCGGTTGGAACGTGCGGCGCGGACCGACCATGCCTGCAGACGAATCACGCCCTTCTGTGCGTAGGCTTCGCCCTCGCTGCTCAAAATGGAGCGACCAAATTGAATCTTGTCGAAAACCGTCAGGTGACTGGCTGGGTGGTGAGTAGGATCCGTGCCTCAAGCTGCCGCGCCAGATCGGCTGCCGAGGCCACAAGACGCAGGATCAACTTCCGCGCGTGACTGACCAAGCGTCCCGGGAGGTAGAACATCTGAAAACGGAGCCGTTTAGGGCGGGCTCGGAGCAGCTCTGGCGGCAACGCTAATCGCTTCAAGGCGGTCAACACGTTGTGAGACAAAACCGCCAGCCGAAACCACGCGGCATTAGCCCCAAACCTGCCGCAGGGAAGAACCCCTCCGGCCAGCTCGTTCTTAATTACATCATGCACCAGCTCGACCGTTCCGGCCTTCTCACGATGCCAATCCACAAGCCGCCGGGCCTCCCGATCCCAAATATTGGTGACGATCGCAAAATGCAGAGCCTCACTGCCGTTGGCGAAAAGTTCCCCCTGCTGCTTTCGAATCCGGATGCCCACGTAACGCAGCGCCTGCGAGTCCTTCTGTTCCCCCGGTTCCGAAGGCACATACGTGAAATCGGCGCATTCCCGGATCTCACCAACCAGCTCCTTGCCGCACGCGTGCCAGCTCGACGGCGCAATCATGCCCATGGCCTCGCGCACAGCCGAGCACATCGGCACACTGATGGCAAACCCGATCCGGCCGCTTGGCCCTCCTTCGCGCTCCGGGTTGCGCAGCCACTTCATCAAATCCCACTCGTAACACGCCGCGTCTCCCCGAAAGTAGTACTCCGTCACCGTCTCGGGCAAAGCCGCAAACGCAGCCCTGGCCACCGGCAACGGCTGCATCACCGCAGGTACGTTCCCGTCACGGAACTGGTCCGCGAGCACCAGGTCCATCTCCGCCCACAGCGCCAGCATCGGTTGATAACCACGTTCGCCCTCGTACGTCACCAGGGCTTCCTGTTTGTGGCTCTCGATAATCGTCGCATCCAGATCCACCGTGGCAATCCTCTGCTCGGGACAACGCTTGCCCAATGCCCACACCCCATCCCGATTCACCCGCGCCAGTCCTCGCAGCGGTTCCGTCTCCTCCGGAATATAGGCAATCTGATCGGGCAGCCGTTGCTGCTTGGCCCCCTCGATCTTCTCCTCTTCATGAAACTCATACAGGAACTTCCTGCCTGCTTCCGGCGACGGTATCGGGTGCCCGACCATCTCTGCGAGAGCCGGATCCTGCCGCAACCGCTCGAAATCCTCCAGACAGTCTCCGCCCAGTGCATTAAGCAGGACGAAGCTTTCCACAAAGGTCGCTTCGTCGTAGCCTCGCTGCCGCTCCTTGACGGCAACATTGCGTCGCACGCTTTCCGCAAGGCCCAGACTGCGGAAAGCCTGCACGACCGGCGTTACTCCGCCGAATGCGGTCAACTTCTCCTGGAGCGGTTCTGGATCAAGCTCGAAGGGCAACGGCAACTCGGTCGGCGACGGTTTATTCAGCTTTCGTGTCATAGTGGCGCCAGTGTATCCGAACATGGCACCCGGAAGGTGCTCTTTCAGCAGCGCAAGCGCGGCGGCCTTCGAAACCGGAATCTATTGCGGACAACACCTTTCACCTGTTCAACGGGATCAGGAGACGCGCCGCCCCCGCCCTTAGAGACGAATCATGGGCGCTCCCAAACCGTTGTCAAAAGGGTCGGGAAGTGCTACGGTTACCGCTTCGGAATCGCGCCCGGGCCGGGTTCGCACCTCGGTCCGGCGAGATCGGTTTCCGAAGGCGGTCGTCGGTCACCTGCGCCGGGCATCGACGACGGCCGATCGCGCCACCGCAGACCGGCAGGAACCCTGATCCGGCGGGATCCGGAGACCGCGGCCCGCAAGAGGCGCGCCCCTGTAACCTTGCGTGCTTGTCCTGGCTCCCGATGCATTCCTTCATCTCCTTGCTTCGCCGCAACAGGAATTACCGCTACACCTGGATGGGGCAGGTGGTCAGCGAGATCGGCGACCACTTCAACAACATCGCCGTCTTCTCGCTCGCCCTCTCGGGAGGAGGTTCCGGCCTGGTCGTGAGCGGCGTCATGCTCGCGCGCGCCATCCCCGCCGTGCTTGCCGGCCCTCTGGCCGGAGTGCTCCTGGACCGCCTCGATCGCAAACGGATCATGATCGCGAGCGATAT
>JAFNAG010000642.1 GCA_017860135.1 Acidobacteriota bacterium
ACTGGGTCGATCGCGACCAGAACTCCCGCACATTCGGCAAGATCATGCAGGGGCCGGAGTATTTCTCGATCTTCAACGGTCAGACCGGCGCCGAGATGGCCCGGGCCGAGTACATCCCGACTCGCGAACCACTGGACGGCTGGGGCGGCATCGGCGGTAACGGGGGCATGGAAACGACGCCCACGGGCAATCGCATGAACCGGTTCCTGGCCTGCGTGGCATATCTCGACGGGGAGCGACCGAGTGTCATCATGTGCCGCGGCTACTACGGACGGAGCGTGCTGGCCGCCTGGGACTGGCGCAACGGCAAACTGACTTCCCGCTGGGTGTTCGACAGCTCCACTCATCCCAACAAGGGTCAGCCCTACGTCACCGCAGACTCGACGGTCGACGCAGCGGTCGGACTGAACAGGATCACCGACAACGCCGGTTCCTGGGACGGCGCGCAGCCGGGCGAATGGACGGTGTGGGACCGGGAAGGCGTGAAAGAGCGTCGCCGTGTGGTCGAGGTCAAAGGCAAGGTGTTGACCGTCGATGAGAACATGACTCCGGGCACGAACAAGGGAGCCCACGTCTACGGTTACTCGGGAATGGGGAATCACAACCTCTCCGTTGCTGATGTCGACGGCGATGGCAATGACGAAATCGTCTACGGCTCGATGGTCGTCGACGACAACGGCAAGGGTGTGTTCACCAATGGCCTGCGGCATGGCGACTCGCTGCATGTCGGAGACCTCGATCCGGGACGTCCGGGTTTGGAGGTTTTCGGCCCGCACGAAAACGAAGGCGGCGAGTACGACAAGTGGACCGCCGGGGCTGCGCTCTACGACGCGCGGACCGGGAAGATCCTCTGGGGCACGCCGGATGGGCAGGATGTGGGCGGCGGTGTAAGCGGCGACGTTGACCCGCGGTACCCCGGCGAGGAGATGTGGGGAATTCCCGGCGGACTGCATTCGTGCAAAGGCGAGGTAATCTCCGCCCGGGGGCCGGCCGGTGGAAGCAACTCGAGTTTTGTCATCTGGTGGGACGGCGATCCGCTGCGTGAGGTCCTGGGCGGCAACCGCATCTCCAAGTGGGATTGGCAGAACGCCACAGCGCAGGACCTGCTGACGGCGCAGGGATCCGCGGGCGGCCGGCCTGTCCTCAGCGGCGATCTGTTTGGCGACTGGAGAGAGGAAGTCGTCTTCCGGACCACCGACAGCTCCGCGCTGCGAATCTACACGACGACGGATCCCACGGAAGTGCGGATCTACACGTTGATGCACGACCCGCAGTACAGGCTCAGCATCGTCTGGCAAAACGTGGCCTACAACCAGCCTCCGCATCCGGGCTTTTTCATCGGTCACGGCATGAAAGCGCCGCCGCGACCAAACATCGCCCTGATACAACCCAAGGGTGGCTCCTGAGGAGTTCTGACCAGGACGCGGAGTCGAGATTCTTCGTGGTACTTTTGCGTACGCCAGGAGGGGCCGGCACAATCCGGGGAGAGGGGTCTTCTACTGTCGCCAGCAGGCTGGTGGCTCCCAAGGCGTCAAAGTCTGTGATGCGTTGCTTGAAGGTGTCCGCTGCCGATACCTACCCATTCGCCATGTCCTTGACGATATCAGCGCGATCTTCGCGAAAATTGGCGCTCTTCATCCCTTTGTGTCATTCAGAATTCGGATCGCTCCAGACGTTTCCTGGCACCCGGCAGAACTCCCTGCGTTGTCGGCGCCGTCATCTGCAACCCCTGCCGGATCAGATCTGATTCTTTCTGTGTGAACAGCAGAACCCCGCGCACCGCCTGTCCCCAATCCCTGCTGTCGAGCTGCGCTTTCATGATTCCCGCGGCTGCATGAGCAGGAGTTGGCAACAGCAAGTGTCCGATTTCGTGGGCCATGAGATGGCCCATAACGATCCCGCGCGCCGCTTTGATTTTCAGTTCCGGGTACTGGTATCGCAATTGTCCGGCAACCATCTCGGTACGTTCGTAGAAGATGGAGATCATGCCGCTGCCCGCTTCAGGAGCCGGACGAATGGCTTGACCGGCGACAAACTGTCCGGTCGCGTCGATTGCCTGCTTCGTCTGCCGGGTGATGCGCAACGCGATTTCGTGAGTTGCGAGTGGACGAGCTGCGACACCCGCATCGCTGCCTCGGCCGAGGCAATCCATCCAGCGCAACTCGATTCCCTCATTCAAGAAGATCTTCTCTACCGTTTGTTTTGCCTGTTGCAGTATCGCTGCATCCACCTGCGCCAGGTTGCAGACCCGGACGGTCGCCCGGCCGCCAATGTCCTGGCTGCGATCGAGAGCCGGACAGGCTGGGGCGTCAAACCCTTCCATAATATAGAGACCGAGCACCAACCAGAGATTCGACCGGTTTCCCATGGGGCCCTCCCATTCGGCGTTTTTCCCCTCGCGGCCCCTAATGCGGGAATTCGGGCAAAACAGGTGAACTCGGAGGTCAATCGCTGACAAGGAGGGCAAGGCGGCTCACGTTTCGTGCAGACCGGTGTATAATGGGCGCAAATCTTGACCTTGCTGTGTTCTGCAGAAGGAGGGGCGGTGACGCGATCCTCACCACAGGAGGTCTCACACTTGCTTCAGGCCTGGCGCGGCGGAGATCAGACGGCCCTTGAGAAACTCGTCCCTCTCGTCTATGGGGAGCTTCATCGCCTGGCGCACATCTACATGACGCGCGAGCGCGCAGACCACACGCTGCAAACCACGGCACTGGTCCACGAGGCTTACGTC
>JAFNAG010000643.1 GCA_017860135.1 Acidobacteriota bacterium
ATGTTGAGGTTGAAGCGCCACTTCTGATTCCAGCGGTATTCGCCGTCCAGGTGCAGCAGCGGGACGAAACCCACGTTGTCGTCAACCGCGGAAACTCCCGCCTGACGCAACTCGATTTTGGCGTCGCGGATTTTCCCGGTGGCCCCGATCTTCCATGTCCAGCGATCGCCTTCATAGATGCGGTACCGATAGGTCAGCCGATAGGAGTTGAACTGATAGGTGCCCTCGACGGGCTGCCCTGGGGCAAAAGTCTTGCCGGCAAATGAGGTTGTGGCGGATAGCTGGCCGGTTGCCGTCACCGAAAGGGGGGCCGCCAGGACCCGGAACTCGTGTTTGGGCCTGAATGCGTAATCGAAATAGACCCGGGCGGCGGCGAAGGGGCCGCTCCCCTGAATGTCGCGCATGGAAAACTTCGTTCCCGTATCGTTGGGAATCCGGACGTCGTTGCGGCTCTGCCACACGGGCCCGGCTTCGATTTCGATGCTGAATCTCTTTTGGTCGGCTCCTTGCGCCGCGGGGACGAAAACCGTGCAGATCGCCATAGACCATACCAGGCAGCAGGTTCTATTCAACATGCCCTCCTCCCTCCTTTTGCTTGACAGCGAATGAATCGCGACGAAAGGTTGAAAGATAGCGCCTCGCTTTCAGATTCGCAAATCGATTATCAGAAGGCTTTCCATAGAATATTTCTATCCGAGAACGGCAGCCGAGCGAGCGGAACAGCCGGCGCTCAAGGATCGGGCTTTGGCGGTGGCGGCGGAAGGAATTGTCACTGCTCATGCGCGCCGGATGGACATGCCGCTGATTTATGTCAATTCAAGCTTCGAACGCATCACCGGATACGCCGCGGTTTCCGTTCTGGGCAAGAACTGCCGGCTGCTGCAGGGGCCCGGGACGGATCCCGCCGCCGCCGCAGAAATCCGGCGCGCGATTGCGGAAAAGCGCGAGTGCCTGGCCGGGATTCTCAATTACCGCAAGGATGGCGCGCCGTTCTGGAACCGGCTGTCGATCACCCCAGTGCACGACGAGTCTCATCACCGGACCCACTTCATTGGGGTGCAATCGGACATTACGCTGCAGAAAAACGCGGAGGAGGCGCTGCGCCAGGCAAAAACGGAGCGGGAAACCGTCAACAGGCACATGAAGCAGGAATTGGAGATGGCGGCCCGGGTCCAGCGGACAATGCTGCCCCCCCAACGATCAGCAATTTGAACACGTGGAACTGTGCTGGCAATTCCATCCCTGTGTGGAACTGGCCGGCGACACGCTCAACATCATCCCTCCGGACGATCACAAGATCGCGTTCTGCGTGATCGATGTCAGAGGCCATGGAGTCGCTTCGGCGCTGCTGTCCGTTGCTCTCAACCGGTGGCTGTCTTCGCTGCCCGGGATCTACTGTGTGTTCCCGAACAACGGCTTGGATCCCATGCACTTTGATATCGCCTCGCCCGCTGCCGTCGCACGCAGGCCGAATCAGCAGTTTCCAATGACGTCCGAAATACCCCGGCACGGGCTTCCGCCACTGTGGAACCCTGTGACAGCAATCACTCGAATATCGCAAGTGCTCCCGGACGGGAGTCTTGTCAAGGGAATGGAGGTCTTTCGTCGCGCCTATGACGCAGTCGGTCTTGGTTGGCTGCTCGCACCCACGAACTGGCCCGTCCTGAGATCTATCTCTGATGCGGGCTACGCCTGGTTCGCCCGAATTCGCTTGCATCTCACGGGACGAACCAGCGCATGTTATTGAGGGCATTGCCGACTTCCATAGCCCTCTGTCCCCTTGATACTCAGAGCTCCGCCACCTTTTCTCCGCAACGGAGACAGAGGCGATCACTGACTCCGCACAAACCCAGGACAGCACTTGGAGGCAGGATTCCTTTCATACAGTGTTGCGTGACTTCCGTGAGCCCGTATTCCCCGCGACATCCGCTAATTCCAGATCGAATTCCGGGGTCCCGACGGTGACGATTCCCAGATAGCCGTCCACGGTGACGATGTCGCCGTCGCGGAGCAGTTCGATGGCTCCGGCCACTCCATTTACGCAGGGGAGGCCGAGCTCGCGGGCGATAATGGCGCCGTGGATCAGCATTCCCCCGCGCCGTTCCACAACCGCGGCCGCCAGGGGAACGAGGTGGGTCATCATAGGCTGAATGGCGTCGCAGACCAGCACTTCACCAGCCTGGAATCGACCCAGGTCCTCCGCTGTGCGGACCCGCCGCACCCGGCCCGTTTGCATCCCGGGTGCCGCAGGCTGGCCGACGAGCTGGCGCGGTGTTTCCTCAAGCGCCGCGGCTGGTATGGTTATTTCACTTACTTCAGCCATGGGCAGCTTCACCGCCCCGGCCGACGGCTGCCGCAAGGCCGCGATCAAAACGGCGGCGGCGTCTTCGCTCACGCCGGCTCGGAGCTCAAGGCGGCCGGCCATCTGCAACCTCCGGGCTGCCGCCTGAATCGCCCGCAATAACTGGCTTTCCACCCGGGCCAGCAGCAGATTGTCGTTGTCGCGGAGCCGCCAACTGATCCGTCCGAGGGCCAGAACCTCTCTGGCTTCCTCGTGGCGATCGGAGCCGACCGCCTCCATGAGCCGCTCCTCGAGCACCGCCCCGGAAACGCTCTCCCCCGCGGAGGGCTGCTGCGGGCCCGAACCGGCGGCCCGGGCGAGTTCCAGGATGTTATGCAGGATCAGATCGGGCCGATCAGAGAGGCGCTCGGTGTTGTAGGCGATGTTGAGTGCAGCGCTGGAGCGGACCTGGTTTGCGAGCGCGGCGATCGCCTGGTTGCGGCGGACCGCCAGCAACGGTTCGCCCCGAAGCAGACCGACGAACTCGTAAGGATCTTCGGGCCGCACGGCATCGTTGTAGTAGACGGCCAGGCGGCGCACTCCATGGGCAAAAGGGATGAAGTCGTCCCGGTAGATCCTGCGCCACCGGCGCACCGCGGCAAATCTTTCTTCCAGCGCAGCCGCAAGTTGCTCGTCGCCATATTCATCAAGCGGCTCGGACGCAAGCCGCTTTCCAATCGCCTCCAACTCCGGGATCAACTCGTCGGCGACTCGATGCTGCAGAATTCGCAGCCGATCCTTGCTTGGACGCAAGGTGAGGTAATAGGCCTTCTTGTCGTCAGAGGAGGCGGCCGGAGCGGTGATTGGCCTGGCTTGGAGCAACGTGAGCCGATCGCCCCGTCCGGTCCATTCCACATCCGGCGGCCACCCCAGCAGCGACTCGACATTGTCCAGAGTCCTCGACAGCGAGAGCAGATGGGCGTTCTCCAAAAGCGGCAGATTGGATGGGTTCTCCTCGCGGTCACCGGGCTGGTAATGGAGCACCTCGCCGGTAAGGCGTTTCAGCTTCCAGCGGTCCGGTTCAACCTCGCCATCCACGAGCCTGGAGCAAAGCCCTGGCACGGCTTCGACCAACGCATGGTCCGCTCGGGGTTCGATGGGATCGCGCCCGAACGCCACGCCCGA
>JAFNAG010000644.1 GCA_017860135.1 Acidobacteriota bacterium
AGCTGCAGCCGGCGGGCAGGTTGCGCATCGTACGGCGAACGAGATTTGGGGACGGCAGATTCGCGAAGCCCTTCCGGCGCATCGCCCGGATCCATGACATTGCCTTTGCGAATGCGCGACTTTTGCCTTGTGGCATCGAGCACCTCGGGCAGCCTCCGGAGCGGGTCGTCGGTCGACGACGTTGCTTGAGTCCGGAAGCGCGTTTGATCCGCCTGGTCGCCGGGGCTTCCCGGCTTGGACACGGCTTCCGCGGCGCCGGGAAAGGGATCGGCTGCCGGGCGCTTCGACTGCAGGCTTCCAGAGGCGGAAGCGAGGCGCGACAGGGCCGGTTGACTGGTTGCATTCGGGCCGCCGCCGATATGCAAGAGCGAGTTCCTTTCATTGTCGATTGCCCAGGTCCGGCTCGAAACGAGCCTCAGGCAGCCAACATCAAGAGGGGCGGGCGCTTCGGTGGCACACCTACTTGATCGGAAGGCACGACACTTGGTTTGTGGCTTGCATCACCAACAAAACGGTGAGAGTCTAACCATGACACAGCATTGCCGACGACCTCAGCCGCCGATCAGCGCACATCACACGGCGGATTGGCAGCCCGTCACGATTATAAGGAGGTTTATGGCAGATCCGATTTTCGTTGAAGCAGGAGTGCTGGTTCCTGGCGATGCGATCGAAGTACACGCTTCGCGTGCCTCCGGACCCGGCGGGCAGAACGTGAACAAAGTCTCCAGCAAGATTGAGCTTCATGTGGACCTCAGCCGCATTCAGGGCATGGGAGAGGAAAGCCGCCAGCGGCTGCTCCGCCTGGTATCCAAGCGCCTGGACAGCAGCGGAAGGCTTTTGACGACCAGCCAGAAAACGCGCGATCAGCAACGGAATCTGGAGGACGCACGCCGCAAAGTCCATCACTGGATCGCACTCGCCCTGGTCAAGCCCAAGAAACGGATCCCGACCCAGCCCGCACCGGGCAAGGATGAACAGCGCCTCAAGGAGAAGAAGCGGCACTCCGCGCGTAAGGCCAGCCGCCGGATCATCCCGGGAGAGATCGACCAAGAGCCCTGATCCGGGTCCTCAGTGACTTCTGCCGGAAGTCACCCGACCGCTCGGGATTGTGACCGGCAGGGAGCGGCAGCTTTTGGGCGGGCCGAACGCACCCGCTCCCTGACGGTCGCGGCTTTGAAGACAGTGCCGAGGCGGAGGGGGGCTATACTTGCAGGCGCTTATTCGAGTTTCATTAGAAGAAAGGAAAATGTCATGTCGAGATCATTCCATCCGCCTCAGAGAATCCTGCTTGGACCGGGACCGAGCAACGTGGAACCGCGCGTCCTCCAGGCCATGCTGGCGCCCCTCCTCGGGCATATGGATCCCGTTTATTTCCAGTGCATGGATGAGATCCAGGATCTTTTGCGCTCCGTGTTTGAAACCGGCAATCGTGTCACATTTACCGTTTCGGGAACCGGCGGGGCCGGCATGGAGACCTGCCTGGCCAATCTCATCGACGAGGGAGAGGAGGTTGTGGTCTGCGTCAACGGATTCTTCGGCGAGCGCATGGCCGAACTCGCGGCGCGGTGGGGCGCCACGGTGATCCGTGTCGATTCCGACTGGGGGCAGCCGTTCGACATGCAGAAAGTCCGGGACGCTTTCCGGAAATCGAGCGCGAGAGTCGTGACCATGGTCCACGCGGAGACCTCGACCGGCATGCGGAATCCGATCGAGGAGCTGAAGTCGCTGCGGGACGTGCGGGACGCAATCCTCGTGGCCGACACCGTCACTTCGCTGGGTGCGCACCCGGTCGGCATCGACCGTAACAGCATCGACGCGAGCTATTCCTGCTCCCAGAAAGGGATCGGCGCACCGCCTGGACTGGCCCCCGTTACGTTTTCGGAGCGCGCCCTCGAGAAGATCCGAAATCGCAAAGCACCCCCCAGGACCTGGTATCTGGACGTGCAGCTCCTCAACAAGTACTGGGGTTCCGACCGCGCCTACCACCACACGGCCCCGGCGCTGATGAACTACGCTCTGCGCGAAGCGCTCTGCATAATCCTCGAGGAAGGGCTGGAGGCAAGATGGCAGAGGCACGAGCGCAACAGCGGGACTTTCGTCGCCGGCATCGAAGCCATGGGCCTGGAGATGCTCGTCGCGCCGGAATACCGCCTCTGGTCCCTGAACACGGTCCGCGTTCCCGACGGCGTGGACGACGCCCGCGTGCGCAGCCGGCTTCTCAATTCTCATAACATCGAGATCGGCAGCGGTTTCGGCGTTTTCAAGGGGAAGATCTGGCGAGTGGGCCTCATGGGAGCAAACAGCAACCAAAACACCGTGCTGCTCCTGCTGGCCGCATTGAAATCAGCCATCGCAACCCGGGCTTGAGCCTGAAAAAGCAGCCACGAATTGCACGAATTTCACGAATGCGCCCAGAAGACCTATGCACAGCGTCATAAGTCCCGCCAGGTTTTCGGGCCGAATTGAGGTTGGGGAAAACAAAAACGAACCACAGAGAGAAGGTCGCGGCCTTCGGCCGCAACCAAAGAGCCAAGTTAACCGGACCGTAAACTCGAAACCGGCGGCGAGCTGGTAAAATCGTTACCGCGATTCTTCAGACGCAAGATCTTTCCCTTGCTACACTTGAAAAGGTTGCAGCATGAAGATCTTCGCAAAATTCAAAGAAAATAAGCGTTAGTGGTACAGTGATCACCGAGATACGCCAGTCCTGCCCCGGGGCG
>JAFNAG010000645.1 GCA_017860135.1 Acidobacteriota bacterium
AAAGCAGGCCACTGAAGAATGCACACGGAAAACACTGAAAAAGAACTTTCCGTGGCTGGCATGTGCACAAAGTAGGACCAAAATCTCGCCCTATAAGTCGATGCCATCCAATCGGTTCAGCCGTATGAACCAATCCAATTTCGGAATCCAGGAAAATACTGCCGCACCGTTGGAAACTCTGATCCCAATCCTGAACGGGGAACGGTTTCTACAGGCGGTTCCGCTCACGCGCGCTTCTTTCCAGTTCATCCCGGAACTTCGGGTGCGCGATGTTGATCAGCGACTGGCAGCGCTCGCGTATCGTTTTCCCGTGCAGGTACGCGACGCCGAACTCGGTGACCACGTAGTGCACGTCTCCCCGTGAGGTCACGACTCCGGCCCCTTCCTTCAGGTGCGGGACGATGCGGCTGACCGAGTCGTCTCGCGCCGTCGAGCGCAGCGCGATAATCGACTTCCCTTCTTTACTTCGCGCGGAGCCGCGGACAAAATCAACCTGTCCTCCAATTCCGCTGTAGAAACTGTATCCGATGGAATCGGCGCAAACCTGCCCGGTCAAATCCACCTCGATCGCGGAGTTGATTGCCACCTGCTTGTAATTCTGGCTGATGACGAACGGGTCGTTCACGTAGTGGGATGGGTGGAACTCGAAAACGGGATTGTTGTGGATATAGTCGAACAGCCGCTTCGTCCCGAGCACGAATCCGGCAACGATCTTCCCCGGGTGTAGTGTCTTTTTCTCGTTTGTGATGATCCCATTCTCGATAAGATCGATCACGCCGTCGCTGACCATTTCGGAATGGACGCCGAGGTTTTTCTTCTCCGTGAGGTAAGTCAGAACCGCGTCGGGTATCTCCCCGATCCCGAGCTGCAGTGTAGATCCGTCATCAATCAGGCTCGCGATATGGCTTCCGATCCGCATGGCAATTTCGGATACTTGTCCCATGGGAAATTCGAGGAGCTCGTCAGCAGCCTCGACGATGGAGTGGATCTTGTTCAGGTGAATGAAGGAATCGCCAAGAGCGCGCGGCATTTTGGGATTCACCTGGGCGATGACGGTGCGGGCGCACTCGGCGGCCGTTTTGGTCGTGTCCACTCCGGCGCCGAAGCTGCAGAAGCCGTGCTCATCGGGAGGCGAGACGTGAATCAGTGCGACGTCGATGGGCATCGCCCCGCTGCTGAAGAGGGCCTCGATCTCGCTCAGGAAGATCGGGACGAAATCGGCGCGGCCCTCGTTGATGGCTTCCCGGACGTTTGCGCCCGAAAAGAGGGCTACGTGCCGGAAGCTCCCCACCATTTCAGGGCGGACATAGCCGGCGCCGCCGCGCGTCAATATGTGGATGACCTTCACTTTTCTCAGCTCGTCTGCGCGCGCCACCATGGCTCTGGCGAGCCGCTCGGGTTCGGCGCATCCCGGATGGATATAGACGCAATCGCCGCTTCGAATCACCTGGACAGCTTCCTCCGCCGTCCGCCGCTTCTCCAGATATTTGCCCAGCCAGGACGCGCGCCGGCCTACAGCCTGCTTTTCATCCGGTTCGGGTCTCAGAATCGACATAGTCAGGCCTCGCGCAAGGAAGTGCTCAAAAGTGAATCGAGACTGACGTAATCACAACCAAGCAAGCCTGCGAGAGCTTCGTGCGTACAGTGCCCGGCAAACATATACACGCCGCGCCGGAGCGCAAGATTGTGGCGGAACGATTCCCGGCCATTCTCGCCGACATCTTCAACAAATGACAGGATGACGTTGTTCAACGCGTGCGAAGCCGTGCGTGCCACCGAGGAGGGGACATTGGGCACGCAGTAATGGCTCACCCCGTGTTTCTTGAACACCGGGTCCGACAGGGTGGTCGGCCGGCTCGTTTCCACACAGCCTCCCTGATCAATCGAAAGGTCAATGATAACGCTGCCGGGCCGCATGTTCCGAACCATCGGCTCCGTGATGACGTGCGGCGCTTTCCGCCCATGCACCCATACTGCGCCGAGCACAACATCGGCGGAACTCACGTAGCGCTCCACGTTATACGGAGTCGCCAGCGCCGTGTTGACCACTTTCGTCAGATTCGATTCCACGACGCGCAGGCGCTTGAGGTTGTCGTCCATGATGGTGACGCTCGCGCCGTAGCCGAGAAACACGCGCGCGGCCGTGGATCCAGCGTTCCCGGCTCCAACAATGACCACGTGCGAAGCGGGAACTCCCGGGACGCCGCCCAGCATGACGCCTCTTCCGCCGTGAGTGGTCTCGAGAAAGCGTCCGGCGATCTGCGGCACCAGCATCCCGGCGATTTCGGCCATGGCCATAACGACAGGGATCTGATGGTCCGCATCTTCCATAAGTTCCAGACCGACCGCGATGATGTCCTGATTCTGGAGGAGACGGTGGACCTCAGGGTTGGCGGAACCGAGATGAACGACGCTGAAGAGGCATTTGCCTTCGCCGAGCCAGTGGCATTCCTGCAGGGTCGGAGGCATGACCTTCACGATCAGGTCTGCACGCGCGAAGACTTCCTCTGCTGAAAAGGCAATCGATGCGCCGGCCTGGCTGTAGGACTCCGTTGAAAAACCGCAACCGGCCCCCGCGTCGGATTGGGCGATGACGGTGTGGCCCGCCATCGAAAGCGAGTGCGCTCCAGCCGGAGTAAGCGCCACGCGCCGCTCCTCTCCCCAGCTCTCCTTCGGTATTCCTACGATCATACCCCCCCCTTTTTGCCCCCATCATAAT
>JAFNAG010000237.1 GCA_017860135.1 Acidobacteriota bacterium
CCACAGATTTCACTGATTTCACAGAGTTTTTGGTGTCGATAATATTTGTGAAATCTGTGAAATCTGTGGCAAAGCTCTTCGATCTCTGTTCCGCATTGTGTCTGAATAAAATTTTCATGACTACCCCACTGGAGGCGGGATAGAATCTGTAGAGTCGGAGAAGGGGCAACAATGGAAGATCTTCAGAGCCGCCTGAGCAGCATTACACTCGCACCTTACATTTTCAAGGCGATGGCTTTGATCGGAGTCCGGCGCAGAGCCGGCAGCAACATGTTCCGGCACCAGATCGTCACGATGGGCATCCTCCTGGATTATAAATTCATCGACCCCGTGCTTCTCAAGGCCGCCTTGATTCACGACCTGTTCGAGGATGCCGCGGGCATGCCCGGTGTCAACCGTGAAGAGATCGTCCGTATCGATCAGGATGGCCCTGCCGTCTATGACCTGGTGATGGAAGTCACGCAGCGCAGCGTGAATGGCATCATGGAGCCGAAATCGGAGTACCTGGTCCGCATCATGGAGTCGGGATGTCAAAAGGCCAAAATCCTGAAGCTCGCCGACCGGATCAGCAACCTGACTTCGCTGGGATTCGTCCACGAAGAGGCCTTTGTGCGCAAGTACCTGGCTGAAACCAGGCGATACATCATGCCTCACGCAGACAAGATCAACACCGACATGTCCCGCGAAATCACCGATCTTGTGGAAACCCGCGAGCGGATGCTGCAAACTCGATCACAAGCCTGACTGCACTCCCGAACAGAAAAACAGCCGCAGATCCCCGGCGTCCGGAAACCCGCGGCTGATTCCAAGGTTGGTTTTTGCCTGGGCGTGGAGCCGAACAGCTATTTGGCGACTTTCGCCGACTTCACCACCACAGGCTGGACGGGCACATTCGCAAACGGGGTTCCCAGAACGTTTCGGGTGGCTGTCTTCACGCCGGCGATTTTATCCACTACGTCCATGCCCTCGATCACTTTGGCAAACACAGCATAACCCCAGCCTCCGGCCGAAGCGTCCAGGTTCGAGTTGTCAGCCAGGTTGATAAAGAACTGCGAGGTGGCACTGTTCGGATCATCATACCGGGCCATCGACAAAGTCCCGCGCAGATTCTTCAGGCCATTCTTGGATTCGTTTTTGATCGGCGGCTGCGTGGGCTTGGGAGCCATGTTCTCCAGGTAGCCTCCTCCCTGGATGACGAAGCCCGGCACAACCCGGTGGAAGATAGTGTTGTCAAGAAATCCCGAGTTCACATAGTCGAGGAAGTTTTTGGCTGTGGCCGGAGCCCTGTCCGACAATACCTGCACCTTGATGGTGCCCATCGAGGTTTCCATTACAACTACCGGATACTTTGCCTCCGCGGCCGGCTTTTTAGCCGCACTGCCCTGACCGGCAGCAGAGAAAACACCCCCTGATACAATCACAAGCGCCAGTACGCCCATCCACAGTGTCCGGAAATTCATGCCGTAGCCTCCTATTTTTAGATTTCCACACTTATTCTATCCGGATTGGCGATCAAAACACAAATGCTGCTTCCATCAACTCCTCACGTCCGTGCCGGGATGTGAGCCGATTTTCCCCCGCTTTTCACATTCCAGGGTGAAGTCCGGATTCGGCGGGATTGCGATTGATAATCAACAGCGATCAGCCCGCGGGCTTGCCCGGCCCGGTGGCCAAAGGGAGGATTGACATGTGCATTGCCATCACAATCATCATCGGCCTGGCAGCGGGACTTCACGCCGCGCTCTACGGCGCCTATAAAGACTCTCCTCATGAGTCATTCCTGCTGCGCCGTTTCGTGCGCGAGCTTGTATTCGCCGTCACCGCGGCGGCCACTCTTGGCGCTCTCGGCCTTTGCAGCGATCAAAGCCCCTTTATCGTCTATCTGTCCGTCTTCGCCCTTGCGCGAATCGCAACCGAGTTCTGGAAACTCTTCCTGCGTGTCGAGCCGCAGCAGGACTACCGGATTCCGACACAGATCCACTGGGTAAGAGGGGTTGTCCATAATCCGGTCCTCCGTCTGCTGTTGGGATTCGGGTTCGTAGGCAGCATCTACGGGTGCTACCGGCTCTTCCACTTCTTGCCCGATTGGCTTCCCGGGCCTGTGGTCGGTCTCATCGTAGGCGCGGGGATCGGCCTGGCGGAGGCAATTGCGGGGGCGTACAAGGATGGAGCCATCGAAGGATTTTCTTTTCGAAAATTCCTGAAAAGCCCGACTTTCGGGGCTCTCGGAGGCTTGATCGCCTCCCTGCACACGACAAGCCTGTCGTTCCTCCTCCTGGCCGCGATCGGCAGCATGCGCATGTTCAATGAACTTCTGTTCAAAATGATCGTTAAAAACTACACGCCCGGAAAGTTCAAGGCTCTGATCGGCCCACATCAGGAATGGCTGAGACTACGGCGTTACTTCCTGGCGCCGTATGCGGCAACTTGGCTGCTCTACCTCGCTTTCTTCGTCCGCCTGGGTTGATCGCGCAGGGCGCTCGAATGCGATGACGCGACCCGGGCCGCCGGAGGAGCAGCCCGGATCCGCACGGCCTGCGGGAGGTATCGATGGATGCAGCATCGCTCGGAATGTGGGGCTTCGGACTCTCGATTGTCAGCGCGCTCGTGCCGTGGGTGAACGGCGAGGTGATCATGCTATCCCTCGCCGCGGTCGCAAGCTCCCCGGTTGAGGTGGCAGGCCTCGTGTTGCTGACAAGCGCCGGCCAGATGGTCGGCAAGTGTGTCCTATATTGGGCGGGGCGAGGCGTGATCCCGCTGCGCACCACCTGCATCGGCGGCAAGGCGGCTGCGTGGAGGCTCAAATTCGATCAATCACCGTCCAGGCCGGTCGCGCTTGTTTTCGTCAGCTCGGCGCTGGGCATTCCGCCGTTCTATTTGATCACGCTCCTGGCAGGAACCTTCCGCATGCCGTTCGGCCGCTTCATCGGTGTAGGCATGTGCGGACGCCTGGTGCGCTTCGGGCTTCTCGCCTGCATCCCGCAGTTCGCGCTCCTGTGGCTCCATTAGGGCAGTTGTTGTCGCTTGTTACTTCTTCTTCTTCGGGGGCGCCTGTACATAAGAGGAGCCTTCCGGCTGCTCCTCGGCGAACCGGTCGTCGTCCTCCACTTCGTCTTTCAGGCGGGCGAGTTCCCGTTTCAATGACTCGACCGTAGTTCGCGCGGCAGGATCGTTATAAACATTGTGCAGCTCTTCGGGGTCCTTGATGAGGTCGAAGCATTCCCACTGGTCCTTTTTCCAGAAGTAGATGAGCTTGTGCGTCCCGGTGCGTATGCCGTAGTGCGCGCGCGTATTGTGATCGCCGGGATCGTGGTAGTAGCGATAATAGAATGAGGTGCGCCAGTCCGGCGGCCGTGTCCCCTTCAGGAGCGGCATCAGGCTTCGACCCTGCATGCCGGACGGCACCGGGAGGCCGGCTATTTCCAGAAAGGTCGGCGCAAAATCACAATTGATGGCAAGCGCATCGGTCACCGCACCCGGACGAATTCCCGCCGGCCAGCGCACAAGAAAGGGCATGCGCACTGACTCTTCGTACATGAAGCGCTTGTCAAAGAGGCCATGATCGCCGAGAAAAAATCCCTGATCGCTCGTGTACACCACGACGGTGTTTTCGCGCAGGCCGTTGGCGTCCAGCCAGTCCAGCAGGCGGCCGACGTTGTCGTCAACACTTTGCACACACGCCAGATAGTCCTGCATGTAACGCCGATATTTGAAGTGCTTTAACTCGTCCCCGCGCAGCATTCGGGCGAGTCCATCGATTTCCACCTCCACCTCGACGGGCTTGACGCCGAGCCATTTCTGGAGATCCTGGCCCGCCAGGCCAGCGGGCGGTTTCAGCTTGAGATCGCGGCGTGTGAGGTCGTTGAAGACCGACTGCTGCTGCTCGCGCAGCGCGTCGGTGCGGCCGCTGTGATCGTCCCACAGTGTGGACGGTTCAGGGATCTGCCGGCCCTCAAAAAGCTTGCGGTTCTTTTCGTCCGGCGTCCACTCACGGTGCGGCGCCTTATGATGCGACATGAGAAAGAACGGTTTCCCCTTCGGGCGGTTCTTGAGCACATCGATGGTAAGATCCGTGATCACATCGGTGACGTATCCTGGATAGACTTCCGAGCCGTTCCGGTCGTAGAAGACCGGGTCGATGTACCGTCCCTGTCCCGGCAGGACGTTCCAGTAGTCGAATCCTGTGGGATCACTGCCCAGATGCCACTTGCCGACCATCGCGGTGTAATACCCGGCAGCCTGCAGCATTTTGGCAACCGTCGGCTGCGAGCCGTCGAAGCGGTTGAAGACCGGCGTGCCGTTTTTGTGGCTGTACATTCCGGTAAGGATGGTTGCGCGGCTGGGAGTGCAGATGGAATTCGTGGCGTAGACACGGTCGAAACGGATGCCTTCCCTGGCAAGCCGATCCAATTGGGGAGTCGCATTGACGCGGCTGCCGTAGGCGCTCAGGGCGTGGGCGGCATGGTCATCGCTCATGATGAACAGGATATTCGGCCGGCCGGACACCCCCGGCGCCAGCTGCGAAACGTCATGCATGCATGAGGTCAAGGCTGACAGGAGAAGTGCGACGAGGAGTCCCGCTCTGTTTGATG
The DNA here is from genome assembly GCA_017860135.1 of Acidobacteriota bacterium. GTDB lineage: Bacteria > Acidobacteriota > UBA6911 > UBA6911 > UBA6911 > JAFNAG01. The sequence goes on from JAFNAG010000237.1 coordinate 4,593, forward strand.
GCATGGTTCGCATGATCCGACGAATCGGCAGGCGAAACAAGAGATTTCAGATTGAGTAGGACAAATTGGGGGAGAAACCTGGTGCCGAAGGGGGGACTCGAACCCCCACGAGCTTAAGCTCACTAGACCCTGAACCTAGCGCGTCTGCCAATTCCGCCACTTCGGCGCTGTCGGGTGGATATCTTATGGGGTGGGGGTGGGCTTGTCAATGGCGATGCAAAATCGGCCATGGTTCAGAAAGCGGCAACCCCGGAGCGGCGGCACAGGCAAGCCCAAGGCGCGATTCCTGCGGGTCCGGAGCCAGGAGCCCCGATGCGGGAGCGATTCCGGCTGCATTCCAGCCTGTTGAGTGCTATGCTGCACGCAAAAATGAAAACGGCATGAATGCCCAATTGATGGATTGGAGAAACCGTCCCATGGTGCGCATCGTCCTGAAGCTTGCAGCAATCATCATTGTCACCGCGACCCTCTCCCAATTTCAGGGGAAATCACAGTCGACGCCCCCGGCACAGGCGCCCGCAATCCGCCAGCCCCCGATGGCCAATGTCGACCCGGCACTGTTTGCCGGACTCCATTACCGGCTGGTCGGTCCGTCGCGGGGGGGGCGCGTCACCACCGTAACCGGCGTCCCGTCCCAGCCGCGGACTTTTTATATGGGAGTTGCCAGCGGCGGGGTGTTCCGCACGACGGACGGCGGTGACACCTGGACGCCGATAACCGACGGCAAAGTCCCGCTTGGATCGACCGGCTCGATCGCGGTTGCCGATTCGAACCCAAACATCATCTACCTCGGCACCGGTTCGGACGGCGTGCGCAGCAACGTGTCGACAGGCCGCGGTGTGTACAAGACCGTCGATGGCGGCAACACATGGCAGTTTGCCGGACTCTACAACACCGGCCAGATCGGCGCGGTGCGCATTCACCCGGCCAACCCTGACATAGTCTGGGTATCCGCCACGGGGGATATTTTCAAGCCCAACAGCGAGCGCGGCATCTTCAAGACGACCGACGGCGGCAAGAGCTGGCGCAAGACGCTTTACGTTTCCGACAGCGTCGGCGCCATGGACGTAGAGCTTCAGCCCGGAAACCCCAACGTCGTTTATGCCTGGATGTCCCGCCTCGAACGCAAGCCGTGGACCATCATCAGCGGCTCGCGCGAAGGAGGTTTTTACAGGAGCACGGACGGGGGCGAGACTTTCACAAAGATCTCTTCCGGCCTGCCGGGCGAGCTGATCGGCAAGGGCAATATCGGTGTCACCAACGCAAACCCGAGACGGGTCTACGCCTTGATCGAAGCGAAGCCGGGCGGGGGTTTTTACCGGTCCGAAGATGCGGGGCAGACCTGGGCGCTGGTCAACCCGCAGGATTCCCTGATCACCCGGCCCTTCTATTACACCACTCTGGGCGCCGACCCGACCAACGCGGATGTGGTGTATGCAGGCGCAGAGAGTTTCTTCAAGTCGGTCGACGGCGGCAAGACGTTCACGAGATTCCCCACACCCCACGGAGACAATCACGACATCTGGATCAGCCCGAAGGACGGCAACACCATGATCCAGTCGAATGACGGCGGCGCCAACGTCTCCTTCGACGGAGGGAAAACCTGGTCGACCCAGATGAACCAGCCCACCGCGGAGATTTATGGTGTGTGGCTGGACAACGAGTTTCCATACAACCTGTACGGCGCCCAGCAGGACAACAACACTATCATCATCACGAGCCTGGCGGACCCGTTCAACCGTGACGCCTTCCGTTCGGGTCCGGGCTGCGAGACCGGCCCGATCATGCCGCACCCGCGCGATCCGAGCATCGTGTACGGTTCCTGCAAGGGCCAGTACGGATGGATGAACATCAAGACCGGACAGGAAAAGAATTACTGGATTGGCGCGCAGTCCCTGTACGGGAATCCCGCCAGCGATCTCATCCTGCGGTTCCAGCGCGTTTCGCCGATGGCCACCTCGCCCCACGATCCCGAGATTCTCTATTATGGCTCCCAGTACCTGCACCGGACTCGCGACAAGGGCGTGACCTGGGAAAAGATCTCGGGTGACCTGACGGCAAAGCCCGATTGCTGCCAGGGCGTCAGCGGCGAACCGATCACGCGCGACGTGACGGGTGAGGAATTCTACAGCACTCTCTACGCCATCACCGAGTCGCCGCTCGAACGCGGGGTCATCTGGACCGGCGCCAACGACGGCCCGTTCCACGTGACGCGCGACAACGGTAAGACCTGGACGAACGTCACACCCAAGGACCTTCCTCCCGGAGGGAGAGTCCAGTACATAGAGGCGTCGCCACACCGGAGAGGCTCCGCATACTATGCCACCTACCGGTACCTGCTCGGCGATTACCAGCCGTACATCTATCGGACCAACGACTACGGGAAGACCTGGACGCGACTGACCGACGGGAAAAACGGCATCCCCGCAGACTGGCCCACGCGTGTGGTTCGTGAGGATCCCGATCGCGAAGGGCTGCTCTATGCCGGGACCGAATTCGGCATGTTCCTCTCCTTCGACAACGGCGCGCACTGGCAGCCGTTTCAGCTGAATCTACCCAACCTGCCGGTGACCGACATCAAAGTCCATCGCAAGGACCTCGTGGTTTCGACGCAGGGGCGGGCGTTCTGGATTCTGGACAACATCAGCTCGCTTCATCAGATCACGCCGCAGGTGTCTTCGTCGCAGGTTTACCTCTACAAACCGCGCGACGGGTATCGGACGCGCACAGGTGCGAATCTGTACGGACCGGCCATCGAGTACTACCTGCCAAAGGAACCGGCCGGTCCGTTGACGATCGAGATTCTCGATACTGCCGGAAACGCGGTCAACGCTTACAACAGCAACGCACCGGCCACATCAGGCG
>JAFNAG010000238.1 GCA_017860135.1 Acidobacteriota bacterium
TATCCGCTGGCGTGGGCGCACATGTACGGCAAAGGCCGCGTTTTCTTCGGCTCTTTCGGGCACACGAGCGAGTCGTGGGATAGCCGGGGCGTCCAGCAGATGTACTTCGAAGCCATGAAGTGGGCGCTGGGCATGACCGATGCCAAGCTCGAACCGCATCCGATGCGGGGCGAAGCCCAACCGGCGGCCCAACCCCCCGCGAAGAAGTAGGAGGGAACGCCCGGGACTGTGCGCTTGCTCTCTGTTTACCCCAGAGTGCGCGGCACAAGTCGTTCCAGGCAAATCGGGAACTGAAGACGGCAATTGTGCCAACCAGATCTGCCCGACCGGCGCCGTGAAGCGGTCGTGAGGCTGCTTGTCCGGTCGGGAAAGCATCAGCCCTGCCCTCCGCGTCCTCGCTCTGATTATTTTCTTTATAAAACTGAAACTAATATTCATCATCTTCATCAAGATGCTCGTGGAGACGGGGAAGGACGATCCCAGGGATTGAAGTTCCAATTGGAAATTTCGCCCGGCGGCGAAACGTGGAAGACCTGGATCTCTTTCTTTTTCTTTGGTTGCGGCCATCGGCCGCGTGGATAACAAAAAGGAGGCTACATGAAAAAGTATGCGATTGCAGGTGTATTGATGTTGATGATGATTACGACGTTTGCTGCCGCTCAGGTTTCAAGGTTGTCGGCGGTTGCCGATGTGCCATTTGCGTTCATCGTTGGCGGCAAGACGCTCCCGGCCGGGACTTATAGATTCTCGCCAAGCGACAATCTAACCCAAATGACAGTGACGAACACCATAGGCAAGGAAAGCGTGATGGCGCTGATAATCACACGGCTCAGTCCCAGGCAGGCAGGAGAGGCTGCGGTGGTGTTTGACGTTACCGGCAGCGACCGCTATCTTGCCGAGATTTACCTGCCGGGGATAGATGGATTCCAGGTCCCGTGCGCACCGGGTGACCATACCCACGTTGTTGTGAAAGCAAAAAAGTAAACCGCCCGGAAACAGGCGTGAATGTCGCAAAGATCTGCTGGCGTGGTGCGTCCGACGTTTCTTGACCTGACGTGTGCGGCAAGACAGCCATAGCTGGGCAGAACAGCTTGATTCCATCATCATTGGCATTTGCTGATCTGTCGAGTATTCCGCGATGCACCACCCGAGATCCCAATGTATCGAGCGCGGCGCCAGGCCTGGAATATGGGGCTCGATAACCCGCCTGCATCGGTGACGGAAAGGGCTCACGGCAAGTCGGCATTGATGCCTACATAACCTGCGATCCTGTCCTGGTGTGTTGTACTGATTCGAGCAGCCCGGTTTTCAGCAGCCTGCCCCGCGGGCCTGGCCTCTCCGGCGCCGGCCGCAGCGCCCTCTTGATACCTCGATCTGCCGTTTTCCTGAAAGGTCCCTTCATGCCCAATATACCCGGGGTGCCTGCGAATCGGATCGACAGGACCGGTTGTGAATTCATTTCGCCGTTTTGGATGCGCTTGTGCTATAGTGGCATATCAGTTAAATTGAAATTGCGGCTGTCCGGATCGCAGTTCCTGATCCGCTACGTGAGGCATTGTTATGAAGTCCGCTTTGCTGTTTGCGCCTGAGAAGATTGAGATTCGCGAAATCGATCCGCCGAAGTTTGCGGAAAACGAAGTAATGATCCGGCCGATACGCAGCGGGGTATGCGGATCCGATGTGTCATTCTACCTCGGGCATCGTACGCCGCCGTATCTGCCATTCACGATCGGGCACGAATTTGTCGGGAAGGTGGTGGAGGTCGGACAGGGAGTAAAAAACCTTGCTGCAGGCCAGAGGGTGATTGTTGAACCCAACTACACGTGCGGCATTTGCAGGTTCTGCCGCGAGGGCCGCGGCAACATCTGTCCCAACAAAAAGAGCATGGGGGTATCGGTGCCCGGGTGTTTCGCCGAGTACGCGATTGCCCCGGCGGAATTCACCTGGGCAGTTCCCGACGACATCTCGGATGCGGATGCCGCCACCATCGAGCCTCTGACCGTTTCGCTGCATGCGCTGCAGCAGTCGGGTGCGAAACTGGGAGATACCGTGGCGATCGTCGGTTGCGGTGTGGTTGGCCTGCTGCTCACTCACGTTGCCGTCGCCCAGGGGGTACGCGTGCTGGCGCACGACAAGTTTGACAAAAAGCTCTCCATGGCGTCTGAACTGGGAGCAAGGGCGTGCTCGGGCGGCGATGTGGCGAAACTCTGGCTGGACGAGAACGTGAGCACCATCTTTGAATGCGCCGGGTCCACATCAACTGTGGAGTTGGCCCTGAGCGCGGCGCCGCGAGGCAGCCAGGTAATACTTCTGGGCTTGTCGACCTCACCCGCCAGCTTTGTGCCGCTTCGTGTAGTGCGCGAGGGGATCCGGATTGAGCCCAGCCTCATTTACGACCACCCGGCAGATTTCGCCTCCTCGATCCGTCTGGTGAGTGACAAAACGCTGCAGCCCTCCAGGATTGTCACGGACACGATGCCCTTTGACTCACTGGGTCACGCACTCCAGGTTGCAAGCACCGGGATGGCGGGCAAGATACACACGATCATGTCCTGAGTGCGATCCCGATGCCGATACCGACCCGGTTTTTGCATGGTGCGGAAATGAATCCTTTCCTTTTCGGCAGGGATTTTCATGGGAGCAGCACAGATATATCCATCCTTGAAATCGGTAAAATCTGCGGCGGTCTTTTCTTTCGGGTACAGCCTTCAGAAGCCTAGATTCAGGTACTGCCGCGCGTTTTCGTAGCAGATGGTCCGCACCATGGTCCCGACCAGGGACTCGTCACCGGGCAGTTCACCGTTTTCCATATCCGTGCCCAGCAGGTTGCACAGCACGCGGCGGAAGTACTCGTGGCGCGGGTAAGACATGAAGGAGCGGGAGTCGGTGAGCATGCCGATGAAGCGAGACAGCAGGCCGGCATTCGAGAGGGCATCGAGCTGCCACTCGATACCCTGCTTCTGGTCCAGGAACCACCAGCCGCTGCCGAACTGGATCTTGCCGGCTGCGGTCCCGTCCTGAAAATTGCCTGCCATCGTGGCGAACACGTAATTGTCCGCAGGATTCAGATTGTAGAGGATCGTCTTCGGGAGGGCGTTTTCCCTGGCGAGGCGGTCCAGGTAGGCGCCCAGGGCGTCGGCCTGCGGCAGGTCGCCGATCGAATCGAATCCCGTGTCCGGGCCGAGTTCCTGCAGGCCCCGAGTGTTGGCGTTGCGGCGCGCGCCCAGGTGCAACTGCTTGGTCCAGCCTTTTTCCGCATCCAGATGCCCTAGATACAGCATGAGGAAGGACGCGAACTTCCCCTGCTCCGCAGTGGTCGCCGCCCGTCCGCCCCGCGCTTTGGCGAAGATGGCGGCGGCAGCCCGCTCGGAAGGGAAGTCTGCGTAACAGGAGTTCAGGCCATGATCCGACAGCCGGCAGCCGGCAAGATGAAACGCATCGTGCCTCTGCCGCAACGCGGAGAGCAGGTCCGCCAGGTTTGCAATGTTCGTGCCGGCGGCGGCAGCCAGCCTGTCCACCCAATCGTTGAAGGCTCCGGGCAGGTGTACGTTCAGGGCCTTGTCGGGCCGGAAGGCGGGGTAGACGCGCGTGTCGGGGAAAGAGGCGGCAATCTTCCGGTGATGCGCCAGGTCATCGCAGGGATCATCCGTCGTGCATAGCGCCCGAACGCGGAATTTCCGCAGAATGCCCCGGGCGCACAGCTCGGGTTCGGAAAGCAGCGCGTTTGCCCTGTCCCAGATGTCGGGAGCGCTGCGTTCGTCCAATAGCTGGTCGATGTCGAAATACCGTTTCAGCTCGAGGTGAGTCCAGTGATACAGCGGATTGCGCAGGGTATGCGGCACGGTGCGCGCCCATGCCATGAATTTCTCGCGGGGCGGCTCAGCACCGGTGCAATACCGCTCCGGCACCCCGTTGGCGCGCATGGCGCGCCACTTGTAGTGGTCCCCCTCCAGCCAGATCTCGTACAGGTCGTGGAAAATGCGGTTCTCCGCGATGTCCCGAGGCGAAAGATGGCAGTGGTAGTCAACGATCGGCTCTTCCGCCGCGTAGCCGTGGTAGAGACGCCGGGCGGTCTTGGAATGCAGCAGAAAATCGTCGTGAATGAACGGCATATCGGGTCCTTCCGGTCCCCGGGCTGGCGAATGATCTCATGTCCGGGACCTGCATGCGTGCATGCTACGGCGTTCCCTCGCGGAAGGCAATCCTCAATCGGTCTCGAGACGACGTGGATTGTCTGGTCACCGGCTCATGCAGTTTGCGGCTTGATCCTCCAGGCCAGAACAAGACCCACATGCGTCCAGGTGATCAGGCTGACTGTCGCGGCAACCGCAACAGCCAGGAACGATCGTTCATCAGTGAGCGCGCGCAGAAGGTCGGCGGCGGCAGCGACGAATTGCCCAAGTGATGTTATGAAAACCACTCTCCGGGAATACGTCGCCGGGACTCTTTCCGACGCCCGCGGAAGCAGCCGGGCGGCCGTCATCGGCGCAAACAGGAAAGGCAGCATCCCGACCGACGCAAACCCCGGGACAGCGCCGTGTGTGTATCCGCCGCACTTGATCGCGAAGATCGGTCCATTCAGATAATCGGGGAAGAGAGCGCCCCGGTCTGTTGCATTCCATGAAACAATTTTGTATTTGACAAAACCGCACGTTCCATGTTTTTCTCTCGGCGAAACCAGGCTGCTTCCACGACGGAGCGGCAGCCACCGGCCCTGCGCTCCGGACAGGCAATGTCATCATAACCTGACCCGAAGGGAAACCCCATCATGGAAGGAATAGTGGTCCGAATACCGATGAGCCTGGAGAGACTCCTGCGCATGTACGATTTTACGGGCCAGACCGTGGTGATCACGGGCGGCGCCGGCGTGCTGGGCGGTGAAATCGCCTGTGCGCTCGCCGGGTGTGGCGCCCAACTGGCGATTCTCGACCTGCGGCTCGAGCCGGGCCGGGCCTTGCTGGAACGCATGGGCGGGCACGCCGCCAACGCGGCGCTGTTCGAAGTCGACGTGCTGAACCTCGAAAGTCTGCACCAAGCTGCCGGGGCTGTGCTGCAGAGGTTTGGCAAGGTGGACTGCCTGATCAACGGCGCGGGAGGGAACCGGCCGCAAGCCACGACCGGCGCGGACCTGAAGTTTTTCGACCTTCCCGCCGAGGCGCTGCGATGGGTTTTCGACCTCAACATTCTGGGGACGATCCTGCCGTGCCAGGTTTTCGGCCGGATCATGGCGGAGCGCGGCAGCGGAGTGATCCTGAATATCTCTTCGATGAATGCATTCCGCCCGCTGACCCGCATCCCCGCGTACTCCGCCGCAAAAGCGGGCGTGAGCAACTTCACGCAGTGGCTTGCAGTGCACATGGCCCACGAATATTCGCCACGCATCCGCGTGAACGCCATCGCCCCCGGCTTTTTCCTGACCGAACAGAACCGCTTCCTGCTGACGGACCGGGAGACCGGGGAGCTGACGGCGCGAGGAAAGTCGATCATAGCCCACACCCCCATGGCGCGGTTTGGCGATCCCGATGACCTGCTGGGGGCCGTCCTATGGCTGCTCTCGCCGGCGTCCGCGTTTATAACCGGCGCGATTGTTCCGATCGACGGCGGGTTCTCCGCCTACAGCGGCGTCTGAGCGGTGATTGGTGTATGAAACTGCCACGGACCACTGCCGGGCACCCGGTGGCTGCCATCAGTGTATCTGGTCCTGCCTACCGGATCCTGGCGGAGAAGAAGAAGATCGGGCAGGCTGTGCAGGCTGCCTGCCGCAGCATCTCGCAGAGCCTGGACTTCGACGCCGAAGCGGAACTGACCCTCGAAACGGAAAACCTGTGGAGGATAGCATGGCTGAAGGAACCGATCAACCGACAGCATCCGGGCACCACCGTTGGATCATCTGTGCGCTGCTTTTTTTTGCCGCAACCGTCAATTACATTGACCGCCAGGTCATCGGACTCCTGAAGCCCACCTTGCAGGGCGAGCTAGGCTGGAACGAGATCGACTACAGCAATATTGTTTTTGCGTTCCAGCTGGCGTACGCCATAGGTCTGTTGGTGGTGGGCCGGGTGATGGACTGGTTGGGGACACGCAAAGGATTTTCGCTGGCTGTGTTTGTCTGGAGCCTGGCAGCCATGGCTCATGCCCTGGCCAGCTCGGTGACCGGCTTCGCTGCGGCGCGCTTCGCACTCGGCCTCGGGGAATCGGGCAGTTTCCCGGCCTCGATCAAAACGGTCGCCGAGTGGTTTCCCAAAAAAGAACGCGCCCTGGCAACGGGCATTTTCAATTCCGGCACCAATGTCGGCGCCATCGTAACCCCGCTCGTCGTTCCCTGGCTTACGCTCACCTGGGGCTGGCAGGGAGCGTTTGTTGCGACCGGGGCCATCGGCTTTCTCTGGCTGGTGCTCTGGGTCGCCTTCTATCAGCACCCTGAAAAGCACCGCCGGGTATCCGCAGCCGAGCTCGCGTACATCCGTAGCGATCCTGCGGAAAGCATCACCCCGATCCGCTGGGGCAGCCTCGTCGAACATCGACAGCTGTGGGCATTCGCGATCGGCAAATTCCTGACGGATCCGATATGGTGGCTCTACCTCTTCTGGGTTCCCGACTTCCTGAACCGGAATTATGGATTGAACCTGCTGGGAATGATGATTCCCCTCCTGGTGATCTACAACATGGCAACCGTGGGCAGCATCTTCGGCGGATGGTTGTCATCCTCCCTGATCCAGCGCGGTTGGGGCATCAACAAGAGCCGCAAGACCGCCATGCTCATCTGCGCGTTGGCGGTGGTGCCGATTGTGCTGGCCTCCCACACGCCGAGCGTCACCGTCGCTGTCCTGCTGGTCGGCCTGGCGGCGGCCGCTCACCAGGGGTGGTCCGCGAACATCTTCACGATCGCATCGGACATGTTTCCCCGGCGGGCAATCGGATCGGTTGTCGGATTCGGGGGTATGGCCGGCGCCGTCGGCGGCATGCTGATCGCCAAGGTGGTCGGCTATGTGCTGCAGTGGACCGGCTCGTACCTTCCGGTCTTCATCATTGCCGCTTCGGCCTACCTGGTCGCGCTCGGCATCATCCAGTTGCTCGCGCCCCGGCTCGAGCCCGCGCGCATTGACGCCGGCTAGTTCCGGCATGTTCCCGGCGGGACTTGTTGAGCTGTGCATATGATGTGGGCTGCGACATGATATCGAAACCGATCCCAATAGCGATTGCGACCCCGATACCGATTCCGATACCGAGGGTGGCGCAGACTTGCCTCCCCTTGCGCTGGCCGCGGGACATACTTGACACTGTGGTGGGATGGTCTCGCAGGCTGTCAGGAAACGCACCGGGTCGGGAAATCGAAAAGGACCCCGCAGGGGTCCGGCAGGACAGCCCAGGGCGCAAGCCCTGGGAACTGTGGCAGGTCCGGATGTCCGCCCTGAATGGGTGGTGC
>JAFNAG010000239.1 GCA_017860135.1 Acidobacteriota bacterium
GCGTTTAAATTGACTCCACCGGCCGTCAATATGCTGACAACACTGCCGGCCCTATTGGCAGTGCCAGCTTATCTATTCGATATAATTATCGATTATTAGGCTACCTCTTTGGCACATCTCTTGCTCGGTTCACAAGCGAAGCGTTCCCACCCCCGATGCGCGCAAAATGACCGCAGATAGGTCAGAACAATTCCTTGGAAAGGAAGGTTCAATTGTGATGGCCATCCTTAAATCAACCTTGCTTATGGCAGCGGGGATCGTGTCGTTCGTAGCAGTCTCCATACCCTTGTATGCGCAGGAGCGGCCAGCAGATCCAGTTCAGGCGGATGCGGTGCAGGCCATTAGTGCGCCCAGCGCGGACATCACGCTGTCGTTCATAGTGCCGGGCAGGCTCACCGAAGTTTCCGTCAAAGAGGGCGATATCGTCCCCAAAGGTAAGTTGCTGGCATGCTTGGACGATCAGCCGGAAAGAATTCAAGCCCTGCAGTATAAAGTTCAAGCAGGGGATAAGGCCAAGATCCTGTCGGCCGAAGCGGAATTGGCTCAGAAGAAGCTGGACCTGAAGAAGGTCGAGTCGGCCAAAGCCAAAGGCGCGGCCAGCGACTGGGAAATCGAGCATTTGGTGGTCAGCGTCCGCATCGCGGATCTTTCACTCAAGGCGGCGATTTTGGAGCAGGAGTTGTATCAGCACCGCTATGCGCAAGCGATGAGTCAGCTTGAGCGCATGCGCCTCGTGTCCCCGATTGCGGGGCGCGTGGAAAAGGTGTCGGTCGAAACCGGCGAGGCGGTGAATGCGCTGGGAGCGGTCATTCAACTGGTCAGTATCGATCCCCTTTGGATTGACGTGCCGGTTCCGCTGGCGCAAGCCAAAAAGCTGGCGGTGGGGCAAAACGTACGGGTTCAATTTCCCGATGCGGAAGCAGGTGCAACACCCAGCGGGAAGATCATCCACATCGCGGCCGTGGCTGACGCCGCCAGCGATACGTTGGGCATCCGCATCGAAGTGGCCAACCCTCACAACCGTCCGGCCGGCGAGCGGGTTAGCGTGACATTCGCACCCCATGCAGACGACCATCAGCACGCGCGTCTGCGAACGAAATAGAGAGCCAGGTTTTCACGCCACCGTCTGAATTCGAAGATTTTACGAGTCCATTATGGTTGAAACCCCGACAGACGCCGCTGCCGATGGGACGGGCAGGCCAGGTCATTTCAGCATGAAGAGAATGGCTGAATTGCTCAGGCTCGACGTTCCGCCCGCCCATTACCTGCATGAACTGATAGCGGCACTGTGTCGGCACGCTCAGGCCGGCCGTGCGGTGGTCATGCGGCCCGGCGAACAGAACCGGGTGGAGATTCTGGCGGCCTACCCGCCGTTGGGAGGCGCCGGGGCCGGCGTGGATTGGATTGCCCCGGCGGTGGACGCGGCCCGCAAAGTCCTTACCAGCGGTGAGGCCGCAATGGTGCCGGAAAATTCGGAAAATCCCAGGCAGGATCCCATCGTGCTCATCCCGGTGCCAAACGGAAAATCGGTCCGCGCCGTGGCGGCCTTTCAGGTTCAAGCTCTTAGTCCCCAGGAGCTGGCCCGGTGTCGGGAACGGCTGGAGCTTACCCCTTTCCTGCTGGATCATTACGAACTGCGCTTGGCGCTGGGGCAGCGTCATGGGGCGATTGATCGCCTGCGTCTGGTCCTCGACGTGCTGGCCAGCGTCAACCGATCGGAGCGCTTCCAGAGCGTCTGCATGGCGTTGTGCAACGAAATGGCCACCCGTTTGCGGTGCCAGCGCGTCAGTCTGGGATTTCTGGATGGCCGCTATGTGCGGGTTCAGGCCATCAGCCACACCGATACGTTCCGCCGGGAGATGAAGCTGACCCAGGACATCGAAACGGCGATGGAAGAATGCCTGGACCAAGATGTGGAAGTGATTTATCCCGCAGCCCCGAATGCGTCCTACGCCAGTCGCGCCACCGCCCAGCTTGCGGTGCAGCATGGATTGGCCGCCGTGCTGAGCCTGCCGCTGCGGCGCAACGGCGAGGTATTCGCCGTGTTAACGCTGGAACGCCCTCTCGAGCGCTCCTTTGGCGCGTTGCCCGAGGTCGAGACCATCCGGCTGACGGGTGATCTATGCGCTCCCCGGCTGTTTGAAATGCACGCGCGAGATCGCTGGTTCGGCGCGCGTGCGGCATCGTGGGCCCGTGGTAAACTGGGTGTGCTCCTCGGACCGGAGCACACCTGGATGAAGGTTGGGGCGTGCGCGGCTTTGGTTCTGGCGCTTTTTCTCACATTTGCCAAAGGGGACTATCGCATTGACGCATCCTTTATTTTTGAGGCCCCGCTCCAGCAGGCCGTCGTCGCGCCTTTCGACACCTTTCTTAAAAGCGTCGCCGTGGATCCGGGCGACGAGGTCGCAGCCGGCAAAAATATCCTGGGCGTGCTGGATACGTCGGAACTTCGTCTAAAATTGGCGGCTTTGAAGGCCGAACAATTGGGATATCTGAAGCAGATGACAGCCGCGATGCGCGACGGCAAGACGGCAGAAGCTCAGATTGCTCAGGCCCAGAGCGAAAAGTCAGCCGCCGAAATCCGCTTGCTTGAGCAGCATATCGATCAAGCGACCCTGATGGCTCCCATCAACGGTCGGGTGGTTTCAGAAGACCTGAAACGGCAGATCGGCGCACCGGTTGAAACCGGTAAAATTCTGTTCGAAATCGCCCACATCGAAGAATTGCGGGCCGAACTGTATGTGCCGGAAGAATCCATCACCAGCGTCACCGCCGGACAGATGGGCGAGCTGGCATCCGTCAGCCATCCCGAACAGAGGATTCAGTTCCGGGTGGAACGGATCAATCCCATCGCCGAGGTGGTGAACAGCAAAAACGTATTTCGAGTGCGGGCGAGTTTGCTCGAACAGCACGCCTGGATGCGGCCGGGCATGGAAGGGCTCGCCAAAATAATGGCCGGGGAGAAACACTACCTTTGGATTGGTTTTCATCGTCTGATCAATTGGCTGCGAATGAAACTTTGGCTTTGAGTGAGGCAGGCAAGTGCCGGTTGACCGTCCGACCTTCAGCGAGTCCTGGTATCGCGTTTCCGAGCTGACGCCGCAGCTGCTCAGCGCCGTCAACGTGCACCGGCAGCATTTTCGCGGTCGCAAGTGGTACGTCCTGCAGGATCCAGCTAGCAATCAGTTCTTTCGTCTGAACGACCCGGCCTATTATTTCGTGGCGATGCTGGACGGCCGCCGAACCGTTCGTCAGGTATGGCGTCACTGTGTGGAAAAATGGGGTGATGCCGCGCCGACCCAGGGAGAGGTCATTAACCTCCTGGGTCGGCTGCACGCGTCCAATCTGCTGCAAGGAGATTTGGCCCCGGATGCTGAGGCGCTTTTTAAGCGTTATCAAAAGCAGCTGTGGCGCAAGGTGCGTGGCTTTCTGGCGAACCTGCTTTTCATCCGCATTCCGTTGTGGAACCCGGACCGTTTTCTGGACCGATGGGTCGGCATAGGGGGGCGATTCTTCACCGGGCGCGGGTTGTTCATATGGGGCGCAATCATCGCAGCCGGACTGTGGTCCGTCGGAGGACACAGTGCCGAGCTGGCCCGGCGCGTTTCGGGCGTTTTAAACCCGGCCAATCTGCCCCTGCTGTATGCGGCGCTGGTGGTCGTGAAATTGTTTCATGAGATGGGCCACGCCTTTGCCTGCAAACATTTCGGGCGACAGGCTGGAAGCGGAGGCGAAGTGCACCAGATGGGCGTGACGCTTCTGGTCTTTACCCCTCTGCCATTTGTGGATACTTCCAGCGCTTGGGCCCTTCGCCGCAAACGGCAGCGGATCGCGGTTGGGGCCAGCGGCATGCTGGTGGAGCTGGCGGTGGCATCCATTGCCGGAATGCTCTGGATTCATACGGCTGAGGGGACCACGCTGCATGCGATGGCCTACAACATCATGTTCATCGCCGGTATTTCCTCTTTGGTTTTCAACGGAAACCCGTTGCTGCGCTACGATGCGTACTACATCCTGCTGGATCTCCTGGAGATCCCCAATCTCGAGTCCCGTTCGCGCTTGTACGCCTGCTACCTGGTGAAGCGCTACCTCTGGGCCGTTCGCCAGGCGCACGATCCGAGCCACACCCGAGGAGAAAAGGGATGGCTGATCTTCTATGCAGTCGCCTCCACGATCTGTCGCGTGATCGTATTTGCCGGAATGATCCTGTTTCTCGGGCAAACGTTTTTTTCAATCGGTGTGTTGGCGGCCGTAGTCATCTTCACCGGTTGGGTCCTACCCCCCCTGGTCAACGTGATCCGCTATCTGGGCACCAGCCATGAACTCGACCGACAGAGAATGCACGCCCTTTTGACTTCCGCAACGGCGGCGGTTGCTGTGCTGGTCGCCGTCGGACTCATCAGAGTGCCGGATCGATGCCGCATTGAAGGCGTGGTCGAGCCAAAGGAATACAGCGTTGTCCACATGCAAACGGCCGGATTTGTACGCAACGTTCTCGACTCCGGATCCAAGGCCGGCCCGGATGGCCCTGCGCTGATAGAGGCGTCAAGTCCTGAGCTGGAAACGCAGCGCGTCCGGCTGCGGGCCGATTTGCGCCAGCTTCAGGTCAATCGGCAGTTTGCGCAGACCCGGGAAGCGGCGCAGGTCCAGTTCATGGACGAAAAGCTGGCCGCGTTGCAGGAGCAAATCGAGCGCATCGATCAAGAACTGGAAGGACTGGCGCTCCGATCGCCGGTGACCGGGACCTGGGTGGCGCCCGATATCGATCGGATCACCGGCAGGTATTTGCCTCGGGGACAGCGAATCGGTGTGGTGGCCAACCTGGACGACTTACGCATCCGCGCCGTCGCCGGTCAGGACGTCGCGGGCCGGCTCATCAAGGAAGCCCAATCGCTGGTCGACATCCGGGTCAAAGACCAGCCGGATATCGAACTGGCTGGACGGATCGAAACGATCATACCCGCGGGGCAGGGGCGGCTGCCGTCGGCCGCTCTGGGCTATGCCGCGGGAGGTTCGACCCAGATTAATGTGGAAGATCCCAGCGGCCGGCGAACGGCTGAACCTTTTTTCGAAATTCTGGTGGTTCCTTTTCTTCGCGAAACCGGTAGGGTGCGACCCGGCCAGGCCATGGTCTTAAGATTTGAAACACTGCCGAAGCCTTTGCTCACTCAGGGCTGGCGCACCATTTTGCAGCTTTTCCAACAGAGGTTCCAGGTCTGACATGGAGAATGTCCCCAGTACAACCTGGCGAATGCTGGCCCAGAGGCCGAACAGCGCAGAGCCTCCGCTCGGCTTGGATGCATTGTGGCACAAGGCCGCTGGTTTTGCCCGCCGTCTGGTCTGCAATCGGAGCCGTTTGCTGACTCAAGCGGAGTCGATTGTGTCCATGGAAAAGCAGTTGAGACACCTCTCCGACCGGAGGCTGCGCGAGACGATCTCGCCACTGCATGATCGCTTTCGCCTCGGCCGTGACACGGCAGAAGATCGCCACCTGGCCTTTGCCGTGCTTCGCGAGGTGGCGGCGCGGCAGATTGGCCTGCAACCTTACCCGGTGCAGATCGCCGGTGCACTGGCGATGGAAGCCGGCGGCCTCGCGGAGATGGCGACCGGCGAGGGCAAGACCCTCGTCGCGGTTATGCCAGCGGTCCTCGCCGGCTGGCGCGGCCGCGGCTGCCATGTCGTGACGGCCAACGAGTACCTGGCGAAGCGCGATGCCCAATTGATGCAATCCGTCTACGCGTTCTGCGGCCTGACCGTTGGGTGTATCGAGCAGGACATGCCACCCGCCGAGCGCCGGCAGGCCTACGCCGCCCACGTGACCTATGGCACGAACAAGGAAGTTGCGGCCGATTTCCTCCGCGACCAGATCGCTATGGGGCCTTTGCGTGGCTTGCCGGCGGCGCTGCTGGCGAGAATCGCCGGTGGCAGCGACGACCGCATGGGCCGGCTGGTGCAGCGCGGGCTTGACTGTGCCATCGTTGACGAGGCCGATGCGGTCTTGATCGATGAAGCCGTCACCCCGCTCATCATCTCGGGAGCCGGGCCGAATCAGGATCAGGTGGAGGCATTCGAGCGCGCGGCCCGCCTGGCAAAAGAGTTAAATCCGACCACCGAGTATCGTATCGACCCGCGTCGGGGTGAGGTCAATTTCACGCCGGCCGGCAAGCAGCGACTGGCCGAATTAACGGAGTCCATCGGCGGGCTGTGGACCGGTTGCCGGCGCCGGGAAGAGATGGTGTTGCAGGCGCTGACGGCCCGGGAGTTCTTCATCCGTGACAAGCAGTATGTCATCGCCGACAACCAGGTGGTGATCGTAGACGAGTTCACCGGCAGACTGATGCCCGATCGAAGCTGGCGTAACGGCCTTCATCAGGCGGTCGAGGCTAAAGAAGGGCTCGAAATCCATCTTCCCAAGGAAACCTACGCACGGATCAGCTTTCAGCGCTTTTTCAGGCTCTACCGGAAACTGTCCGCCATGACGGGCACGGGCGCCGAGGCGCAGGCTGAACTGTGGCAGATCTACCGCCTGCCCGTGATCCCGATCCCTACCCATCGCCCGTGTAGGCGAACGGTCATGCCGGAGCGGGTATTCGGCAGTGCCGCTGCGAAATGGGAAGCGATCGTCGATGAGATCCGCCGCGTTCACAAGACCGGACGCCCGGTTCTGATCGGGACGCGCAGCGTGGGGGCGAGCGAATATCTGAGCCGTCTGTTGTCGGCCCAAGGCCTCGAACACCAGGTGCTGAATGCCGTTCGCCAGGATTCCGAAGCGCAGATCATCGCCGGCGCCGGGCAGATAGGACGGATCACCGTGGCAACGAACATGGCCGGAAGAGGAACCGATATCCGACTGGGCTCGGGTGTCGCAGAATTGGGCGGGCTGCATGTCGTTGCGACCGAACGTCACGAAGCGCGACGGATCGACCGGCAGTTGTTCGGGCGATGCGCGCGCCAGGGAGATCCCGGCAGCGCCCAGGCCTTTACCAGCTTGGATGACGAACTGATGCAACAATACGGTCATCCACTGGCTGTTGCGCTGGCGCGCTGCGGCCGCAAGCGCAACATGGAAATATCCTCGGCGTCTTCACGGCGTTGGGTCGACAAGGCGCAGCAGCGCGCCGAGCGGGTCGCACGCCGTCAACGCAAAGAATTGCTGCGCGCCGACCATTGGATCGATGAATTTCTGGGGTTTACCGGTACGTATTTTTGAAAACGCGACTTAAAAGATAACCGTTGATTTCAAATTATGAAAAAGCACTTTTCAACATGCCTTTTGACCCTGTTGTTCTTGAGCAGCGTTCTCGCGAGGGGGGGGCAGGCCGACGAGTCACCTCATGGTCTCTTGAGGCGGCTGCCGGGCCATCTGAACGATTCCCCCGGCGAAGTCGGGCAGGGCCACAGCGGCCCTCCGGGCCCCCCGGCGAAGTCGGGCAGGGCCACAGCGGCCCTCCGGGCCCGTCGGAGTCGCCAACGGTTCGCTTGTCGCTGCTCGAAGCCATCCGCTATAGTCTCGAAGGCAATCAGGACATCCAGGTCGTTTCGTACACGCCCAAGCAGGCGCGGGAGGAGGTTGCCAACGCGGAATCGGTTTATGATCCGTCGGTGTTTGCCGACAGCTCCTATCGCCGCCAGCCCAACCTGCAATCCAGCGTGGAAGACATTGTGATGGAGGATACGGGAGTTATCCAGACAGGCCTCCGAAAGCCGCTTCCGACCGGAGGCAGCCTCTCAACCTATCTGGAGACGAGATATGAAAACCTGGTCGACGCCGAGTTCTCACGAACATATCGCAACATCTTTGCACCCACCATCGAGATCCGGCAGCCGCTGCTGAAGAATTTGGGAAGCAAAAAGGAGAAGGCCGCCATCCAAATTGCCAATCTTCAGGCCAGCATCTCGGAGCAGGAGTTCCGCCAGAAAGTAATTGAAATTGCAACCAAGGTTTCCCGGGTCTACTGGCAACTCTACCTGTACCGCGCGCTGGTGAAGATCGACCAGGAGAATCTCGATATGGCCGAGGAGGTTTACCGTCGGGAAACCGTGCGTCTGTCCCAAGGCATATCGAAAGAACTTGACGTGCAACGCGCCCGCAGCAACGCGCAAGCCCGGCGCAATTCTCTGTTGCAGTCCAAACAGAGCTTGCGGGTCGTTATGGACCAGTTAAAGCTCCTGTTGAACCGTTCGAATTTGACGATCGATTCGAAGGCGGACGTTATTCCGGTTGAAGAACCCCAACTGGAACCCATCGAAGTGGATGAAATCCAGATCATCGATACCGCACTGGTGGGACGGCCGGAAATCAAGAAAGCCTTGCAGGAGTTGGAGATTCGGAAGGCCGAGGAAGATCTCTCTGCGCACCAGCGTTTTCCGAGTCTGGATGTTTTCGGGCGCTACAGCTTGAGCGGTTACGGCAAAGATTTTTCAGGAGCCGTAGACGGCACCAATTTGAACAACGATGATGCCTGGGCGGTCGGTTTGAGCTTCGAGATGCCCATCGGAAACCACTCGGCGGAGGCGGTCTATCGCAAGAAGCTACTCGGGCGCAAACAAGCCAGCGCTCAAGTGGGGCGCGAGCGGGATCAGATCAAGCTGGATGTCAAGCAGGTGGTTCTGGCGATTTTTTATGCCAACGGCGAGATCGACTCCACCAAGCTGGCGATGGAGGCGGCGGAAAAAGTGGTTGCCGGCGAATTCGCTCGATTCGATATCGGCCAAACGACCAATGAAGAACTCCTGCGTGCACAGGATCTGCTGGCGGTCACGAGCCGCAACTTCATGCGCGCGGTGGTCGACTACAATATCGCCTTGGCCGAACTCACACG
This sequence comes from Acidobacteriota bacterium, assembly GCA_017860135.1. Classification (GTDB taxonomy): domain Bacteria; phylum Acidobacteriota; class UBA6911; order UBA6911; family UBA6911; genus JAFNAG01. The sequence goes on from JAFNAG010000239.1 coordinate 8,823, forward strand.
GGCCCAGGGGACCTTTCCCCATGGGGTTTCGATCGAGGAAGCCCGACGATAACGCTATTGACAGAGGACCTCCGGCCTTCATATAAGATCCCCATGAGTCAGAATCATGGCGATGCATAACAAGGTGGCCGTCGTCACCGGCGCGGGCTCGGGCATCGGCAGGGCGGTTGCGCTCGCGCTGCTGGCCGACGGGTATCGTGTCACGCTGGCGGGGCGTCGGCGGGAGCCGCTCGAGCGCACGGCGGCGGAAGCGGGCGACCCGGGACCGGCGCTGGTCGTGCCGGCGGACGTGAGCGATGCGGGGTCGGTGCAGGCGCTCTTTGCGGCCGTGCAGGAGAGCTTCGGCCGAATCGATCTGCTCTTCAACAACGCCGGGATCTTCGTGCCCGGCTTGGAGATCGACGCACTTTCCGTCGAACAGTGGAAGGCGGTGGTGGACATCAACCTCACCGGAGCTTTCCTGTGCGCGCGGGAGGCCTTCCGCATGATGAAGACCCAGGATCCGCGCGGCGGGCGCATCATCAACAACGGCTCGATCTCTGCCCACGCCCCGCGCCCGAACTCCGCGCCCTACACGGCGACCAAGCACGCCATCACGGGCCTGACCAAATCGATTTCGCTCGACGGGCGCCGCTACGACATCGCCTGCAGCCAGATCGATATCGGCAACGCCCGCACCGAGATGGCGGCCCCCATGGCC
>JAFNAG010000646.1 GCA_017860135.1 Acidobacteriota bacterium
GCGACAGCCTGGGGGCATTATCCGCCTGGTCTGAGGGCCTGGCCGTCGCTATCTCCGGCCCTGCGCCGGTGGTGGTGGATTCCGATGAAGACGGCTTTCCCGATAGCCAGGACGCCTTCCCCGATGATCCCAAAGAGTGGGCGGATACAAACGGGAACAGCATCGGCGACAACGCTGACGCTGCTGCGGCTGCGGAAAAACAGGTGCCCGAGGCGCCGGTATTGATTTCGCCGGTCGATGATGAAGTGGTGAGCGCCATGGCGGTGCTGAAAACCGGCACATTTCATGCCGCGGTGACCGGTGCCGCTCACGCCAAGACGCGCTGGCAGGTGTTCCGCGATGAAGATGGCGCCTGCGTTCTCGATATCCAGAGCCCCACGGCGTCGACCGGTCTCACGGTGCCCAAGCTGGTGCTCGATGAAGGCACATCCTACTTCTGGCGGGCGCAGTTTATCGACACCGAAGGAATGGCCTCCAATTGGTCGGATTATGAAGACTTTGCCACGGCGGCAACCGATTCCGATCTAAATGCCAACGGGATACCCGACGCCCAGGAAGTCGCATCCAAAGTGGACCTGGACAAAGATGGCTTGAAAGACAATCAGCAGACCACCATCAAGTCGGTCAAGATGGAGGGCACGACCGTTCAGATCGGCGTCAGCATCAAGGATTGCCCCACAGCACTTGCCGTGGAATCTGTCGAATCCGAAGATCCCCACCAGTCGGAAGCCTATGCTTCCACATCATCGCTGCGGCTGCCGTTCGGGTTGATCAACTTTCGGATTGCCGTTCTCAAGCCCGGGGACCAGGCGGCTATCAAGCTGTATTTCTCGGACCCGGCTCCTGCCAAGAGCCAATGGTACAAATATGATCCCATCGCCGGCAGTTGGTGCGACTTTTCGGCGTATGCGAGATTCGCCGCGAACCGCAGATCGCTGACGCTGACGCTGCGCGACGGCGGGCCGGGCGATGCCGATGGGGTGGCCAACGGTGTAATCGTCGATCCGGCGGGGGTGGTCTTGGCGTCGTCTTCCGGCGAGGATTCCATCGTGAGCAACACCGTGGGGGGCCTCGACACCCCATCGGGAAGCGGAGGCGGCGGGTGTTTCATCCAAAGCGCGGCCGCTGCGCCGGGCATTTCATCCAACCTATGGATTCTGCTGAGCCTGACAGGCCTGGTGGGAGTGCGCCGTATGAGGGATGCCCGCGATGAGCATGAGATTGAAAGGCACAATGCATGCGACGAGCCATAGCCCCATCGCGGTTGATCGGATTCTGCGAGCCTGGCGTTCGGATTTGCATGCTCCAGCCGTTTTAAAGGTTTCAGCATGCTCAACGCCATCGCCAGGCCCATCGGATCAAGGCGGCCAGGCTCACGAGGCTCACCAGCTGCACGATTCCCATCAGCCGGCTGTCGCGCGCCATGGCACCGATAAAACAGCCGACAGAGGAACCGTCCGAGCCGCTTGAACCTCGGGAACTATTGCTGCTGCCGACGTGTGGTTCATGTACGGCCGGACTTTGGCGAGCAGGGATGTCCTTAATCGTCGTGCTGGATCCTGGGCACTCGCTGACGATCTCCTTGACCTCCGCACAGACCGAAAGGGCATAGCCGCTTTCGTTGCCCCGGCTATCATAAGCTGTCAACGTGATGTAATAGCGGCGTTCCGGTTCAAGGCCGGCGACCGTGAAAGTGGGTTGGCTCGGGTCTGCGAGCTCCTGGATTTCGATGTAGCCGTAGAGATCGTAGGGCGGGCCGTCGACGTCTTTGCTGAAATAGATCCCATATCCTTCCAGATCGGGCTCGGAGTTCGGATCACACGTTAGGCTGACATCGCCGGTTCCCGCCAGAGCAACCGTCAGATTCAGAATCCAGGTGGTGAGGATGGCGAGTAATCGGCCGTTGGATTTCGGTGGCGGGAGCGAGGCGAAAACGGATAATCCACGAGGCAAAATCGGCATAGTTCAAGCCATAGATCATTCTGAAAGGGTGAATATGTTGCTCGGTTCGGCGCTATCGGTGCACACGGGTCGAGCAGCCATTTCGCAAAAGCAGTGCCATTTCATCCGCTTTTCAACGTTAGTTGCCCAGCGAGGCTTAAAGACCTTAAAATTAAGCTGTTAAATAACGATGCTGCGGTGGTCTGAAGGTTGCAAGCGGGGCTGAAGCCGGCAGAAGGTTGCGCCGACACTCGGCAGATTTTTCAAGAAGAGGCAAGATTTGCCTCCACTGTTATTTGTTCTTACGCCAGCGGCGGTGAGAGATGCCGAGCTTTTTGACACGGTAGTTCAAAGCGCGGGGTGAAATCCCGAGTTGGCGAGCGGCATCCTTCTGAATCCAGAGGTTGTCTTCGAGGGCGCGCACGATCATCTTTTTTTCCTGCTCGGACGTGAGCTTCAGCCCCGCTGGCGCGACTTCGGCCTCGGGCGCCGGCCGCGGAGTCTGCGTCAGGGTGACGCTCTCCGGCTGGATCAGGTTGCCGTCTTCCACGAGGATGGCGCGCTCGATGGTGTTGGAGAGCTGACGGATGTTGCCCGGCCATTCATAGTTCTGGAACCGTTGCAGCACCTCTGGCGAAAACCCCGCCATTTTTTTCTTAAGCGAGCGGCACAGCTTCGCGAGCAGGTAGTGGGCCAGCGGTTCGATGTCTGCGGGCCGTTCGCGCAGGGGTGGCAGGTGGATGCGCAGCACGTTGAT
>JAFNAG010000240.1 GCA_017860135.1 Acidobacteriota bacterium
GGGAACCGTGGCGGGCCCGGATGTCCGCCCTGACAGGGCGGTGCAGGCGGCTTCGGCCTTTCCAGGCTGGCATCCTGGGTGCCCATGTCGCCAGGGCTCGCGCCCTGGACTGTCCTGCGCGACCCTTTCAGGGTCATCTGCGTTCAGTATCCGCGTCTCACCCTGGCAGGCCAGTGAAACACCCTGGCAGGCCGGCGAAACATATGATAAACGGCACAGATCGTGGGTGGCTGCTGGCTGCCGTCCCGCTGCGCCTCATCAGGGTTTCACAGCGCAGCCGATGGCCGCAACCAGGCGAAGCGACGACTCCTGGAAACGGCACAATCGGAATCTGAATCGCTATCGCTATCGGGATCGACATCGGCATCATCGCGCTGCCGGCATCAATACAGAGGCGTCCGATTATGCACAATTTTCGATAGCGATTGCGACTGCGATTGCGATCCCGATACCGACCCCGACCGTTATTCCGTGGTGCTGAAAAATCCTTTCCTTTTTGGCAAGGATTTTCAGGTTAGTAGTACAGGGACCCGGCAGGCAGTGCACTCCCACAGCGTCACGTGTGGGCAACAGCCAGCGCTGTGCGGGGCAGGCCAAAGCCGCGCCTTCGAGGCGCGGTTGATTACTCGTTCGCAATGGCATGCCATGGGCAGGAGGGTCCAGGTCCGGGTCCGGGTCGAAGTCCAGGCGCCACAATACTAATCTCCCATAATATGCGCGTTTCGCAACAGAAACTGGTTATCGCCGGCGCCTGCGGACACACAACCATTGCAACCTGGCGCCCTTCCTGCAACGGCAATCTCGAAGGCAGCCGCAACTATGATATGCTGCCATGTTCAGGAGGGCATTCATGAAAACCAGAGTTCTGGTGTTCCTCTTCTTTTCCGCTGCAAACGTCTTACATGCCCAGCGCAGCCTGCGGCTGTCCGTAGGAGATCCGGCGCGCAAGGACAGGGAGGCGAAAGTCGTACTTGATGCCATCACGGAAACTGCCACGGGGGAGTTGATCACTCCGCGTGAGGCAGTCGCGCGTCTTTCCGGCGCCCGTCTGGTTTTTGTCGGGGAGAGCCACACGAGCATGGACTTCCACAGAGTCCAGAAACGGCTGATCGAAGAACTGCATCGGGCCGGCAGAAAGGTCCTCATCGGGCTGGAAATGTATCCGTACACCGAGCAGAAATATCTCGATGACTGGCACGCCGGCTTTCTGAGCGAATCCGGTTTCGTCCAACTGTCGCACTGGTACAAAAACTGGGGATATCATTGGCACTACTACCGGGACATTTTCCTGTTCGCCCGGGAAAAAGGGATCCGCATGTTTGCGCTCAACGCTCCCCGTGAGGTTGTCTCCGCAGTGGGCAGGAAAGGCCTGGAGAACCTCACTCCCGCCGAACGCGCGCACATCGCCCCGGCGATCGACACTGCCAGCGAGGAGCATTTTGCGCTGTTCAAGGCGTTTTTCGCGGACGAGGCCGGGATGCACTCCATGATGAGCGACGGCCAGGCGCGGTCCATGTTTGCCGCGCAGTGCACTTGGGATGCCACGATGGGATACCATGCCGTGGAGGCTCTGAAGGCGCATGGGGATGATAACAGTGTCATGGTGGTGCTGATCGGCTCGGGGCATGTCGCCTATGGTCTGGGGATTCAAAGGCAGTCGGCCCAGTGGTACGACGGCAGGATGGCCGCCGTCATCCCCATCGAAGTGCTCGACGTTCGCGGGAGGAAGATCGAATCTGTTCAGGCCTCTTACGCGGACTTTCTCTGGGGCTTGCCCCCGGAAAAGGAATCCCTCTATCCCGAACTGGGCGTCTCCACTGCGGAGGTGCCCGGAGAATCCCGGCGCCGCGTCCTTGCGGTCGGCACGGGATCGCCTGCGAAAACCGCCGGTTTCCAGGTGGGGGACGTGCTGGTTTCCGTGGACGGCATTCCCCTGCCGGACGGCGAGACTCTGAATCAGGTCATGGCGGCGAAGCAGTGGGGTGATTCGGCTGTCTTTGTGGTCCGGCGCCAGGTGAAGGATCGCGCCCCGGAGGACATCACGCTGAACGTGCTGTTCCGGCGCCAGCCGCCCCGGCCAGAGGAACCCGGTCGTTAGGTCCGGTCGTGGAATCAGAGGGCCCCGATACCGATTCCGATGCCAACCGTGGCGCGGATTTGCCCCGTTGTGCGCTGGCTGCGGGACACACCTGCCGCTGCGGGTGATTGGTCTCGCAGGCTGTCAGGAAACGCACCAGGTCGGGAAACTGAATAGGACCTCGAGGGGTCCGGCAGGACAGCCCAGGGCGCAAGCCCCGGGAACCGTGGCAGGCCCGGATGCCAGCCCTGAAGGGGGGAGATTTGAGGGGCGATCAGTTTTTTGTCGAGATTGCAAAACAGCCGCCTTTTACAAAGCTGCACCCCGATGTTGCCGCCTTTTTCAAGAAGTATCTCTCCGGGGAGAAGGTCATTTCTTTCCGCGGGTGCTCGGTGGTCAACACGCACTTTCCTCCTTATCCCAGCCGCGCTTTCGACCGGCTTGCGGAGAACTTCGGTCTCGTCGGCGAAGCCGCTGCCGGCCGCCTCTACTCCGTCACGCTGGCCGTGACCAACCGTTGTACCTTCTCCTGCTGGCACTGCTACAACGCCGGACGCAGCCAGACGGATCTGCCCGCCGGCGCCCTGTGCAATCTGGCCGCGGCACTCGAGGGGATGGGGGCGGTGATGGTCACGCTCACCGGAGGCGAGCCGCTGCTCCGGGGGGATCTCGAAAAAATCGCCCGAAGCTTCAGTGACCGCACCTGTCTGATCCTGGGAACCACTGGCGAAGGCCTGACGCGACAGCGGGCCGCAGGGCTGCGGGAGGCCGGCGTGTTCGGTGCCGGCATCAGCCTGGATTCGGACGAAGAAAAGGAGCACGATCTTCTTCGCGGCAGGACCGGCGCGTTCCGGATCGCACTCGATGCACTGGCGGCCGCACGTGACGCCGGGCTGTACCCCTATGTGGTCGCGGTTGCCAGGCGGGAGCTCCTCGAACGCGACCGCATGATTCCTTTCCTGCGGTTTGCGCAGCGACACGGCGCGCTCGAGGTCCACCTGCTCGAACCGAGCCTCACTGGGAAGCTCGCGGGCCGGCTCGAGGTCGCGCTGCCACCTTCATCGCGACGTGCGATCCTTGACTATCAGCGGGAGGTGGCCACCGATCCCGGCCTGCCGGTTCTCTCCTCCTTCACGTACCTCGAGGGCCCCGACGCTTTCGGCTGCGGAGCAGGGCTGACGCACGTTTACATCGACGGCAGCGGTGAGGTCTGCCCGTGCAACCTCGTGCCGCTGTCGTTCGGGAACATCGCCGAGAGGCCGCTCGAGAAGATCCTGGAGCGGATGCGGGCGCATTTTCAAAAGCCTCGTTCCACCTGCGTCGGCCGGATCCTGGCACCGCACATTCCGGGCGGAGAGCTCCCCACGCCGCCGCCCGTCTCCGAAGCCCTCTGCGCGCGCACACTGCCCCGGCAACACGGCGTGCCCCTTTTCTTTTCGATCCGCTCGCAGGCGCATGCGCAGGTGGGATCCGAGGAACTGCGGGCCGCCTATGACGGCGTGCATCAGACCTATGACGGCTTCTGGCTGGCTGAGGCTGCCAGGCCGGTCGACGCACTCATCGCGGAAATCCGCTGGAACGGCGAGGAACGCGTTTTCGAAGCGGGATGCGGAACGGGCTATGCCACGGCGCTGCTTTCGCGCCGCGCGCAGTCCGTGGTCGCCGCAGACATCTCCCCCGGAATGCTGCGGGAAGCGGACCGGCGCCTGAGAAGGGAACAGGTGAGCAATGTGCGACTCGTCGAGGCCGACGCCCTGAATGCCTTGAAAGCCGAGGCTCCATTCGACTTGATCTTCTCGTCCTGGGTACTGGGATATATCCCGCTCGATCCGTTTCTTGCTTCCGCCGCCGAATCTCTGAACCCGGGAGGCCGTCTCGCCGTCATTGTCCACCGCGAGCACTCGCCGCGAGAGCCGCTCGAGATCTTTGCGGAACTTGTGGCCCGCGATCCCGCTGTCCTGCGCAAGAGGGTCGCATTTGATTTTCCCCGAAACGCCGGCCACATGCGGGAAGCACTCGCTGCCTCCGGATTCGTGCCCGAGATCCTCCGCGAAGGATCCATCACATTCCGTTATCCGACTTCCGAAGAGGTGCTCGAGCATCTTCTGAAATCAGGTGCCGGAACCGCCTTTTATGAAGCCATCGATCCCTCGCGCCAGCACGCGCTCAGGAGAGAGTTCCTGCGCCTCCTGTCTGAAAGAAACGCCGGCCGGCCGGTTTTCGAAGTCGTGCATGATTACGTTGCGGCCACGGCCCGCCTACTGCCGACTGGCCACTGCCTTGCGCAGGCGGATTGACAGCGGTGTGATCTCGACGAGTTCGTCTTCATTGATGAACTCCAGGGCCTGTTCCAGGGAGAGCTCGCGAAAGGGGACGAGACGAATTGCGTCGTCTGAAGTGGAGGCGCGCATGTTTGTGAGCTTCTTCTCTTTGACGACATTCACATTGAGGTCCACGCTGCGGGCGTTTTCCCCGATGATCATTCCCGCATACACGGCGGTGCCCGGCCGGATGAACAGTTCGCCGCGTTCCTGGAGATTATAGAGTGCGTAGCTGGTTGCCGAGCCGGGCCGGTCGGCCACCAGAGCTCCATTCAGGCGATTGGTGATCTCGCCCGACCACGGTCCCCATTCCAGAAAGAGGGTGTTGATCAGTCCGGCCCCTTTGGTATCGGTGAGAAATTCCGACCGGAAACCGATCAAGCCGCGCGTCGGGACTTCGAATTCCAGGCGAACGCGGCCGGCGCCATGGTTCACGATTTTCACCATGCGGCCTTTGCGGCGTCCGAGGGCTTCGGTGACGACACCGATAAAGATGTCGGGGCAGTCGATGACGACCTGTTCGATTGGTTCGAGTTTTTGTCCGTTCACGACACGCGTGATGACCTCGGGTTTGGAAACCTGAATCTCATACCCTTCCCGGCGCATCATTTCGATGAGGATCGCCAGCTGAAGCTCTCCCCGTCCGGATACTCTGAAACTGTCCATTATGCCGGTCTCTTCGACGCGGATGGAGACGTTGCCGAGGGTTTCCTTCTCAAGCCGCGCGCGGAGCTGGCGGGAGGTGACGTATTTCCCTTCGCCGCCTGCGAAAGGAGAGGTGTTCACCTGGAAGATCACGGAGATGGTAGGCTCATCGACGCGGATGGCGGGGAGAGGCAGGGGATCTTCCGGGTCCGCGATGGTCTCCCCGATGAAAATGCCCTCGATACCGGCGAGCGCGATGATTTCGCCGGCGCCTGCTTCCTGAACGGGCTGGTGTTTGAGCCCCTCGAATGCGTAAAGCATAGTGATCCGTGTCCGTTCGATCGACCCATCCAGTTTGCAGACGGAGACGCTGTCCCCGACCGCCACCTTGCCGGAGAAAATCCGGCCGATGGCGATCCTGCCCACGTAGTCGCTGTAATCCAGTGTAGTCACCAGGATCTGAAGCCGATCTGCTGACAGGGGGCGCGGCGCCGGTATGGTTTGGAGTATCTCTTCGAAAAGCGGACGGAGATCATCAGTCTGATCGGCCAGTTCGCGTTTTGCGATGCCGTCACGGCTGATGGCATACAGGATCGGGAATCCGATCTGCGCCTCGTTCGCATCCAGATCGATAAAGAGATCATAGATCTCGTTGACCACCTCCTGCGGCCTTGCATCGGAACGGTCGATCTTGTTCACCACGACAATGGCGGGCAGATCGAGCTCCAGCGCTTTGCGCAGCACAAAGCGGGTTTGCGGCAATGGGCCCTCCGACGCATCCACCAGAAGCATGACGCCATCCACCATCTTGAGCACCCGTTCGACTTCCCCGCCAAAGTCGGCGTGTCCCGGAGTGTCGACGATGTTGATTTTCACTCCGCAGTACCGGATGGCCGTGTTTTTGGCCATGATGGTGATGCCGCGCTCCCGTTCGAGGTCGAGGCTGTCCATTACTCGTTCGACAATCCTCTCGTTCTCGCGAAACGTGCCGCTCTGCTTCAGCATGGCATCGACCAGGGTGGTTTTGCCGTGGTCGACGTGTGCGATGATGGCGACGTTCCGGATGTCTTCTCTGGGTGATGTCGTGTGCAAGGGTTCTCCTGGTTCAATTCCGCAGTTGATGCGATAAAAGGGGTGGAAAGGTACCTCTTGCCGGGTTCTCTGTCAAGGCACGGCATTTTGCTTCGCATTAGATTTCCGTCAGCGCGGGCTTCAGGCCGCGCGTTTTTTGACGGATAAATGGTTGTGCGGTGGGGGAGGTAAGGTGTTTTAAAGCGCACGGGCTGAAGCCCGTGCTCACTGATGAATTCCACGTGAGCGCGGGCTTCAGCCCGCGCGTTTTTGGACGGATATATGTTCGCGCGGTGGGGGAGGTAAGGCGTTTTAAAGCGCACGGGCTGAAGCCCGTGCTCACTGAGAGAAGCCCGTGTTCACTGCGAGATTCCCGTGCTCGGAAGTGAAGGATCGCATCCCGGAAATCTTTAAGAAAACACTATAAGATATTAATGTATCTATTCATGAATAAAAGATTTTACTTTGTCCGCCCCGGGTTAGCGGGCTGCTGCGGCGGATAATGCCGGCCTGACGGCGATCTCGCGTGCAGGCGCAGGCGCGTGGGGGATACGGATTCCCAGATGTATCAGCGCTGCGCCGGTCCGGCGCAGTTGGTCCAGGCCCGATGCGATTTCCTGCGGGATCGGATCGAGCGCAATGACGACCGCGTCGGGGTCCAGAAAGCGGATTTGCGAAGCGTCGATTATTTTCCTGCCGCAAAACTCCGACCCCACCTCGGCCGGTTCGCCGCTGCAAACTGCAACGATGTTGATGTTTGCTGAAGCGAGTGCATGAAGGGCGATCTCTGCCAGGGCGCCCGTGCCGTACAAAACGACTCGCCGCGGACTGTTGGGATGACGGCTCAGGATGGTTTCAAGCACCTGTTCTTTCGCATCCCGGAAACGCCTGGCCAATTCCTGCAACAGGGCGTCCCGTGTGGCGTCCACCGCCTCGCGACCTGCTGCGGTGAGGTGGTAGGAGACGCTTTTCGAGTTTTTCCGATGGTACTCCAGATATCCCCGGGTGCTGAGTTCCTTCATGTAATTGTTGACCATTGCGACCGAAAGAGCGCAGCGTTCCGCCATCTCGGCCTGCGTGACGTTTGTATCCAAGGCAATCTGCTGAAGGATGTGGAGCTGATTGAGTCTGGGCGCGGGGACGTACAGGTCCTGGGGTGCTTTGGTTCGCATAGGATCGCTCTGCAATAATGCAATTCTTGCCAAGGGGCAAAGATCCCCTGTTACGACCCCCATCTGATCGACGCAGGTCGTCGAAAACTTTAGAGCCGGATATCCCGCTGAGGGTCTGCAAATA
>JAFNAG010000241.1 GCA_017860135.1 Acidobacteriota bacterium
TTCATGAAGTTGCGGAAGTCCATGGGATCGCCGATGCGTATTTCCGCAAGCTGCGCAAGGAGCAGGTCCTTCACGCGGGGCCACAACGAAACCGGGATATAGGCGCGGGAGGCTGCGGAGCACTTCTGTCCCTGGTACTCAAAGGATCCGCGCACCAGCGCCGTCGTCAGCTCGTGGATATCGGCGGAGGAGTGGGCAAAAATGAAGTCCTTTCCCCCGGTCTCGCCGACAATGCGCGGATAGCTTCGATACCGGTGCAGGTTGCGGCTGATGGTTTCCCAGATGGCGTTGAAGCTGCTGTTGGAGCCGGTGAAGTAAACTCCCGCGAAGTCCCGGTTCCGAATGACGGGATCGCCCACCTGGCTGCCCCTGCCCGGAATGAAGTTGATGACGCCGGGAGGGAGGCCCGCGGCCTCCAGCAGCTTCATGATGTAGTATCCGGAAAGCAGCGCGGTGGAAGCGGGTTTCCACAGCACTACATTGCCCATCATGGCCGGCGCCGTCGATAGATTACCCCCCGTTGATGTGAAGTTGAACGGCGTCACCGCGAAGACGAACCCTTCCAGGGGGCGGTAGTCGACATAGTTCCAGATCCCCCGGGAGCTTTCGGGCTGCCGTTCGTATATGCCGCGCATGAAGGCGGGATTGAAGCGGAAGAAATCGATTGTCTCGCAGGCAGCATCGATTTCCGCCTGATACACGCTCTTGGATTGGTTGAGCATCGTCGACGCGTTCAGTGTGTCACGCCAGGGACCGGCCAGAAGCTCCGCCGCCTTGAGGAACACCGCCGCACGCTCGTGCCAAGGCATTTCCGACCAGTTCTGCCAGGCTCTCCGGGCGGCCGCCACCGCCATTTCCACCTCTTTCGGTCCCGCCTGATGACAAACTCCCAGAACGCGGCCGTGATCGTGAGGGCAGACAACCCTCAACGTTGTACCCGTGCGGATTTCCTCACCGTCAATGATGAGGGGAATCTCGATTTCCCTCCCTGACATCTCGCGGAGCGCGGATTTCAGCGACTGCTTCTCCGGAGTGCCCCGGGCATAGCTGCGCACCGGCTCATTAATTGGTTCGGGAACTTGCAGGATGCTATTAGGCACTTCTCCTCCTTCCACTCAAACCATTAGGATACGGCCTGACCATGGCGGAGGCAAGCTTCGGGTAGAGAATCCCAGCGATTCAGGCAGTGGGATGCGCTTCAACTCGCACCCCGCAGGGGTGCAGCAGGAAAGCCCAGGGCGCAAGCCCTGGGATGAGCGGCATGAGAACAGGATCAGCCCTGAAGGGCGAAGCAGGGCCCACGCGATCTACACATTTGGACGGCATGAGAGTTGGTGTGTGCGATGTTGTGCGTATTTTTATCGGCCGGCTGCTCCGCTCTTTCAGGGCTGGGGTTTTGCGCGCGCCGTTTCCCAGGGCTTGCGCCCTGGGCTTTCCTGCACCGCCCCTTCGGGGCTTGCCACTGTCTGAATTGCAGTGAGGAAAGATATTGTCTTGCATTCGACAGAAACCTGAAGTATTATTTCTCCGCAGGTTTTTGTATAGAGTTCGACGATATGAGAGAGCTGCAAACTCCTGGCGGGGTAAGCGGCTTTTTTTTGTTTTAGGCCAACCGCCTGCGGATGATTGCAAAGACCAAGAGCAAACTAACGTGCCCATAAGGGCGCAGAATTCAGGAAGAAAAATGAAAGAACAAGGAACAGTAAAGTGGTTCAGCAACGATAAGGGTTACGGTTTCATTTCCCGCGAGAGTGGGGATGACGTCTTTGTGCATCACACCGCGATCGAAGGAAGCGGTTTCAAGTCTCTCAGCGAGGGCGACCGCATCGAGTTCGAAGTTGCACGGGGTCCCAAGGGACTTCAGGCTCAGAACGTTGTGAAGATATAGGCAGGATGCCGGGGATCCCGGATCGCCGGGATCCCCGCCCCTATCTGCATTGCGCATTTACTCGAAGTGAGATGTCATGCCAGGAAAACTATTTGTCGGAAACCTATCATTTAACGTCGTCGAGGCGGATCTAACGGAGCTTTGCGCAAGCCTGAATATTCAGGCAGCAAGCATCAAGATCATGCGTGACATGGAACTTGGCAGATCACGCGGCTTCGGTTTCATCGAGTTGGCCCCGGAAGCGGACATGGATGCCGCCATCAAGGAGCTGAACGGCAAGGAGCTGGGCGGCCGCGCGCTGACGGTAAATGAGGCAAGACCCCCCAGAAAACGCGAATTCGGCGGCGGTGGACCGCGATTCGGCAATCGACCGGGCGGCGGGGGGGGTAACAGATTCGGCGGCCGCGATTCGAAGCGCAAGGAACGCGAGCGCCCCAAACGCAAGATCCAGGAACTATACTAGTCCGAAATTCCTCCACCAGAAAGACACCGACGCGGGCAGATTGCCGCACGTGCCCCGGCATTGGTATACTCCCGGTTAATGACAGAAAATATTAATGCGGCGAATCAGTCAGCGGATCTTGACCGCACCGGGCACGCAGGCCTCTCGCCAATCGCCAGCGGATTTGCCACCCTTGGTTTCTGCCTGCTCGCGTTTTTGGCATTCGACGACATCACGACAGACAACGCCACGAGCTTCACTTTTGAATATATTGGCCTGTTTGGATGCGCTCTCTGGGCACTCTTCCTGGCAATCAGATTGATTCTGCAAGGGCATCGCATCCTGGGCGCATTATCCGTCATCATGTTGGCTGCAGCCGTCTGGAGCCAACGCAAGATCGGACCGGGCACAATCCCGGGATGGGAGCCCGAATACGTCGCGACGGCATCGGGCCTGCTCTGGTTCCTGCTGCTTTCCATCCTTCTGGTACTAATGGGATCCAGGCGAAGGGTAACATCCTAACTCTTCAGTCCGGACCCGAACCCGATTGAATTACTGCAAAATCCTGGTCGGCAGGTTTGTGGGCGTCATCAGCTTGAATATGGGAATGACGGGATTGACCCGTTGTTGCTGCGCCGCCTCGGCCGGCACCTGTGCCTCACCCTGACCGCGGCCTCCTCTGCCAGCCTGCTGCGCCGCTGCATCAGGAGGTGCCCCGCCAGTGCCTCTGCCTCCTCTACCGGCCTGCTGGGCTGCAGTCTCGGGAGGCACTCCGCCGCCCGGCCCCCTTCCCCCTCCCCTGCCGGCGGAAACTAGAGCGTCCATTTTATTCCAGGTAATCACATTGTCCGGGGTTTCGGGTTCCAGCACATGGGTGATGACGCGGCCCATTGCCTGGCCCGTGCGGATGATGTACGTGCCTTTGGGAAACACCCGCTTTTCCTTGACGGTCTCTTCTTCTACCTTGATCGAGCTGACTGACGCCGGATGATCATACTGGCTTGACCGGGTCATTTCGACGAGCCGGTAGGCCTCAATCGGGATCTCCCGGTCCTCCGTCAGCACCTCGATCATTACTTTCTGGGCCTTGAGAAGCTCCACGGCCTTGTAGGCCCGGGCTTCCAGGATATACGCGTAGGGCCACGGCCTGGTTTTCGTGGCGATCGGTTCCATGATCAGGTCCGCATTGGCGACCTTCTGCGGCTGGCGCGTTCCACCCGTAACCCTGCCGGTCTGAGGATCTTTCGTTCCTCCCACCGTGGTCATGATTTCATATGAGACCTTGTAAGGTTTCGGTCCCTTCGTCATCTGGACAACGATGTCCCCGCGGGCTTCTTGCCCCATCTGCATCGTCTCGCGCCGCGCGCGGTCTACCGTCATCATTACCTTTTCCGCATTGTCAGCGACATACTGCACCAGCGCCCGGGTTGCGACCAGCCCGCTCTTGGCCCCGACGTCCCGATCCTGCCTGGGCGACTCGAACAGGACTCCGAATGTGTTGATAAAACCTCCGTAATTGATGCTGATGCGGGCTTCGGTCGGCGCGGTGCGCCATTGTTTCTCATCGCCGCCCGAGTAATACCAGGCTTTGTAGCCGTTCTTCTCCATCTCCCTGCCGATGAAAGGAAAGATCTCCTGGTCGCAAAGGTCCGTGATGCGACGGTCGCTGGCGGCGTTCGCAGGTCCCTGATAGCAGATGTTGTAGGGCTCGGCACAACCGTTGTGCCCGTCCAGGAACACGTGCGGATTCCAGGTAAGGAGGATATTGCGGACATAGTTGTACAGGGATGGCTGTTCCAGCTTGATCCAGTCCCGGTTCACGTCTACCCCCTGCGAATTGCCGCGGGTCGCCCGGACCAGGCCGTCGGGATTGATCGTCGGCACGATGATGATAACGAGCCGGTCCAGAAGGCCGTTCATCGGCGTTCCTTTGGTTGCAAATTCCCGCGTGATCAGCAGCAGGGACTCGCGCACCGTCCTTTCACCGCCATGAATGTTCGCGGCAAGAACTACGATCGGCTTGCCGCTGGTCATTGCTTCCCAGGGCTGGGTCACCAGCGGGCGGCTGAAAACGGCGTACAGCTGTTCGCGCCCCTCGATCGTCTGCCCGAAACTCGACAGCAGCATTTCCGTCGTCGTGGACTGGATGTCCTTCAGATACTGCACCATATCTTCATAGCTGGTGTATTCCTTGAAGCCGGTCTTTTCACTGGGCGTTTGCATCTCCTGGGCAGATGAGACCGAAACGCAGGATACGAATAGGAGGACAAAGAATGCACCCCCCAGGAACAACTTCATGCGCTTTGTCATACCAGTTTCTCCTTGATCATCTTACAAAGGTAAATTGGGATCCCGCAGACCTCAACAGACCGTTTCGGGAGGACAAGAGGTCTGCCGGCGAGGCCTCCTGCATCACAGGTATCTCTAAAATCCAAGCCGCGAGACATCGGTCAGGATTTCGAGGAGCGTCAGCTCCCAGCACCCGTTCCCGTCCTTCCGCAATGTTCCTCTGGGGACCTGATGATTATCCCGTAAGATCGCACCCTCCCCGCCACCATCGCGGGCTGATCCATGCGGCGCTTGAGCCGCAGGGCTCGCAAGCTGGGTCGATAGTAGCAAAGAGCGAGAACAATGGAAATAGAGATCGAATCTCTCATGAGGGAGCAGGTTTGGATATCTGATGTTCCGCCCCCATCCTATTTTCACGCGCAAGAGGGCGTCAAAAAGAACCCCGAGGACGCAGTGACAGGGAGTCGTGAAGGACCCCGAAGGGGGCGAGCAGGATAGCCCAAGGCGCAAGCTGTGGGAACTAAGCAGGCCTGAACATCCACCTTGAAGGTGGTGCAGGCAGCTTCGGCCTTTCCAGATCGCTATCGGGATCGATTGCGATCTCGATTCCGTTGCCGGGCATCCCTCGGTTCTAACGCACGGTGAGGATGCTGCCGGCGGAGAATGCGTTGAATTCGGGGGCGTACATCGACTGAAGCGTGGCAGGAGACACTCTGAAAGTGCCGGCCATGTTTGCGCGCACGCGATATTTGAACGTGTATTCTCCCTGGGGCAGCTGTTCGAAGAAGAAATTGGTGCCCGAATCGCGCACTTCCTCGTACCAGCCGATCCCGAGGTCCCACTTGAAGCGCGAGACGGGATTCTCAGGTTCGAGCCCCGCGGCACGCGGGTCCCGCAGATGCACGTACTCGCACGGATGCATCGCGCGGAGGGAAAGGTGGATTTCGACCTGATCTCCGACCTGGATTTCGGCGCCGTCTGCCAGCGGCTTCAACACCGTTTCCCGGCCGTTGCTTTCGCGCTTGAAGTAGCTCCTCGAAACCGAGAGGAAATCGCCGCTCCCCTGCTCCGGCAGCTTCTCCGTGGAAAAGTGCCAAGTCGCCGACGCAAAGGCAAACCCGGGACTTCCCTTGGCCACTACCACGGTCGCATAGCCCGCGTTCAGCTTGTCTCCGGAAATCACGGTCTGGTTTTTCTTGCCCGTGTACTGGTCGGGCTCGAAAACATACTGCACGGTCTGGCCGCCGACCTGCACGGTTGCATCCTCACGGACGGCAAGCTGGCCCTCTGCCTGGAGGTAATGCACCAACGAGTAGATGACTTCCGCGGTGGCGCGCGTGGATTTCCAGTGGTTCAACTTTTTGTTGAGGAACAGCCATTGTACGAGGCCGTCGCGTTTGGCGTCCGCCGGCTGCAATTCCATCATGGTGCGCAGGGCGAAAGCCTGCGTCTCGATGGTGTCGTTGTACCAGAGCCAGGAGCGGTCTTCCTGCGCCCAGAAGGTGCCCTGGTCCTGGGTGGTCTTCGCGGAATCCATCACGCTTGCGAACACGAGCACGGCATCGCCGGCCCGCGCCATTCGCTTAAGGGTCAGCGCGAGCTGACACTTCAGGTACGGCGAATGCTGCCGCCAGTGGCGGAAGCAGAAGGCGAGGATATCCTGGCGTTCCTTGGGGGTAAGCGCATCTCCCGTCCATGAGGAATCGGGGTAGCAGGAGGCCGCGTAGTTCAGGAAGGTGAGGAACTCCCAGCAGCAGTCCATCTTGATCATCCTGTCGGCGTATTCTTCGCGATAATGCTGCGCCAGGTAAGCCCAGCCGCGCTGGACCATGTCTTTCGGGACATCCACGCCGAATTCGGCGGCCTTGGCAAGCCCATACATGATGTAGAGCGTCATGTAAGGGGACGGCGGGCCGCCCGGCCACCACGGAAATGCACCGTTCGACGTTTGTGCCTTCCGCAGTTTGGCGAGCGCGGCTTCCTGCTCCGCCCGGGCGATGCGCGGGTCGAGCACGTTTGCCATGCCGAAGCCCGCATCCTGGCCACCCTTTGCTTCGATGAGCCAGGGGGTCTCTTCGAGGGCCATCTTCCGGTTCGGATCCGATGAGTCCCAGGTTTCCAGCGGAGTGTCGCGCTTCGCAAACTCGGCGGCCATTCTGGCCACGGCCGGATAGTTCTTGTACAGCCCGGTCAGTATGCCGGTGGAGACGAACCGGTTCAGCGTCTGCTCAGTGCATTCGTAGGGGTAGTTGATGAGGTACGGGAGGGCAGACAGAACCGAATAGAATAACTGCGCGTCGAGCGTGACGACCATCTGCTCGTTGATCAGCGACGGGTCGGCGGGATTTTTCAGGCGTTCGAAAACCATCTCGCGCCGGTCTTTGTTTTTGAGCGTGACAAAACGCGATTCGGCGAGGTGCATCCGGCCCGGGAGAAGCGGCAGGGGCCGCAGTTCCCCATCGCTCACGTCTTCCGCCGCGGCGGTGACTTTAAATGCCACGAGGCCGACTTTGACGGGGGCAGTGATCGGGAAGGTCAGGTTCGTACCTTTGCCGGCGGCCACGATGAATGGCCGCAGCGCAGTGTCGCGCCCGAGGCCGAAGCTGTCGAGCAGGCTCTGATCCGTCTCCGGGTCGATTATGTCGAGCGTCACTCGACCCCGGAACTCCCTCTCGGAAGCGTTGTTCACGACCACCTTCAGTTCGGCCTTGTCCCCTTCGCGCAGAAACCGCGGCAGGTAGGGGCGCACCATCAGTTCCTTCACGCTCTGCGCTTCCCTGCGGAGCATGCC
>JAFNAG010000242.1 GCA_017860135.1 Acidobacteriota bacterium
CTCTCGATATGGAGGGCGGCCCGGCTGGGACTCGGAGAGGGTCATAGTACCGCTGAAGCCGGGTAATGCCGGTGGAGGGAAGGGCCCTCACTTCAGGAGTGCTTTCGAAGAGGCCAAGGTGAGGTGATTGGCGATGAGCCTGCAAACACCGAGTAAGATCCGGATGCTTCAGAGGAAGCTGTATCGCAAGGCGAAGGATGAGCCGGAATACCGCTTCTACCTTCTTTACGACAAGATCTACCGCGAAGACATGCTGGCCCATGCTTACGATCTGGCGAAGGCCAATCGAGGCGCGCCAGGCGTGGATGGGCAGACCTTCGAGGAGATCGAGGCGCAAGGACTGGAGAAGTGGCTGGCTGAGATCAGGAATGAGCTCCATACCAAGAGGTACAAACCTCAGCCCGTGCGCCGGGTAATGATACCGAAGCCGGGAGGCGGTGAGCGACCGCTGGGGATTCCGACGATTCGGGACCGGGTGGTGCAAACCGCTGCCAAGCTGGTGCTGGAGCCGATCTTCGAGGCGGATCTGGAACCCTGTGCTTATGGCTACCGACCGAAGCGAAGCGCGCAAGACGCAGTCAGGAAAGTGCACAAGTTTCTCTGCCAAGGCTATACCGATGTGGTTGATGCAGATTTGTCTAAGTACTTCGATAAAATTCCGCACCGGGAACTCATGCAGTGTGTGGCCCGGCGGATCGTCGATCGTGAGGTGCTGCGTCTGATCAAGATGTGGCTGAAGGCTCCGGTCGATGAGCGGGATGAAAAAGGGAATCGAAGAATGACCGGGGGGCGGAAGAGCAGTTGTGGAACACCACAAGGTGGGGTTGCTAGCCCCATGCTCGCCAACCTCTACATGAATCGGTTCCTGAAGTACTGGCGGATCACCGAGCGGGGCGAGGTTTTTCAGGCACAGGTGGTCAACTACGCGGACGATTTCGTGATTCTCACACGCGGACATGCGGAGGGAGCCCGGAATTGGACGGGAAAGGTGATGACTTGTCTGGGGCTGACCCTGAACGAGGCAAAGACCAAGCTTCGGGACGCCCGCCGGGAGAGCTTTGACTTTCTGGGATATACGTTCGGGCCGCAATACTATCGGAAGGATGGTCATTGGTACTTGGGCGCCGGGCCGTCGAAGAAGAGTGTGGCGCGACTGCGACAGAAGGTGAACGATGTGCTGGTGCCCGGTAATAAGGGTGCGTGGCCTGAAGTAAGCAATCGGCTGAATAGTATTCTTCGAGGCTGGTCGAGTTACTTCAGCTACGGCACCCGGCTGCAGGCGTATCGAGCCGTTGATAACCACGTTGCAGATCGTGTTCGACATTTCCTGCGTCAGCGGCATCATGTATCGACACGTGGCACGCGCACTCTGGCGAGCGATGTCATTTTTGGCTCGTTGGGTGTGTTGCACCTGCGCCGAGTGCATCTGGGTGCCTGTCCGTGAGTCTGGCGATGAAACCTGTCGGAGAGCCGGATGCGGGAAATCCGCACGTCCGGTTCGATGAGCGGGGATGGGAAACGGGCCGGCGCATTGTCGGCCAACGCGCCCATCTTCGACTCTACTGAAGATTCACGGCAAAGTGCGAGCACCCATCAGAGCCGCGACCGTTAGGGAGCGGGTGTGACGGGTCGAAAGCTTCAGCCTGCACATTTGGTGCATCACCCGCTTGCTTACGCGCGCGGCTCTGAATGCGGTGGCAAGCCATCTGGCGTCCGCCATTCGCGAATAATCCGGGTTAAGATGTTGAAGGACGGCGCCGGAGGCGATACGGGGCTTTGGCGGCCGGGCTGGTTCACCGCAGCGTCCGCGGAAATCAGGTGTATTTTCAGGCCAATCGTGAGTCATCGATCTTTCCTGAACTGCAGCGGCTGTTTGCCAAGACCGCGGGGCTGCACGACGCGATCCGCGAGGCGCTGGCTCCTCTCGGCAGGCGTGTGCTTGCGGCCTTGATTTTCGGGTCAACCGTCCGCGGCGGGCTCCGTGCCTCCAGCGATATCGACCTGCTTGTCATCGGAGATGCCTCCTTTCACGAGGTGGTTGAAACCCTGGCGCGAGCGCAGGAACGGCTTGGCAGAGACATCAATCCAACCGTCTATCCGCCCGATGAGTTTGAGACGAAGCTGCGAGCCGGCCATCACTTTCTAACCACGGTCTTGAGCGAACCACGAATGTACGTTATCGGAGCGGACGATGAGCTTGTCGGAATGGGCGCGAAATGGCTGGCTGACGAAACACCGGACCAGCAGAAACGAGATTCACGATCTGTTGCAGGTCGTCGAGCGCGACCTGGCCGACAGCGCGGCTGAAAATGTGAGCGCCGATTGGCGGATGAACATTGCATACAACGCCGGCTTGCAGGCAGCGACTGCCGCCCTTGCGGCCGCGGGCTACCGCGCGACGCGAGATGCCCATCATTATCGTGTGATTTATTCCCTAAGGGAAACCCTGCGCGCGCTGCGCTCCCCGGAAGCATCGGACCGGATCGAACCGGGACGGGACCTGAACGGCGTGCTGCGCCCCTATCAGCAGACCGGCGTCCGCTGGCTGCATCTGCTGTCGCAGCTCGGCCTCGGCGCCTGCCTCGCCGACGACATGGGACTGGGCAAGACCATCCAGGTGCTCGCGCTGCTGTTGATGCATCGGCGGGAGCGGGACCAATTCGACAATCTCATGTCGCGCGCGGCGGCATGTCCGTGGCGCGATTCGATTGCCGGCGCAACCGGTTCAAACGCTCAAATTGGTAGCGAAATCAGCAGGCGAACCTGAGTGTCGGGCAATGGTAAGACGATGGATCGAGGGACAATTGCGAAAGGAACCTTCTGCTGTACATTGATGTCAGATGCGCACTGCTTCGAAAAGGGACTTTAGGACCTGCGGATGCCTTGCTCGCCGGCCCAGAAAGTCTGCTTTGGGCCAAGTAATCGTTTAGCCGGCTCGGAACAGCTAAGGGTCTGCAAATAGAGCCACGAATTTCACGAATTCTCACAAAGAATTATCTCCCTTGATGCGAGCCATACGATGCGGCTTTCATGATAATTCGTGGAATTCGTGGCCGTTTTCTTCGGGCTGGCTGAACAATTACCTTAGTCGTTGATTGTGCAGGTTTGCGACAGGCTATGACTTTCTCACGGATTCAGCGGACCGACACTCCTTCACCCGCCGCTTGTTTTCCCCGCCGGACCTGCTTCACAGCCTTTTCCACCAGCCTGCGCAATTCCTGGATCGGTTCGGGATTGTCGTCGACCTGAAGTCGCAGAACGACGTCGTTGTGAAGCCACACCCCTCCGTCTTTCTTTACGATCAGCATGGCGGCCGACTGCATGCCCCGCTTGTCGCCGCCCGCCTTCTGCCCGGCCTCCAATGCCGCCAGCAGCCGCAGCGACAGGTGTCCGGCCGTATTCTCGAAGGCCTGCACCATGCCGTTGACGACATCCTCGCCGGCCAGAATATTGCCCTGGGCCGTGCAGTGCCTTCCCCCTTTATGTCCGGCCCACGGAGTCGCCTTGGGACCCGTGTGCGCGGCATACTCACCGGCGGCGTTCATCACCGCGAACTGCCTCCCCTGCTTCGACCATCTGGCAGGATCGGGATCGGTGTCCGCCCCCAGGATCAACTCGATAATCTTGTCGGGAGGATGTTTCGCTTTCAGCAGCTGCAGCGCCTGCGGCCCATAGCTCACGTCGACGATCGCCTGGGTCGCAGCCGCCCCGACCCCGGCCTCGGCCCAGAGCACTCCGTTCCCGACGGAGAACACGCGTGATTGCACGGCGCCGCCCACCTCGCCCGTCGCAGGGTCAAAGCCGAGGATCGAGAAGGTCGCGACCGGACTCCACATGCCGGCGGGAATCCCGTCCCCGGTCAAAGGTCCCGCCATCATTACGGGCAAAAGAAGCAAAAGGGCGCCTGCCGGCAATACAACCGATCGATCTCGCATCGTTCCTCCTGTGATTTTAAAAAACTGCCACAAACCCCAAAGTTGAGCTTTTTTGTGAAATCTGTGGAATCTGTGGCGTTTTTTGGGTCCGGTACGGCCTGGCACGCCGGTTCGGAGGTTCCTATTTCAAAGGCACGACGTGCACTGTGCCGTCCCCGTACTTTTTGGCCAGGCCGTCGATGGCACGACCGCCGAATTTGGCTGCCATGGCGTCTATGGTTGCCTGGTTGGGAAGCAGGTTATCGGCGCCCGCCCTGCACTCCTCGATATTTCCGACCACCAGGATCACCATATCACTCGGCCTGAGATACTTCTGGGCGACCCTCTTGATGTCTGCGAGTGTCACCTTTTCGTATTTGGCCAGGTAGGTCTCATAGTAGTCCATCGGGCGGCCGCTGAACTCGAGGCTCGCAAAGCTCTGCGCAATCGATCCAATGTCGCTGAAGATCGGCTGCGACGGAAATGCGTTGACGCGGGCGTTCCTGGCCAGCTTGAGATCGGCTTCACTGACGTCGCCGCTTCGCATCCCTTCGATCAGGTCCAGCATGAGCTGCGTGGCAAAAACGACAGTGGAGTTTTTGGTCTGGCACGACGCCGTGAAGGTTCCGGGAAACAGAATGCCGGCTCCACCGCCGCCGCCACCCCGGCCGCCTCCGCCGCCGAAGCTGGATCCCGTGGAATAGGCCAGCCCGTTATCGGTGCGCACGACCCTGGTGATGCGCGAGGAGAAGGACCCGCCTCCCAGAATCCAGTTCATCAGGTCGACCGCAGGATAGTCGGGATCATCGGTCTTCAGCCCGAGGTGTCCCAGGCGGATGATGCCCTGGTTGGGACTGGCCCCTTCCGGCCGCACCATGTAAACTCCGGCTTTCGCCACCTGCTGGACCTTCGGGACCGGCACAACGGCCTTTTCCGCCGTGCGCCATTTCCCGAAGGTGGCTTCGAGCTTCTGGAGCATCTCCGCCCGCTTGAAATCGCCCGAAACCACGAGGATCGCATTGTTGGCGCCCCAGTATTTCTTGTGCCAGCCCGCCAGGTCGGCGCGTGTGATACTCTTGATGCCCGTCTCGGTCGTTTCGGCGGTGATGGGGGTGCCTTTTCCGTAAATCAGTTCGTCGTATACCTGGCTGGCGACGCTGCTGATCTGGCGGTTGCGGTTGCGGATCCCGGGGATTGCCGCCTCCTGTTCGCGCCGCAGTTTATCTTCCGGAAAGGCCGGATTGTTGATCAAGTCCATCCAGATCCTGAGGCCTTCGTCGAGGTAGCGCATATGGATGGAGAGGCTCTTTGCGTCGCCGCCGCCTCCTCCGCCACCGCCCCGGCCGCCTCGTCCTCCTCCCCCGCCGCCCCGGCCCAGACTGGCGCCGAGGAAATCCATCCGTTCATCGATCTGTTCGCCCGTCATGGTCGTGCTGCCGCCGGATCGCATGATCGAAGAGGTGAACGAATCCAGCCCCAGCTTTTCCATCGGTTCCAGAAACGGCCCTGTCTTGACCATCAGCGTCCCGTTGAACCAGGGGATCTCGTGATCCTCGGCAATGTACACGACGAGGCCGTTCGAAAGGATTGTGCGGAACTCCGAGGCTTTCGGTATCCTGAAGTTGAGGGGCGGGTATTTGAACTGTTCCGGACGCGGCCCTTGCGGTACTTGGGCGGCCTTTGCCGGGGCTTGTGCAGCTTTCGCCGGAGTTTGGGCATTCTGGCGTGCCTCAGTGACCGCCCCGGCGGCCACTGCAAACGCGAGCAGGGCCAGTATCAGCGATATAGTAAAGGTTTGCTTGAACATTGTAATATCCTTTCCGGAAAGTGCGGCGGCGCCGCTACTTTTCCCGCTCCATAACGCCGGTCACACTGTTGTCCCGGGTAAAGTACTTCTTGGCAACCCGCATCAGGTCCGCAGGTGTCACTGCCATGCGCTGCCTGTACTGCTCGTCGAGATGCTGCCACCGGTATGCGATTTCCATGCGCACCAGCTGCCCGGCAATCCCTGTGCCGGCCAGACTGCGCAAAAACGAAGTCTCCTCCTGGTTTTTCACCCGCTGAAGCAACTGCGGGTCGCACGGGGCGACTTTTGCGTCCTCGATGTAGGTCCACAGTTCCTTTTCCAGCTGATCCAGGGGAATCACCGGGTTGTTCCCGACCTCCTTGGCGCCGGCCCGGAAGGAAAACCGGCCGTCGTACTCGGATTCGCTGGCGCTTGCGCTCACCGAGGTCGCGTGATCATTCTTGAGCACCATTTCCGCATACATCTTGCCCGTGCGCGAGCTCATCACCTGGGCCAGCATGTAAAGCGGCGAGATGTCGTCGTGCCAGACCGGCGGGATGTGGAACAGGACCGTAACATACGGATTGGTAGCCGCGCGTCCGAGCACACGCTTTTCAATGTAAGGCACCTTGAAGTCCGGGCCGTTGACCTTGCGGTAATATTCGGGCGAAGGCTCCTCTGTGCGCACGCGCGGCGCCGCGCCCGGCGGATTTTTGATTGGACCGAAGTATCTGGTGATCAGCGCCATGGTCGGCTCCACATCCACACCGCCTGCCAGGCAGAGTACGGCGTTGTCAGGGCGATAGTACTGGTTCCGGTACTCAACCATCTCCTGTTTGGTGATGCGACTGAGGTCGGACATCCAGCCTACCACCGACCAGGAGTAAGGGCTGGCAGCATAGAAGGTGGCGTTGAGCTGCTCGTTGAAGAAAAACCCCTCGCCGTTCTCGCTCATGCGGCGTTCTTCCACCAGCACATCACGCTCCGAGTAGAACTCACGGAAAACCGGGTTGACCAGGCGGTCGGCTTCGAGCGCCATGAAGAGCTCGAGTTTGTTCTTCGGCAGAGTCACATAGTACTGTGTCATTTCACTGCCGGTGGAGGCGTTCAGGCCCGTACCGCCGGCTTCCTGGTAGGCGGTCCAGATCTCCTCGCTCACGATGGTCTCTTTGCGTTCCCGATCGATCAACTCGGAAACCTGCTTCTTGAGCGCGATGATCTTGTTCTCATCACGTCCTTTGACCTTGGACTCTTCCTTCACGATCTGGGCTTCCAGGTCGTCGATCTGTCTGTTCAGCTGATTGTCCAGTTCGAGGGTGCCCGGCTTGATCCCCATCGTCCTGGTACCCTTGAACATCATGTGCTCGTGCATGTGGGAGACCCCGGTGATGCCCAAGCGCTCATTAACCGCGCCCACGCGAAACGCCAGGGTGCAGCGCACAGTTGGGATTTCCGGCCGGTTGACAATCAGGACTTTGAGCCCGTTGGGAAGGATGCGCTCGGTGACCTGCCTGGCGATACTGAGTTCTTGGGCCGCAAGGGGCGCAGTCCCGAGGCATGACAAAAACAGCAGCATTACAATCAAAAATACGAATCGGCGACCTATCATATGGGTCCTCTCCTGAGATGCGGATATCGCAAAATACGCTCCCCGAGCCTAACGCGTCTGTTTCCCCCGATCAATGGTTTTTCGCC
>JAFNAG010000058.1 GCA_017860135.1 Acidobacteriota bacterium
GCCCGCCCGCACTGGGACTTCGCCCGGCCGGACTGGAATATCGCGCGTCCGCATTCGAACTTCGGTCAGGGGCGGGGCCGTTTCTTGCGGGCCTGGTAGGTGCGGGTCAGTTCCATGAAAATTCCCACATCGCGGTCCAGATCCGACTGAGTTCCATCGAAGAAAAAGTTCCGGATCGGGATGTCGTCGAGGTCGGCGCATATCTTCGGGTAGATCGCTTCGGTGACGATGCCGTTCATGCAGGTGAAGGGTGAGATGTCCACGACGCCGTCACAGCCCTGATGGTAATGAAATACGGCTTTGCCCACGCTCAGGGTCATCTCTCCCAGGGCGCCGCCATGCGGCAGGTACGGTTCTGAGTACTCGAAGATTTTCTCGATGGCAGGCTCTTCGTAGCCTCTGAAATCCTCCTCGAACACCTTGTACAGCCGGTGCTCGTCCTTGTGCTGGATGTGGTTCTTGATCTGTACTGCCAGCATGGCTTTGGAGATCGACCGGCCGGCCTGCTGCAGCCGTTTCTTCTGCTCCACGTTCGTGTACCAGACCCATTCCACGATGTGGGCCAGGGTGCATTCGCCGCCGAATTCTTCGAGCTTTCGGATCAGGAAGTCGTTGGTGAACGGGGTCAGGCGGCAGAAGATCTCCCCCACAACCCCGATCAACGGGCGGGTGCGCATGCTGCGCACGGGGATCGCGTGAAAATCCTCGCGCGACTCGGCGAGCGCGGCAACCAGGTCCCTCATGCGTTGTTCGGTCGCGATTCCCTGGCGCTCCATCACCCGTTCGACCCGTTCGATGGAGCGGAGGTGAACAGCGTTGGTGTCTCCCCTTTTTATTTCGTAGGGGCGGGTCATGTGCAGCATCTTGCGCAGGGCGTCGGCTGCGATCAAGCCGCGCAGCGCATTGCGCTGCAGCTCGTTGACCTGCTCTCCCATGCCCTGGTAACCGTCCCGGCTGCTGGGTGAAAAGACCATGACGTCCTGCAGACCGATATCGCGCAGCACTTTGCGGAGGTAAGGCGCATATTGTCCGAAGCGGCAGGGCCCGTCGGCCGTCGGCATGAAGAAGGCGGTCTTTTCGGGGACGAAATCGGGCTGCTCGACGACCTTGAGGAAATTCCCGAGCGTCACGCGGGCGGGGAGGCACTCCTCCCCTGAGGTGTAGCGGCCGCCCAGATCCAGTGTCCGCGCATCGGAATCCGGGCAGACTTGCGCCTCGATCCCGACGCTGCGGAACGCAGCCGCAAAGGCGACGGCGCCTCCATGACTCATCTGCGGGACGTACAGCTTCCGTCCTTTTATGGATGGCTTTTTCCCGCGGGCATTTCCCGTTCGGTCGAACCCCATCTCCGCAACACTCCTTTGCTGTCCAGATACGCCTCGCAACGGGTGAGCATTCCGGCGTCGTTGTTGTGCCCGTCGAACTGAAGCGTGAGGAAGGGCCTTCCCGAAACTTCCGTGATGAAGTGCTTGATGTAGGAATCCGGCCCGCACTTGAAGTTGGTAATGTATACGATGTGCAGATGCGGCTTGTCCTTGACGAAGGCAGCCGCCGCCAGGATCTTACCGCCGTAACTCCAGTACATGTTCTCGTGATGCTGCTCGATCCGACTCTCGTCGATATCCAGGAAATCGAGCCCGAGGACATTTGCGCCGTAGTATTTGCGCATCTTGGTGCCGATGTCGAGGTTGACACCCTTGTCGTATATGTTGTACGGCCTGCCCAGCAGCACGATGCCGTGCTCGCTGTTCGCTGCGATGGCTGCGAGCGCGGCGGCGCCCGCGCGGAGCAGCTCGTTCCGGAAGGCCGACGACGCGGCAAAGCCGCGCTCGACCGCCAGTTCCACCTGGCGGGCGCTGCGGGGCATCCCGGCGCCATGGAGTGCTTCCCTGATCTCGCGGGCGACGGCCCGGACCCCATGATTGAACCAGAGGGTCGGGGCGAGGATGCGCTGACGGTATTCGGAGATGAACGGCGCCACGCGCGTGATGAAAGGGAGCGTCTGGTTCCAAGGGCAGAAGAACGACGGTTTTCCTGCCTTGTCCCCCGGGGCGGCGATGTAATTCGGCACCAGGATGTTGTCGACCTTCTTGTCGATGAGCCACCGGACATGGCCGTGCGCTACCTGGATCGGGAAGCACGGCTCGGAGACCACCGACTCGAGACCGAGCTTCACGATCTGGTTGGTAGTCGGCTCGGACAACAGCACGCGGATCCCCAGCTCATTCATGAGGTTGAGCCAGAACGGAGCCCAGTCATAGGTGGACATGCAGAACGGGAATCCCACTACGGGACCGTCGCCGGCTTCGGGACGGTAATCCGCCAGGAGCAGGTTGCGGCGAAACTCGATCAGGTTTTCGATCACCGGCTCGTGTTCGCTCCTGACGGCCTTGCGGTAGCGCTCCGAGCACTTATCGCCCCAGTAGGTCTGCTCGCCTTCGACGGTGAAACGCTGCATCTGGCAGAAGTTGGTGCAGCCCTTGCAGGTGAACTCGAGGATATCGTAGTCGACCTTGTCGAGATCGAATCCGCGGAAAGTGCTCTCCTGCCGGTTGCTGAGCATCTTATCCTTGGCCAGCAGGGCAACGCCGAGCGCGCCTATGACGCCGTTGAACGGCGGGACGATGATGCGTTTGCCGAGGATCGACGAGAACGCAGCCGCAACCGCGTCGTTGTACGCGGTTCCGCCCTGGAAAAAGATCACCTCGCCGATCTTGCGCCCGCGCACCACGCGGTTGATGTAATTTGTGGCGACCGAATAGGCCAGCCCGCCGACGATCCGGTCCAGGGATGCGCCGCGCTGCAGATAGCCGTTGACGTCGCGCTCCATGAAGACAGTGCAGCGCTCGCCGAGCCGGATCGGATCGTCACTCGAAAGCGCGATGCGGGCAAAATCGTTTTCGATCCGTATGCCGAGCTCTTTCGCGCGCTCCTCCAGGAAGCTCCCGGTTCCCGCCGCACACGCCTCGTTCATCGCGAAATCGACGACGATCCCCTCCTCGAGGCTGATGAACTTCGCGTCCTGTCCGCCGATCTCGAAGATCGTGTCCACACCCAGCCCGAGGATGGTGCGGTCGATGAAGGCGGCGCCCGTTTTGTGCGCCGTGATCTCGTCGTTCACCGTGTCGGCGCCGACCAGTTCGCCGATGAGTTCGCGCCCGGAGCCGGTGGTGCCGACCCCGCAGATATGGATCTTCCCGGCAAGGTCCTGTTCGATTTCGCGCAAACCCCGGCCGACGACCTCGATCGGGCGCCCGTCGGTCCGCAGGTAGATCTCCTTGAGCACGTTGCAGTCGGCATCGATCACCACCAGGTTCGTGCTCACCGAGCCGATGTCGATGCCGAGAAAAGCCTCGCGCACACCTTGGATTTCCTCCGGGCTCAGCGCGACCATGCGGTTCCGGAGCAGCACGACGTTATCCATGGAGAGCCGGGGAGAACTCGGGATCTGTTCCGCTTCGGCCGAACGTTCGAGGCTGAACGCGTGCTGTTCGCGGCTTTCTTCGCCGGAAATCTCCGCGGCGAGGAGAGCGCTGCCGATGGCGCCAAATGCGGTGTGATCCCCGGGAACCTTCAGCGTTCCCGGATCCCAGCCGAACTCGGACTCGAGCGCCTGGACGACCCCGCGGTTGGAGGCCACTCCTCCCACGAAACAGATTTCGGGGACGATCTTTTTCCCCTTCGTGATCGCGCTCTTGAAGTTGCGGGCAACGGCATCGCACAGGCCCTTGAGGATCTCTTCGGGAGTGAACCCCTTCTGCTGTGCATGGATCATGTCGCTCTTGGCAAACACCGAACAGCGGCCCGCGATCTGCGCGGCCCGCTGAGTGGCAAGGACGAGGTCGCCGATCTCTTCCACCTTGAACAGCAGGCGCCCCGCCTGCTGGTCGAGGAAACCACCGGTCCCGGCGGCGCAGTCACCGTTTGTCTGGTAGTCGGCAATGCCGAGACGGCCGTCGCTGCCGTGGCAGTCGAAACGGATGTACTTGGAGTTTTCGCCGCCCATCTCGAAGAGCGTGTGAACGCCGGGGCACAGCAGCTCGACAGCCTTGCACAACGCCCGGAACTCATTCTGATTGCCCATGCCGAATTCGGACTGCAGCAACTTCGCTCCCCTTCCGGTCCCCGCAACCTCCCCCAATGACGAACGATCCACCAGGGACACGAGGTTTTCGAGCAATTCCCGGGTTTGCTTCAAGGGATTCCCCGCGATGCGCGCATAGCGGGTCACTGCAAGCCAGGATGATCCCTGCGCGGGCGCGGTCAGCCGCCGCACAGACTGGAAGAGCGGGTGGGAGGCGTGCCTCTCAAAAAACGGCGCGTCCCCCGCGTCGCGGGAGAAAAGCGCCGCTTTTACACTGACGGAGCCGAGATCGATTCCAATATGAATTGCCATGAACAGCTTACTTCCACTCGTTCGAGTCGCAGCCGCCTGCAATTGCAGGCACGAAAAGCATCGAAGCGGAGACGCGGCGGCGTCTCCGCTTCGGCATTCGATGAGAATTCTTCTCGCCTAGTTGATTTCCTGGCCTTTTTCTCTCCTGCGCTGCCGGTATTCTTCCAACGGGACGGAGAACTGATCCTCTATGGCCCTGCGGTGCACAAGCCCGCCGTTGTATGCGCAGAAAGGAATGATCCGTCCAGCCGGCGTCGCATAGTGTATGGTGCAGCGTCGCACACGCTCGAGTTCGTAGTTGTAGGCATCCATGAAGTGCATGCCCGCGACGAGCAGGGTCTTGTTGGTGTACGTGCCGTCTTTCTCGCCGCGCCCCGCATCCTTGTCGAAGAAACCGTCGAGGGTTTGCAGGAAACGGGTGAAATCGAGGCCGGCTGGCGCCTTCTCTTTCTTGTAGTACTTCTGAAGCTGGTAGAAAGCGTTCATCTGGGCGAAGCGTTTGAAGCGACTTGCTTTGGTCTTGGCAGCCTGGACCTCGATTTCCCTGAACATCCCCTCGATGTCCGTAAAGCGTGTGATCGGGATCGCCCTGCCGGTGTTCTGCTCGATGAAGAGGTAGGTGCCGAGAGAGCAATGGGGATGGCACGTGATGTGGACGGTGTCGGCGCCGCGCACCGAGCTGATAATCTTCGAGATCGGCTGCACGAAGCTCAGCGGGTACCAGTCGTCTTTGGAGGCAATGCCGGTCTGCTCCTCAATGCAGCGGACCAGATCCGGAAGAGTGAAACGTAGCTTCATCCTTTCCTGGTAGTTGATACGCCCGGTAATAGCGACCGGCTGGTAACTGATGCCGCTCGAGACATCGATGTTGTCGAGCGCGAATCGGAGGATCTTCCCCACCTGATCCTCATTGATCCCGCCCGCGATCGTGGGCACATAGACGATCTTGATGCCGGCCTTGCGGACCGCCTCGACGGTCTTGAGCTTGTATTCGAGGAGATTGCGGCCGCGGGTCTGCCGGTACACATGATCGTCGACACCGTCAAACTGGAGGTAAATCGTGTGCAGGCCCGCTTCGGCGGCGCGCATGGTGAAGTCGGGATCCGCAAACTTGATGCCGTTGGATGCCACCTGGATGTGGCTGAAACCCATCTCCTTCGCGCCCCGCAGGATCTCCAGGAAATCAGGGTGAATCGTGGGCTCGCCGCCGGAAAACTGGACAAGCCGCCCGGCGACAGGCTGCTCGGCGCGATACAGCCGGAGCATCTCCATCACCTCTTCCTTGCTCGGCTCGTATATCTTGCCCGTCACGTTGGAGTTGGCGAAACAGATCGGGCAGGTCAGGTTGCACCGGTTGGTCAGGTCGATGTTTCCCAGGGCCGTGTGGCTGGTGTGCCTCTGGCAGATTCCGCAGTCGCGAGGGCAGATCTCGCTGTAGGTGGTCGGGTTGGACAAACCCTTGCCGTCGCCGAACTCCCATTTCTCCGCTTTCAGGTAGAGAGCGACGTCGGACCAATACAGGTCCTTGTAATAGCCGTGCTGCGGGCAGGTCTTGTCCATGAAAACCTTGCCGTCTTCGGCAAACAGGCGCGCATTAATCACCTTGCCGCAGTCCGGATCCGGACAGATCGATTCCACGGTCTTCGGAAGGCCTCTGGTGATATTGTTGGTAGGCACTCCGCTGTAAGTAGTAGTAGTTATCGGCTGCCGGGCTATTTCTTTATCCGCTGTTGCCATGTTGGGACAGACCTCCATTTCCAGTACAGTTTTTTGCAGTTCCTCCAGAGTAGCAGACGCCTATATTAACCTAGGTCCCCAGGTATCTTGCAAGCATTGTGAGCCAAAATGCTGGATAATCCTGTGTCTAAGTGCTACCCTCGCCTCCTTCGGAAAGACAAGGGTGGTATCCCACCCTCGAAATGAAGACGGAATTCTACCAGCCAAAAGCCTGGAGTGCGAGGTGGTTTCATGAAAAAAACATTCCCGATTCTGATACTGATAGTAGCATGTGTCTCAATGGCTGCCGCGCCGGGTGCCCTGGACGGCCGCTTCGAACAGGCGATTCAGGCCTGGGATCGTGGTGACTATGTCCCTGCGCTGCAAGGCTTTGAAGCCATTCTGACAAGCCGGGACGGCGACTTGTGGCTGGAACGAATCGCCCTGATCACCGGGGAACTCTATCAGGTCACGGAAATCGCGCCGGACGGCAGCGGGCTCAGTTTCAGTCCTTCGGGCCGGTATGCGGCCTATGAAACCGGCACTCGGCCGGCTGTGGTGACCCACATCATCGACACGGAAAGACAATTGGCGAAGATGGCCGATATTCCTGGCTCCAATCTCATCTTCGCGCCGGGTCGCGATGCCGTTGCTTTTCTGCGCGTCAGGGAAACCCCGGAAATTGCAGCCCTGCGCGCCGAGATCGGTGAACTTTCGAAAACACCGGCGCCGGACCGTCAGATCCTGGCGGCCAAAAGGGGGCAACTGTCGGCGCTTGAAGCGAGGAATACCGACATCGTTTTGCGCGACCTTGCCTCCGGAAGGGAGCAGCGCATCGAGGACGAGGGCTTGTACAAATCAGGCCTGGCATTCAGCGCCGACGGTCGCGAACTGTATCTCGCCGGCGGCAGGGAAACTGATACGGCCTCCAGCGAGATCTACGCCCTTTCGGAGGGAGGGAAACCGCGCGCGCTCACCTCAGGCCCGGGTTTCAAGACCAATCCGATCGCAATAGCAGGCGGCAAGTACCTGATTTTTTCGATTTCCACCCAGTCGCCGTTTCCCCGAAGCGACTCAGCTCAGGCAGGCGGGCGCCAGGGCGGGCCGCCTTCGGGCGGAAGGGGCGGTGGAGGTGGCCGCGGCACCGGAGGAGGCAGGGAGTTCGCGGTGTTCGATATTGCCGGCGGCAGTGCGGCCAGATTCACGGGATCCGCTCCTTCGATCGCCGCCGGCGGTTCCGCCCTCCTGTTTGTGTCCGGCACAGCGACCGAAAGCGCCATCCAGTACTTGAAGCTTGCCGCGCCGCTTGCGCCGGCGACAATAAGGAAATCCGCCGACCGGATCGCTTCAGCTGCCGTGTCGCCCGACGGCGCACAGGTGGTTTTCGAAATGCCGTTTCAGCGCAACGGCGAGATTTTCTGCATGAAATCGGACGGCACCGGCGAAGTCAGGGTGAGCCACGAGGTTCAGCCGGACTGGAGCGCGCGGTTCATCACCAACAGCAAGATCCTGGCAATAAAAGGCGAGCGCCGGCACGCGCGCTCGTATCTATACGACCTGGAATCGTCGACGAGCACTAAGCTGTTCCATAACAACAGTCTCCGCACCATTGCTCCGGAGTACGATTGGGTTGTGAACCCTGCCGGCACCATGATCCTGATTCAATCCCAGCGCAACGGCGACACGATCTCGGCGGAACGTGCCGTTTTCCTGCTCGATTTGACACGGAAAGTCTCTAAGGATGCGCTGCTGACGCGCATCCGGCAGAACCTCGCCTCCGAGCGGGCCCTGCGAACGGCCGGCGAAGCCATGTTCCGCCCAATCGCCGCGGCCGTTCGCACGGTGACCGGGAAGGCAGCCATTCACAAGATATACGAGTACGAGGAAGCTCTGTTCCACTTCGACTCCAAGCACATCTCCCAGCCGGGAAACAAACTAGCGGGAGACTACATTTTCCGGACGTTCGAGACCTTTGGATACAAGCCGGAGTATCAGTGGTTCGATTCGGGGCAGATCCGCACCGCGAACATACTGGCAGCCCTGCGCGGGACCGAAAATCCGGATCTCATCTATGTTCTCAGCAGCCACTACGACTCCAACCAGCGCGGCCCGGGGGCGGACGACAACAGCAGCGCCACGGCTGTTCTGCTCGAAACCGCGCGGATCCTGGCGAACACGCCGATGGCGTCGACGATCATCTTCGCCGCATTTACGGGGGAGGAGGCCGGCCTCCTCGGCAGCCGCGAGTTCGTGCGACAGGCGGTCGCAAGCAAGATGCAGCTCCTCGGAGCCCTCAACAACGACATGATCGGCTGGACCAACGACCACCGCCTCGACAACACCATCCGCTACTCGAATGCCGGGATCCGGGACCTGCAGCATGCCGCGGCGTTCCTTTTCTCCGGGATGGTCACATACGACGCCCGCTACTTCAGGTCCACCGACGCCGCAGCCTACTATGAGGCGTACGGGGACATCGTCGGTGGATTCGGTTCGTACCCGGTACTGGGCAATCCGAACTACCACCAGCCGACCGATCTCCTGGAAACCGTCAACCACCAGCTCCTCTTGGAGGCAACCAGGGCGAACACCGCCTCCATCATGCTGCTCGCGGACAGCCCGGCGCGGCTGAAGGACCTGAAGGCCGCTAATACATCGGGCGGCAACGTGGACATAACCTGGGCGCCCTCTCCCGAGAAAGGCGTGACCTCCTACACCGTTGCATACGGTCCGGAAGCCAGTCCGATGGCACGCACCATGATTGTGAAAACCCCGAGTGCCCGGATCACCGGTGTGAAGGCGGGAGAGAGTCTCCGGGTGGCGGTCAAGGCGGTCAACACCAGGGGCCTGACCTCATGGGATTGGGCTTACGCGACCGTGGCGGTAAAGTGAAAAGTCCACCGCCTGCGAGGCGCCCTGGCAGTCGTCACATTTCCCGAGCCAAAAGACGGCAGCGGCTTTCCGGCACGCGCATGCGCCATTATTCCATTTTGATAAGCCCTGTTTTCTTGCTCCGGCAGTTGTTCAGAGGACATGTAGCCATCCAAATGCCGTGAAATCGGGAATGTTTCGTCGTCGGTCGCTATCATGCCCGATTTGCGGCAGTCATTCGTGCGGGAGCAGAAGGAAACCGTGCTGAACGAAATGCCGGTCGAAGCCGAATGCTTCCCGGAGGCGGAACTTCTCCATCATTGAGAACGAGATGCAATCGATGAGGTCGTAGTCCTTATCCCGGTGAAGCGCGAATAACCGCCAGGCCGATTCCCGCACTTCGAACGGCGCCTCTTCGATCCGCACCGATGAGCTGGAGCGCAGCGCCTGGCCGAATGTGACCGCGATATCCTTTCCCAGTCGCTTTGTCAGCAGCGACATTGTCTCAGCGAAGACAAAATCCGTCGTCAGCAGGACGGCTTCGCAGTCTTCGATGAAGTTCCGGGCACGGGAATGCGCGGGATCACCCCGGTCCGCCAGCGCGTAGAAGCCTCCAGTGTCCGCGAATACGAGATTCAACTCTTTTCTCCGTAGAGGAAATCTTCGTAGTTCTCGGCCACGGCGGTCCCGTCCCCTCTGCCGATGCCGATGGCACGGCGCAGCGGGTCCTGATGGCCCCTGGTTGCCTTGCCGCTGAGGAACTCGTCCAGAACCTCGCGAATCAGCGCCGCCATGGATTTGCCTTCTCGCCGAGCCCGCGATCGCAGGAGTTCGTACTGACTGCTTTCCAAATATATCTGTGTGCGATGAATGGTAACACCTCCATCATCCAGCATGATGTATATGTGTCAAGAGGGCTGAATTTGTCAATGAAAATGGTTGTTCGTGCCTGGCCAGGCGCGAAGTCTCGTCGGGATCCGGTATTTTCAAAACGGGGTTGCAGCAGGATTGGCAACGGAAGCCCGGGTGGCGAGGGCTAATTATTATGAAAAACATCATGACCAGCCACGATTCCCCGCCGTGTGTCAGGCGCCGGCAGCCATGGAAGTCAGGCGCGCAACACCGCGCCGGACGACCTCCATGGGCGCTCCGAAGCTGAACCTCACGAACGGATTCAGCCTGGGCGGATCAGATCTGTGCTTTGCTGGATTGACGTCGAAGAATTCTCCCGGGACGGTTATGACTTTTTCCTTCAGGGCTTCGCGGAAGAATCGAAAGCCGTCATCGAGCGGAGGGGACAGGTTTTCCACGGAACCCCAGCAGTAAAAAGTGCCCTCCGGGTCGCGAGGGAAGCGCACTCCCATGCGTTTCAGGCTTTCCAGCATGAAGTCGCGCTTTACCCGGAATGCGTCCCTCATGGCCCGCGTTTCGCGGCCGGCGTGCGCGGGTTCGACCAGCGGCACGGCGGCGCGCTGAAGCCAGCGCGGCGCGCCGCCGTCGA
Source organism: Acidobacteriota bacterium (assembly GCA_017860135.1). Lineage (GTDB taxonomy): Bacteria > Acidobacteriota > UBA6911 > UBA6911 > UBA6911 > JAFNAG01. The sequence goes on from JAFNAG010000058.1 coordinate 10,485, forward strand.
TGGCGCTGCCCGAGCGGGTCATAATATCAATCCAATCGGCGGGACCGAGTGTCCAGCCGACGCGCCAGCCCGGATATCGATAGTTTTTAGTGAGCCCGTCAAGCAGCATCACCGGATCCTTGTCGACATCCTCCACGAAGGCGGCGGCGCTGACCGGGGCCGGACCGTTCCAGATGAAATGGGAATAAAACTCGTCCAGCACGAGGGCGGTTTTAAGCCGCCGGGCCAGATCCACCCAGGCGTTCAGCTCTCCGTCGCGAATGACGCGGCCGGTCGGATTGCACGGGTTGGAAATCAGCACGGCGTGAAGCCCGCAACCCAGGACGGTTGCCTCGAGCTTATCCGGTGCGATGGCAAAGCCATTCTCCACGGGAAGCGGCATGTGCACAGGCGTCACTCTCGGGATGCCGCCCAGCAGGTCTTCATAAGCCGTGTAATCCGGAGTGAAATAACCGATGCGGATTTTCCCGAGAGCCCAGATCGCCCGCGTGAGGGCCAGCCTTCCGCCGGCGGAAATCGCCACGTTGGCAGCGGAGTATTGAGACTTCATTCCCCGGCGGAACTGCCGGTTATAGAGGACGGCCACGGCCTCGCGCAATTCGGTCAGGCCGGCGACCGGACCATAGGCGTGATCGTCGGGATGAATGGAAACGGCGCCGACGCGCTCCGGAGCTCCCGGCAGGGGGCCGACCTCGGGCATTCCCTGGCCCAGATTGCACCAGTCCGGGTGCTCCCCGTAATACCCAAGCTTGGCAGCTTCCGCCACCACGTAAATGACTCCCATGTAAGGTACGTCGCGCAACGGACCAGTCTCATTTTCCATAAACGCTTCCTCTGTGTATGGCGGGTGGCCGTATTAAACACCAGGCGGGGCGCAAAAAGGACCAAATAACGATGCAGCGGGCCGGCCACGGGAAAAACCGACGTCCGAGTCAGCCCCCGGACCCAGGCTCCGGCGGCTCTGATTGCCGCCGGGCAGGGACGGTGTCATTCGCAACCGTTTCGTTGCAGGGAAAAAACTGTGCGACATTCCTGCGCCACGGCACTGCGAATGGATTGTCGAGGAAGGGGACCTTGTGCTTGGAAATCAGCCAGGAGAGCGTGAAGGTACGGCTTCACTGCGCGCGGCCTGTCGCGCCGGCAACTGTATGACCGGTCCGGCGGAGTCATCCGGGATGCGTCTTGTCAGCTGCAACCGTGTGGTCGAAGCGGTCCTCAGGCGGATTGGGATTGGAGTTTTCTCCGGTAAAATCCGGTGGTCATCCCTGGATGAAAATCTCATTGCCGCTGCATGGTGCGCGGACCCGGCGAATATCGCTTGCGACCCTTTTTCAGAACTGGCGAGGCAGAGTGACGACGAAATACATCAGGTTGCGGCCGATGAAGGCACCCAGGCTGATTGCGAGGAACACAAGGAGGCGCAACCAGGGCGGCGGCCCCGGAGCACTCCGGCCGGACCAGATCAGCGCGGCGAACGCAATGGGGATGACCGTCGCCAGAAGCAGGTGAAGTCCCAGCGCGACGGCATGCTGCGACGTGAGGAGATGCAATGCCTCCTGCATGCGCGCCGCCGCGAAATCATCCAGCGGGACCCGGGACAAAGCCGCCAGCATCCACACCGTCGAAGCGAGCAGCATCAGGCCGCCCGCCACCGTTCCCGCGAGAAAACAGCCGAGCAAATCCCTCGGGCCGCGAAGGCCGACGAAAGCCGCCGAGGCGGTGCCTCCCAGCAACAACGCCGTGCCGAAAAACGAAGCCGGCACCCAACCCGCATTCCAGGCGGGCTGAGTCGGGATCAGGTACACCGTGGTGCTGGAAGCGACCGCGGCCAGTGCAAGCAGACTCGTCGCAACGCCGGTTGCGACCCTGTGATCCGGCCTGTGCGCCCACCACGAGTGGCTGTACATGAGCGCAGCGAGAACAAACAGAAGTGTAAGAAGGACCTCCAGGCTCAGTCTCGAAGTCCCCAGATTGTAAAGAGATTTCCATGCGGAGAGCGGACGGCCCAGGTGAAGCAGCGAAGCCAGCATTCCGACAGCAGCCAGCGGGAATATCGCGATTCCAAGAGGACGCATGCCGACGTCTGAGTGACCGCCTGACCAATCGGAAAGCGTGGCGGCCAACGCCAGTCCGCAAGAGAGCTGGATCGCCAGGGTGAAGACTGCCAAGGGCCATTCGGACATGGTCGCACCTCTCACGCGCGCTCCGCCTCCGCTCTCACCTTGTATCTGCACGCTGGCATTGTCAGGCCGGGTGAGGGGATACTGCGGATGCGCGCCGTTGCATGCGGGCGCGAGGCGATGTCAGACAGCCGGCCGATCTCGATGGCGCGCATCGGGCAGGCAGTTGCACACACAGGGCTCCTTCCCCGGTCCAGTTCCTCCACACAGAAATTGCACTTCCGGATCCGGCCCTCCCGGGCGTCGTATTGGGGGGCGCCGTACGGGCACAGCCATGTGCAATAGCGGCAGCCGATGCAGCGCCCGGGATCGTGCACCACGATGCCGTCGCTCGCGCGCTTTGAGAAGGCGCCGGTCGGGCAATGCTTGAGGCAGATCGGATCCTCGCAGTGGTTGCAGGACATGGAGATGTTGTAGGCGAATATCTTAGGAAACTCCCCGCCTTCGAACGTGCGCACCCTGCGAATTCTCAGGCCGGCGGCAGCATTGTTGAAATCCTTGCAGGAGATTTCGCAGGTCCGGCAATTGGTGCACTTGGTGGTGTCCACGAAAAAGGCGATCTGTCCGCTAGCCATGCTGGCCTCCTCCGGCATCCTGCACCTCGACGAGGATCGTGTGCTGGGCATTGCCGTGAGCCAGAGGGGTTGGTCTCTGGCTCGTCAGGACATTGATGCAGCCTCTCCGGCAGACGCCATCCTTGCCGGGCGTGTACCACGCGCCCTGCGGGATGGCGACGACGCCCGGCCGCACCCGCTTCGTCACGCGTGCCGGGATGATGAGCGCTCCGCGGTCGTTGAACACCCGCACCCTCGTGCCGTCTTTGATCCCGCGCGCCTCCGCGTCCTGCGGGCTGATCCACATCACCTGGGGTTCCGCCTCTTCCATCCAGGCATTTTCGTCAAAAACAGAGTGCGTCCGCCTCTTGTAGTGAGGGCCGATGCACTGCAATGGGTACTTCTTTGTCAGCGGATCTTCCGGCCCTTCCCACGCCGGGATGTACTTCGGAACCCCGGTTATATCAGGCTTGTTCATGTCGTAGAGCACCTTCGAGAAGATCTCGATTTTCCCGGACGGGGTCCTGAACGGGTGGCCGGCGGGATCCCGGATTTCCTTTTCGAAGGCGACATATGCTTCCGGCTCCTCCCGGTAGAGTCCCGTCCTTGCCAGTTCCTCCCAGGATGGAAACGCAGGGTTGCTTTCCTTCGCGCGATCGACGATCTGCTTCAGCCAGTCTTCTCGGGTCTTGCCCTCGGAAAATTTGTCCCCGATTCCCAGTTTCTCCGCCACGCGGTTGAACCACCAGTACTCGTGCCTGCACTCGGAGGGAGGATCCACAACTTTGTTGCCGAACACCACATATTTTTCGCCCGACCACGGGAAGCCGAGGTCGTCGCGTTCCAGCGAATGATCGGCAGGCAGCAGGACGTCGGCAAATCTCGCGCTCGGCGTCATGAACTGGTCGGAAACTACGATGCACTCGACGAGTTTCTCGTCCTCAAGGATCCGGATCGTCCGGTTGACGTCGGCATGCTGATTGACAAGGGTATTGCTGGCCAGGTTGAAGATGAACTTGATGTTGCTCGGCAGCGGGCCCCCCTGCACGCCGTCCTCAGCGGTCATTTCGGTGCCGCGCACAATGGCATCGGTCCAGAGAAATACCGGTATCCTGGCTTTTACGGGGTTAGGCCCCGCAGGCAGGTCGCCTGTACCCAGGCCGAGCGACCTGCCGCCTTCTCCGCCCCCCCAACCTCCGCCGGGAATGCCGAGGTTGCCCGTCATGCAGGCCAGGACAATCCCTGCGCGCACGGACTGCTCTCCGTGCGCGTGGCGCTGCGGGCCTAATCCCTGCAGCAGCTGCGCCGGCTTCGTCGTGGCATACTCCCTGGCCAGATTCCGGATCGCATTGGCGTCGATCCCGGTTATCGGCGCGGCCCAATCCGGCGTTTTCGGCAGATGATCCTGCAGTCCCAGAACATAGCTCCTGAAGGACTCGCCCGCAGGCACTCCAGAAGGCATGTGATCCTCGTCGAAGCCGATGCAGTACCTGTCGAGGAAGCCCTGGTCAAGCAGGTTCCCGGTGATGATCACATGCGCCATGGCAAGAAAAAGCGCCGTATCCGTGGTCGGCCTCAGCGGCAGCCACTCATCGGCGAAGGTGGCCGCGGTTTCCGTGTAGCGCGGATCAATCACGATGATCTTTGCGCCCGCTTCCCTGGCTTGGGACAGATAGTAATTGGAATTGGTCTCGAACACGGTCTCGGCCGGATTGAAGCCGTTCAGCACGATCAGCTTGGATTGGACCAGGGTCTGGTACGAATTCGTGTCGCGGTAACCGGTCACGAACGGTGCGGTGTAGCGGAGGCAAGCCGAGCTGTAGCTGTTATAGTAGCCGAGATAGCCGCCCAGCAGGTTCATCAGACGCCGGGCCGCCGCGACGCCGGAAACCGCTCCGCAATCGCCTGTGCCATATTGAATGTAGACAGAGGCCGGCCCGTGTCGGTCCAGCGTCCGGCGAAGATTCGCAGCAATGACCTCGACGGCATCGTCCCAGGAAATCCGCTGGAAGTTTGCCTCGCCTCTCCGCCCTGCCCGTTTCATGGGGTACTTGAGGCGGTCCGGATGGTAGAGCCGGTTTCTCGTGGCGCGCCCCTTCAGACAGGCCCGAAGCTGCGGCATGCTCGCGGAATCGGGCGTTTCGTCCGTGCTGATCCGGATGACCTTGCCGTCTTTGACGTGAGCCTTGAGATGACATCGACCTCCGCAGTTGTTGTTGCAGACAATCGACAAAACCTGCGTCCCGTCCCGCGCAGCTTCGCCGGACAGGACCTGGTCCAGCGCGGGTCCTCCGAGGATCTCCCCCGCGGCAATGCCTCCGGCAGCCGCCCCCGAGAGTTTCAGAAACAACCTTCGATTCAGTGTGATGCGCATGCGCGTCCTCTTTCCACCCTTTCGTGCGCGCGCCATTCTACCCTATTGGGAACCGGATATCATAGTGACACTGCCTCAAAAGAAAGACTTCAGACTTCGGACATCGGATCAAGGGCCGGACTCTCGACCAGGAATTACCGTATCAGCCTGACACGCTCGCTCCCACCCGATCCGGGGTGCCACGATGCGAATCTCCGGTTCCGGGTGGCTGGATTTCCACGATGTCGACCGTCTGGCCGGGATCCCGATATGGCAGCTGCCGGCACAACGCCGTATCGACGGCGCTGAAAATCGCCGTGTTGGCCCGGATGCCCGGGGCTAGTGTCAAGACGGCGGTGGCCGTCAATCCGGGATTTCGTCGCAGCATCCGGATGCCATGGCGCACGTCCTGAGATTCTGGAGGTCAAGGCTGCCTGGGAGCAAATCCGAGTCGGGCTTGATCGCCAATTGTCTCTCCTGGGCCGTCCAGGCCATCCGCAGCGCCCGTCAAGCGCCTCCTGTCACGACAAAAATCCCGTCCTTCTGATGACAATCTCGGGTCAGTCAATCGCAGTCGTGGATATCTGCAAACCTGGGTTCTTCCTGCATACCCATTATGGTCGATGATGATTCTTGACATGATGACCATATCTGGTCATCATGAAGACATGAAGAAGGCCAAGGTCTCTGAGTTAAAATCGCGTCTGAGTTCCTATCTCGCGGAAGTCAAGCGAGGCGACACTGTTGTCGTTTGCGAACGGCAAACCCCGATCGCACGCCTGGTTCCTTTCGTGGAGGAAGAGCAGGGGTTCAGGGTACGCGACGCCAATCGGCCGATCGGCAATCTCGCGGAGATCCGCCCTGTCCGCCTGCGCAAAAAAATCGACCTGGAGAGGATCCTCAAAGAGACCCGCGAGGGCCCATGATCGCTTACCTGGATACCAGCGTTGTCCTCCGGCCGCTCCTGGGGCAGAAGAATCCGCTCGACTGGACAGATTGGGAATCTGCCTATTCAAGCGAGGTTCTCGGCCTGGAGGCCCGCCGGGTGATCGACCGGCTGCGTCTCGAATCGGCTCTTGACGATACGGGGGTGATGGAAGCCCACCGCGAGCTGGGCCGCATCGAACAGTGTATCGGCACCGTGGTATTGACTCGGGAGGTTTTGCGCCGCGCGGCCATGCCGATGCCGACGATCGTCAAAACTCTGGACGCCATCCACCTGACAAGCGCTTTCATGCTGCGGGAAAAGCTGAACTCCCCCCTCCTCTTTGCCACACATGACTCCCGGCAGGCAACCGCGGCTTATGCGCTGGGATTCGATGTGCTCGGAGCGTGATTCTTCCAGGTGGTCTAAGCGCCGCGCCGGCCAGAACCCGGAGGTGAAGCACCCGACCGTGTACCGAATCCCAAGCGGCGGAAGAACAGGTCAAATCGAGCTTCCGATCGGAGGGATTGAAATAGAGGGACGACCAGCAGCCAGAACAGCCTGCTGTCTCGTTTTGCAAAACATCTGTCCAGCCACTCCAAATGACTTGTCCATATCGCCCAGGCCAATCCAGGTAATAGTCAGATCCAAATAGGCATGTCCCCGATTTGCCCGGGTTAATCGCCGATCAGTGAACTCCTTGTTTATGGAACCTCGTTTGACGGCCATTTTGCCCCGAGTGCGGCATCCAGTTCGTGCGGCAGGAACCGGATAAAGCCACCGCCGGGATAGACGGTGAATTCCCCTGCAAAAATCCTGCCGCGGACGTTGTACATGTCGACGCGTATGAAATCAATGCCGCCAGCCAGCGTTTCCGCCGTGCGGACCATGTCTTCATAATTGGGCGGCGGCTGGACCGACTGGCCGGAATCGGCCAAAGGAAAAGCGTATATGTACGGTTTGAAGTCCCGGTCGAATGT
>JAFNAG010000059.1 GCA_017860135.1 Acidobacteriota bacterium
TCCGGCATGCGCGGCAGTCTGAAACGCAACGAGCGGTTGGTTCAAAGCAGCCGCGCGGGCGGGAATGCGGCCCGCTCTCCAGTCGCCGGCGTGCCCGGCGACTGCATACGTGAAGCGGTGGCTGCCCAGATCCTGGCTGCGCTGGTAGGCGGAGGCCCGAGGCAGGGGCGTATGCAGCAGGGTGAGCCGCAGCACATTGTCTGCAGGCTTGTCCCAGCCATATTTGCAATCGTTCAACACCGCGGCGCCGAATGCACCGCTCGCGTCGGTCATGTCCGCCCACATCTGGGCCGGCACTTCGTAATGGTCAGGCGTATTGTTTCCTCGCTCGATGGTGCCAAGCCCCAGGTCGTAGGTTGCCTTCGGATTCGATGCGGCAAACGGAAATGACGCCTTGAGGAGAGTGTTGGGCGATTTCCAATCGACCAGGTTTTCGACATCCACACGATCGCCTCCCTCCAGCAGGCTGACACGCTGAACGATCGTGGAGCCCGCTGCCTTGCGGGTGATTTCCAGCGCGATCCGAACGGGCCCGCGCTCGAGGACACGAACGGCGGGCGCAGCCAGGAACTCGCGCGGCGAGGCGTTGACCGTCTCCCAGAGGATGCGCCACGCCGGCTTGTCCGGGGAGGGATCATCCCGCATCTCGAGCCGGACCGGCGCCTTTAAAAGTTCTTTTAGCGCTTCCTTGTCGAAAATCGACGCGATGTCGCCGTTGGCATCGATTCTGGCCAGGTAGCGCGCGTTTTCAAGCGACTTTTCCGTGACTTTGAGATGCGAAGCTGATCCGCCCCTCGCTGTGCCGGCCTGCACATCGTAGACCTTGAATCCAATCGCGGGCATTTCAGCGAGAAACAGGATGCGCGCTTCCCTGCCCTCCGCGCCAAGGACCTGGGCGGGTATCTCCCGGCCGGTCGAGCGATCCACGACGCGCACCGCCGCGGGCGCCGCAGCAGGAAACTGGACCGAGGCTTCCACCGCGTCATGACGCGACGCGGAGAGCGGATTGTACACCATGAGAGGGATGCCCACGGACCGGGTATCGAGCATCCCCGCGATATCACCGGCCGCGCCCGTCAGCACAGCCGCAAACTGGTTCGCGGACACGAGCTCATCATTCCAGGAGAAACCGTAAGCCTGTGGAATCGATGTTCCCGTCAGATCGTCATGAAACTGGTGCCAGAGCACGCGCAGCCACGCTTCGCGCAGGCGATCCCCGGGATAGGGCGCTCCGGCAAGCCACTCCGCCGCAACGGCCGCACGCTCAGCCGCATCGGCCAGCAGCTCATTCATGCGATTGAACCGCTTCATTGCCGCCTGGGAGGTATAGCAGCCGACGCCATGAGTTTTCATGGTGAGTTCGCCCTTATATACCGGGAGAGAGGCTTTTTCCTCCGGCGTCAGATCGCGGGCAAGTTGGTCCGCCGACGTGCTGCGTACTTCGACCCGGCCGTCCCGGTTGGCAATCGCTTTTTCCAGCCAGTCGACCGATTCCGCATCCGGCGCTTCGCCGATGTCTCCCGTGCCGAAATAACGAAACCCGACCTGGCGGCCGTTGCCGAGAGAAGTGAGATCGTCGGACCACTTGAGATCCGTGGAGATGTCGCTGCGGATGCGGGTGACGTAAGCTCGCGGATTCAATGCGGCAACAACTTCGTTCCCGTCGACTCCCATCCATCTTCCGATCGGGAAAGGTATGGGAACGGAAGATCCCCACGTCAGCTTCTGCGTGGAGAATGCCGCCAGGCCACTGTGGAATGCGATCGACGGGAGCGCAAAGCCGAAGCCAAAGCAGTCCGGCAGGTAGATGTCCTGGCTCGAACGATCGAACTCCCTCCGGAAAAAGCGCTTGCCATAGAGCGCCTGGCGCATAAGCGACTCCGGGGAGGGGACATTCACGTCGGCGGCGTTGATCCATGAGCCCGAGAGCCGCCAGCGGCCTTCCGCCACGTACTTCTGCAGGGCCGGCCAGGCTTGCGGGTGGTATTCCTTGAACCACATGTAGTGGATGGCGCCTTCGTAGTTAAAAACGTAGTGAGGAAAGCGCTCAAACAGCTTGAAATTGTCCAAAAACGTCGGCGCCAGGTACTGACGGATCGTGTCCTGGACGGTCCAGTTCCACTGCGAATCGAGATGCGCCGTGCCGATTATGTACAGGGCAGGCTTCTCACTCTCGCTGTACTCATGGCCGACTCCCAGGCTGAGCGTCGCGCCTGCTGCCAGAAGTATCCATATGGCCGCAACAAGCGTCCTGAACTTGTTGCGTACGCCGGAAGCGAAAACAAAGCATGAACACCGCATGTTGACTCCATCCGTGAAGTGGTCGTTTCAGGATTTCGATGATACGGCGGTTTCGAAAAGAAAGCCACCTGCGAGGCAGGCCTGGTCTATCTCCGCTCGACACGGATCCGCTTCGCCTGGTTGATCGGCATGCTCAGCTCCAGCGCATCCGTGACCGATTGTGTCCTGCTGGAACTGCCCTGGCGGATTCTGTAGGAACCGGGTGCCAGCCCCTCGATCCGCAGTTCCCCTTTTGCAGCGAGGCCGGTGGTGTCAACCACAGAGAGTTCGACCGCACGGCCTTCGTTGTCGAAGGTCATCCAATCGATTTCCCCCTGCGTCAGGACTACGCGCAACTTCCTCTCGGGAACCACAACGCACTTCCGCAGGCCGTCGCGGGGAACCACCCGGATCAGCCCATCCTTCTCTTCCAGCTGGCAGCCGGCGCCGATCAGCCCGAAAGCTTCGTCACGCAGCACAAACGAGCGCGCCGACTTCATGAATCCCCACTGACCCTGCCCGCCTTCGCGCGTCGTGGGCGGGAAGTGAGTGAATACCCCCGGAGACCAGACGAACTGGCAGAAGCACATGCCGTCCGGCAGCAGGTTGGCGGCGACGCTCATCACGCCGGCAAAACCCTTGACGAACATGTCCATGTCGCCGGTCTGCTCGAAGCCGTCGAGCAGAGCCATGCCGTTCAGCGATTCGGAATACCAGGTCGACCACCAGTGGCGCCGGTCGTTACCGTACCGGAACCAAAGCGGCTCGTTGCCGCCGCGAAGCGCCTTGATCACGCGCATAGTCTTGGCGTTCTTCTCAGTCTCGCCGAAGTACTTGGTGAAAAAGTAGACCTGCTCGTGGGCGGTCTGATCGATCGTGAGCTCGGAGCTGTAGGGATAAGGATCGCGCACCATGACTTCGAGGCATTCCGCCATCCTGGCGCGGAGATTGTTATACTCCTCGGTCCACCCTTCCTTCTTGAGATCCTCGAGCACGTTGATGGCGTTCGAGCCGCACATGATGCCGATGTGCCGCCACGACCCGGTCACGAACCAGACCATGGCCGTGCGGTAGGCCATGCGCAGGTAGTCCAGCGGCTTCCGGTGCGTCAGCAGGTTGTACTTCTGCCCGATCTTGTACAGGGCGTAATAGATGTTGGTAGGGTGGGCGTAGTTGTACGTGCGCACCTGCGATTCCGACCGCTGTTTTGTCCAGCATCCCCAGGGACTGGAAGGGGTTCGTTCCTTCCAGTACAGCGATGCGCGCACTGTGAACGTCTCAGGATTCTGGATATGCTTGAAGAGGCAGTCGGTGACGTAAGTCTCCAGTTTGGCCACCTCGTCGCGCGAGGGATAGTGGACGTTCTTCTCCGCCAGGAACAGGGCTTCCGAAAAACCGAACTCGTCACTCCCCCCCACTTCCCACACTTCCTGAGAGTCGGTAAAGGTGCTCTTTTTGCCGTAATCGAAGGGAAGGAACATGTGGTGGCGGTAGTAAGGATCATCGGGGTTTTCGTACCACTGGCGCTCGATAATGAATCGCCCGCGGGTTTTGAGCATCTGCGCGATATCATCGACACAGAAGAAATGCATGCGGGTACAGCGCCGGCCGGCATGACGCAGCGCAATGCTCTTCTGTCCGCGGCCTTTGAACGCCAGCGTGAGGAGCTCCTTGTCACCCATTCGCTTTCTTGATTTAACTGTGATGCCGTCCGATTCCGATTCGATGGCGTCCAACGGCTGCCTGGAGCGAAGTTCCACGTAAGTCTCCGCCCCTTCCTGTACCACCATTGAGGGGACGATGCGGATGGCGACGTTGCCGGCGTTGAACACTTCGTCGCGGACATCGTGGTAATCCCGGATGAACTTGAACCGGATGCAATACTGCCGGCTCTCCCCCGGCTGCAGCACCAGGGAGGTGTGGCCGTTCACCCACGGCACGGTCCATCGGTTGATGTCCCGCTGCGCGTGGGAGTGAATCGCCAGGAAATCAGGCCCGCTGCGCCCCTGCGGAGCGGTCTTGTACATGCATTCGAAGGAAGTGTCCTCGACGGGGTGGATCAGCAAAAACGGAGGCTCGGCCATGGGCCGCTGAATCAATGAGTACGAACTGTGGCCGCCGATGTAGTGATGGGAAAGCACCTTTTGTTCATGGATCAGCCTTTGCCGGGCGGCCGTATCCCGCTCGCCGGTGGGATTCGAGGGATCGTACCCGTAGTCTTCATTGAGCAGAAACGGGAAGGCAAGCTCGCCGATTTCCAGTAACAACCCGGTGGTGTTCTTGAGGTTGATGTCCCACAGCAGCACGCCCTCTTCGGCGCAGGCAAAGCTCATGTGCAGGTCGCAGCTCTTCAGGCCTTCGTCATTGCCGGATTTGCCCGCATAGTCCGCCCGCAGGGTTTTTCCGTCGAACGAGATCCTGCGGATGTCCGCCGAAGCCCCGGTTGTCTCACGCTGCCAGCCGCCGGCGGAGCGGTAGGTGCGCCCCTCGAGATCCGACTTCAGGCGCTCGGGATCCCGGATCGCCCAGACGGTCATCACCACGTCACCCAGGCTGCGGGAATCGCCCGGCTGGATTCCGCGCATGTTCTGTGAATTGCCGATGAAGTTGCTGCCCAGCGGGTCCGACCTGCTCTTGATGGCAAACAGGACTCCCTGCGCGCGATCGAAGCTCACCACCATGTCGCCGGACGAGATTTCGGCCAGTTCGGGCGGCGCGGCGCGCGGGGGGTTCTGCGCTTGTGATGCAAGGCCGGAAGCCAATGGCGTAGCGGCGGCAGCGGACACGAAAGTTCGTCGAGTTATCTTTTTCATGGGACGAGACTATCATGTCGCCGCGCGCGTTGTCTTGACAAACCTGCGCCGGCGCATCGCATGACCGCGCTCTTATCACGGCCGTAACCGGCCCTCGACGCGGACTGGCCGCTCGGTTATTCTCCCCGGCCGCCGGGTTCCGATCCCCTCCAGAACATCTCTAGAAGTCGATGCTGTGCGCGCTGCCGGAAGGATAGGTGGAGAATCGAACCGGCTTGCCGGAGCCGGGAATCCAGTGGGTCCCGTCGCCGAAGTAGTCGAGGCGCACGGAGCAATCCATCTTGTACGCCGGGCCGAGTTCATCCAGATCGGGGCCATATATCGAGTGGGGATCGTGGAAGGGCTGCTTGCCGGAGTAGAAGTACATCATGTCCACGACCACATTCACGGAGCCCTTGTCGTAAGTAACCCTTGTCCCTTTGGCGGGATCGCTCCGCTTCTGATCGGTCGGAAATGTCACGCTCGTGCGCCTGTTTGCCAGGTCTATCACCAGTTTCGCAGTGGAATGCTCCCCTTTGCCGTCGCCGTCGAAATCGAAATACGCGTCCAGGTCGATATGTATTTTCGACTGCGGGTGAGCCAGGCCGAGATCGACCCATATTTCCCATGCGGAACCGCCGGCTGTGAAGGCTGCCATCAGGTTTGTCATCGCGGTGATCTGGCGGGTGAGCCCGTCCCCGTTGTTCTCGTGCCAGGATTGGAACGGTCCTGCGGACCATGGCTTGGCGCCGGAGTCATTGCCGTACCGGGCACCCCAGACGCTGTGGGCGACGAAAAGCTCGAAGGGTGTGTCCGTGGTGAAGAGAGAGATCACGTAGCCGATTGCGACCAGGACTCCGCCAATGATCCCCAACACCAATCCCGCGCCTGCCCAGGACGTCGATGCTCCGAAAAGACACATCGCGGAGCCTGCCGCAATCAGGGCCGACCCGCCGGCGACAACGCCGGACCCGGCGGCGGCGCTCATATCGCCGACATCCTTCATCTCCAGTGCTTTCCTGCCGGCAATGACGGCGTCGATGGCTGCGGACAGCCCGCCGATCTTGAAGAGAGTCCCCTTCTGCCACTGAGCGAGAACACCGTATCCCGTCATCGCGTCCATCGAAGAACCCAAAACGCCGACGGCGGCCCACGCAATCTCGCTTTTACCCTTCGTCTTTGCAGCGCCGATCAGCGACTCGACTCCAATAACCAGGTTAGCGACCTGGATTGCAAAGAACACCCGATCGAGTGCTGACGTGATCTTGGGGACCTTGGGATCCTTGATCCAGTGATCGCCCGGCACGATGACATCCGTATGGACGATGCGTGCCCCCGTCGGGGTCCACCCGTCCGGCTTGACCTGCCAGCCGATGGCTTGTTCCGGCAGGGTTATGTTGGGGAGAATCAGGTTGCGGGCCGTGATTCGGGCTCTGTCTTTGACGAGCGCCTCGAGCGTGATGTAGTTGAGCGTGTCCACCAGCGTGACCGCGGAGTCTTTCCCGTGCATCAAGATATAGCGCACGGGGAGTTCCTTCCATATGGAGAGCAGGGATGCTGTGGACTTGCGCACCACCTGATACGGCACGCCCTCCGGCGCGCTCTGCCGGAGTGTGTATTCATGAAGGAAGTGGCTCTTATCCTTGAGGACCCTGTCGATCCAGGCCGACCCGCGCCCCGTTTCCGCGATTCGATCCACGCACGCGGCATACTCCCCGAGTAAGAGCGGCATGTCCTCGAGGAAGCCTGGCGGGTCTACCTTCAGAAGGGTGAGATACGATTTGACGATGAAGGCCAGTCGCCGGGAATCCAGTTCACCAACCAACCGGAGGGCCGCATCCTCGACAAGGTCAATCCAGTGCTGTGCAGTCCGCTCATAGTCTTTGAGCCATTGGCGCATTACCGTCTCACCGTCCACCGCGTAATTCGGAACCGGATATGGGTGAAACTCGTTCTTCAGGCCGAGTTTGTCATTCGGATCGCCGTCCCGGAGATCCTTTATCGCCTCTGACAACAGCTTCTTCTTGGCCCGCTGATCGGTGCGCTTGCGCGTTTGCGGGTCAAGGTCCTGCGCAGGAACGATCCAGCCGATCGCCAGATCCCGGAGCTGTTGCATGACCTTGTTCCAGCTGACGGTGTACCAGAGTTGGTCTGTAACCTGAATGTAGCTCAGGCCTTCCTTGTCCGGGTGATACTGCGGAGCACCCTGATAGAGATCCGGATTCAGGTCTTCAAAGTCCAACTCGGGCGGGTACTTCTCGCCGGCCCGAGGCGCTTTCGATTCCAGGTCCCGGACGCTCTGAAGAGGGAGGCGCGCCCCGCACAGGAAAAAGGCATTACGCACCTGTTTGCCGTTGATTTTGTAAGCCAGGGACAGGAGCTTCAGGGCGTCCCTGGCCGGCTTGGGACGCTTGTTGCGCTCTTTTCCCTTCGCCAGCTTCATATCTACCGGGTGGTAGCCGCCGCTCTCGTCAACCCAGTATTCGCCGATCCAGGTCATCTTGTCGGCGCCCTGCAACTGGAAAACATAAAGCCACCGGTTCACGACACGGTGATATTCGAAGCTGGCATCCGGATTCGGGAGCTCGACAACGGGCGCCTCAAGATCGGGCGGTGTGGGGACTTCCAGCGGCCCTTCGGGTTTCTGGGGCTTGCGCGTCTGGGCAGGTCTGAACTTGAGCGTGGCCAGCCTGTGAGCCAGATAAAACGGCCGGCTCAGGACTGCTGCCGGGGCCGGACCAGCCTTCTCTTTGTCTCCCATCGAGCCCCCTCGGATGTTTCAGGCCAGAGCGGAACCGTCCTCAGGCCCACGAGAGCGGAATGCGATCAAATCCACGTACGCAGCGGGATCCAATGCAAAATCGGCCGGATCCGGCGCCAGTAACGGATCGACCGACCCGACCTGCGGTGGAGCCTCGAGCGCGATCTTCTCCGGTTCTTCCCAAGAAGGCGCGGCTCCCTCTTCCCCATAGTTCGGCAGATCTGCGAAAGGTACGTCCAGAAAAACCGGGAGCTCGATTTCTGGCGTCAGAACCTGAAAAAGGGAGTACGTCCCCACGGGAGGAACTTCGGTAAAGTGCAGGGCAACGCGCCGCTCGTCTTCATCCACAGCCTCTGAGCGGCGCAGCATGCGATCGTACGCGCCGTTTTGGCCGACCAGGCGGAAGCGGTCCTGCAGACTGGACGACTGGTGCGGAATATCCAGGAATACCACTACTGTTTTAAGCTTCCGGGCAGCGAACGGCCGGACGTGGATGGTATGGGTCCGGCCGGTCGCCAGACCCGCCTTTACAAACTTGCTCGGGATGTAGACAATGCCCGGCGAATCCTCGTTGGTGAACACATAATTGTTGCCGTCGGCGGTCCTGGATCTGCAGCCGACATTTTCCCTGAGGTGGATGTTGATTTCATCCGGGTCGGAAGTGTTCCAATTGAAAAGCGCGAGTTGCTGCCAGGTGAGGCCATGAGATTCGGCGAGACTCTTGAGCGTCTCCCCGCTCTTCACCTTGTGCTTTTCGATGACAAAAATCAGATTTCTTTCCACCACGTCCCCGATTTCAGCTCCTTATAAAGAGGTTACTATCGTTCGACGGCTAAACAAGGGGGAGTGCACAATCGTCGGAATGCAGGCAGGTGGGGAGACAGGGTCGGACCACGCGAAGCTGAATGATTTCATAGAGATACCTCGTAGGCACCCCCCTTAAAACCAGCCTTACGGCCGGTTTTCGGCCCTGTTTTCTTGTTCCAAGGAATTTCCGGTTCCTGCGGAAGGAATATCTGAGCCAGCCATGGGCTGTCCACGCCAGGTCGCGATCCATCCATGGCGTAAAATGCGCGGACATGAGCTCGGAGAGTCGCCGGGCCGCTCGTGACCGCCGCCAGTGTGTGGTGGCTTGATTATCCTGCGAAGGAAAGAAACCTTATGGGGGGATTGCTGCGCCGAAAACTGCTTCCCCGCAGTTCACCCGGGTTGCTGCCGGCATTCGGCAGGTGTTTCCCAAAGTGAAGGGTGGGAATGGACAAAAATGGACCGGAGACTTTTCATTGCCTTCCCGTATTTCAATCATGATAATATCGTTCCAGTCGTCGATAGTTGATCAGCGGCAAAAGCACTATCGGGCGAACCGGCCGCGGTATCCATCAGAAGCGCCGATACTGCCTTAGGGTCGCGCCGCTGCAGAAAGGCATGTGTGTTTGGATCTGGGCCGGAGCTGCCGCAATAAGCACCGGATGTACCCCGCAGAGGGCGCAGTTACTTCCCCCGAACATACCTTGGCTGGAACTCAAGAGAAGGAAAGTGGCCCGATGCCTGTGATTACACTCAACGGGATGCCCCTGGAAGCGAGGGAGGGCCAGACCATCCTGGAAGTCGCACGCGCAGCCGGGGTGTACATCCCCAGCCTGTGTTACCATCCCAGGGTCGGGCAGTCGGGAGTCTGCCGGGTCTGTGCCGTGGAAGTCGAAGGCGCGCGCGGTTTGATCATGGCCTGCATCACTCAGATCTGGAACGGGATGGTGGTGCGCACCGATACGGAACAGGTTCTGGGAGCCCGGCGCATGATCGTGGACAGCCTGCTCTCCGACGGCGAGCACGATTGCATTTCGTGCGAGATGTGCGGAGCGTGCGAACTGCAGGATGCCGCTTACCGTCTCGGGATCGAAAAGCCTTCGGCGCCCCGTGCCGCAGGCGGGGCGCCGCTGGACCTGTCACATCCGCTGATCCTGCGCAATCCCAATCGCTGCATTCACTGCTACCGATGCATCAAGGGCTGCAACGAACTGGTGGTCAACGAAGTCCTGGACATGGCGTACCGGAGCCAGGAGTCGCGTGTGGTGGCCGACCAGGAAATGCCTCTGGGGCGGTCGTCCTGCGTGGGCTGCGGGGAATGCGTCCAGCTGTGCCCGACGGGCGCGCTGCTGGAAAAAAAAGCACTGGGCCAGGGCAGGCCCTGGAATCTCGAGCGGGTGCGCTCGACATGCCCGTATTGCGGTGTGGGCTGCCAGCTCTATCTTCACGTGGACCGTGCGCGGAACCAAGTGGTCAAAGTCACCGGCGTGGAAGGCGCCCCGCCCAACGACGGCATGCTCTGCGTTAAGGGACGATTCGCCTATGATTTTCCGGCGAGCCCGCGGCGCCTGACTGAGCCGCTCATCCGGAAGGACGGCGCCCACGTCCCGGCATCCTGGGAGGAGGCGCTGGATCACATCGCGTCGCGTCTTCGGAAAATCCGGGACGCGCACGGTCCGGACGCAATTTCGGGGATCAGTTCCTCGCGCGACAACAATGAAAATTCCTATGCGGCCCAAAAATTCCTCCGGGCCGTCATCGGCAGCAACAATATCGACAACTGCGCGCGCACCTGACATGCCCCGTCGGTCGCCGGTCTGGCGGCCACGTTCGGCTCCGGTGCGATGACCAATTCCATTCGCGAGCTCGAGAACGCGAAAGTGCTCCTGGTCATCGGGTCGAATACCACCGAAGCGCACCCGGTCATCTCCTACTACATGAAGCGGGCGGTAAAGAAGGGGGCGATCCTGATCGTCTGCGACCCGCGCCGGATCGACCTCGTGCGCTGGGCCACCCACCACGTGCAGCACAGAGTCGGCACCGACGTCGCGCTCCTGAACGGCCTGATGAACGAAATCCTCAGCCGCGGCTGGGAAGACCGCGATTTCGTCGAGCATCATACCGAGAACCTCGACGCGCTTCAGGAAATCGTCCGGCAATATCCGCTCAAGAGAGTTGCCAAAATAACCGGTGTGCCAGTTCCCCTGCTGCGCAAAGTGGCCCGAATTCTAGGCACTAACCGGCCTGCGAGTCTCTGCTACACGCTGGGAATCACGGAACACACCTGCGGCACCGACAATGTAGTCAGCTGTGCGAACCTTCAGATGCTTCTGGGGAATCTGGGCAAGCCTTCCGCCGGAGTGAACCCGTTGCGGGGCCAGAACAATGTGCAGGGAGCCTGCGACATGGGGGCTCTCCCGAATGTCTTTCACAACTACCAGCCGGTAGCAGATCCCGGGGTACGCGAGAAGTTCGAGAAGGGCTGGGGCGTTGCCCGACTGCCTGAGGCTCCCGGCCTGCGCATGCCCAGCATGTTCTCCGGGATGCTGGACGGGAGGACGCGCGCGTTGCTTTGCCATGGCGAAAACGTGGTGATGAGCGAACCCCATGAGGCGCACACCCGCAGGTGCCTGGAAGCGCTGGAATTCCTGGTCGTGCTCGATATTTTTCACAATGAGACGACTCCATATGCAGACGTGATCCTCCCCTGCACCTGCTGGACGGAGCAGGAAGGCACGTTCACCAACTCGGAGCGCAGGGTCCAGCGAGTGCGCGCCGTCTCGCGCCCACCCGGCAAGTGCCGGGAGCCGTGGTGGATTTACCATGAGCTCGGAAGCCGCCTGGGAGTCGACATGAGATTCAGCAGTGCGCATGGCGTCTGGGAGGAAATGCGTTCGCTGGCGACGAGCTATGCCGGAATTACCTGGGAGCGCATCGAAGGCGACGGGATCCAGTGGCCGGCTCCGACCGTGGAGCATCCGGGCACTGCTTACCTTCACAGGGGCGGGAATTTCACGAGGGGCAAGGGACGGTTCCAGCCCGCGGAGTGGCGTCCTCCCGCCGAAGTCCCCGATTCGGAGTATCCGCTGACCCTGACCACCGGGCGGAGGCTCTGGCACTACCACACGGGAACCCAGACCCGAAACTGCGCCGGATTCGAGGAACTGTTCGGCGAGGAACTGCTGGAGATCAATCCCGACGATGCCCGTGCTCTCGGCGTGCGGGAGAGAGATTATGTATGGGTCGTTTCGCGGAGGGGGCGGGTGCGCATGCGCGCCTGGCTGACGGATCGATCGCCTCGAGGAGTGTTATGGTCGTGCTTCCACTTCCGTGAAGCCAACATCAACGTGGTGACCAACAACGCGTTTGACCCGGTGACCGAGACTGCCGAATACAAGGCGTGCGCCGTGCGCGTGGAACCCGATGTGCCGCCAGGGGCGGCGCGGTGATTTCGGGCGGCGTCGGCAAGGCACTGCGTTGAAGAACTCCAGGGAGTGACTGCTCTCCGGAATCACGAGCTGCTTTTTGATTGTACTGCGATGATGGTGGATGGATATGGATGCAGAGACCTTTGACCGCGTGATGCAGGAAGCGATCGCCGAGGAAGTCGCCGCAGCGGAATTCTACGCGCAGGCCGCGCGGCGGATGAGGGATGCAGGCGCCCAAGGCATCTTCGAACAGCTCTCCGCGGATGAGCTTCACCACAGAGGCATCCTCGAGACATTCCGGTTCAATCCTCTCGCGCGGATCGAATTCGAGCGTTCTTCGGACTACCGGGTCTCGGAGAAGGAAAAGCAGCCGCCCCTGTCCTTTGACATGAGCCCGAAGGAGGCTTTCCAGCTCGCCATGAAGAAAGAAGAGCAGGCGATGGGTTTGTATGCGGACATGGCGGAATACTGCGAGGATCCCGAGATACGCAGGCTGTATCTGCAACTGGCAGAGATGGAACGGGGCCACAAGGCCAGGATCGAGGAACTCTTCATCAACGCCGCATACCCCGAAAGCTGGTGAGGAGCACGGTCAGGGACGGTTCGTCCGCGACTGCCCAAGCCGCAAACCTGGGGGCGCCGGAAAAGCGCTCCGGGATCTTCGTGGTTCGGATCTAAATCAGCGCGGGTTGCCGGAAGTGAGAAGCCACGCCTTGCAGGCGGATCCGTTACCTGTTCAGATCGCAGCGCAGGCAGCGGGAGGCTTCGTCCATAGCGGCCTGCCTTGAATAGCCGCGCTCCACGGGATCGAAGCCGCGGATGCGGCGATGCACGGCGGCGGTGGGGATCAGCGTGCGGTTTCGGGCTTCGCTTTCGGCCTGCAATTCGGGCAGCCCCTCCAGGTCTTCCGGAGGAGCCAGAGTCTCGTGGATATTGCCGTTTCCTCCGAGGAACCGGTCGATCGCCATCGCCGCATGTCGTCCGTGCGCGATCGCCTGCACGACCGAAGCAGGGCCCGAGACGACGTCCCCGCCGGCGAAAACACCTTCCACCGACGTCGCGAACGAATCGGGGTGTACCGCGATGGTCTGGGACTTTGCTTTTACCTCGACTCCCAGATCCCCGGGTATGGCAGGAAATTGACCGATGGCGGAGAGAACAGAGTCGAACGGAAGTTCGAACTCGGTGCCCTCAACGGGCACGGGTCTGCGGCGCCCCGTATCATCCGGTTCGCCAAGCTGCATTTTCTGGCACGTGACGACAAGCCCCTTGGGAGCGCTCCTTACCAGCCTGGGAATGGTCAAAGTCTCGAGAATGACTCCTTCGGCCAGGGCGTCTTCGATCTCTGCGCGGTCCGCCGGCATTTCTTCCCGCGAGCGGCGATAAAGTATTACAACTTCGACCGCACCCAGCCGGAGGGCAGTGCGCGCCGCGTCGATCGCCGAGTTGCCGCCTCCGACGACTGCAACGCGTTTGCCGAGCTTTGGAGCTTTTCCCAGTGATACGCTGCGCAGAAAGCCGATGCAATCAAGCACGCCGCTCAGGTTATCCCCGGAGACTCCCAGAGTCCAGGAGGCATGGGCGCCGAGCGCGAGGAAGATGGCGTCGAAACCCCGTTTCTTGAGGTCGTGGACGGAGGAAACCTTTGCGCGCGTCCGGATTTTGACTCCGGCGTTGCGCACGATGCCGATATCGTGCTGCAGGTCTTTCTCGGTGAGGCGATAGCGTGGAATCCCGGTGCGCAGCATCCCGCCGACGACCGGCAGTTCCTCGAAGATCGTAACATCGTGTCCCTTGACCCTGGAGAGGTAGTAGGCAGAGGTCAGGCCTGCCGGGCCGGATCCCACCACTGCCACCCTCTTTCCGGTGCGGGGCGCGGGTGGGGGGATGCGCCGCTCCGCCTGGGAGCCGTAACGTACGGCAGCGCCCTTGAGCACGCGAATGGCGATTGCCTGGTCCAGCTGACCTCGGCGGCAGCGTGCTTCGCACGGGTGGAAGCAGACAGTGCCGCAGATTGTCGGCAGGGGCATGCTCTCGCGCACAATCAGGTAGGCGTTCTCGAAATTGCCGCGCGAGATTTCCCGAACATACCGGTGGGCCTTGACCCCGGCGGGGCAGGTGTGATGGCAGGGCGCCTCGACCATGCCGGAGCAGACGGCGGCGCGGCAATGCCGCCGGTACACATGCTCCTCGTATTCCTCCCGGAAATAGCGGATCGTCGTGAGCACGGGATTGGGAGCTGTCTGCCCGAGCCCGCACAGGGAGGTGCTCTTGATCGCAGGACCCAGTTCTTCGAGGAGTTCGATATCTCCCGGCCGGCCCTGACCCGCGCATATGCGTTCCAGGATAGTCAGCATGCGGCGCGTGCCGAGGCGGCACGGAGTGCACTTGCCGCAGGATTCGTTCTGTGTAAAGGTCAGAAAGTAGCGTGCGAGATCGACCATGCAGCTCGACTCGTCCAGGATCACCAGTCCGCCGGACCCCATGATCGAGCCGGCTTTGGCAAGCGTCTCATATTCAATCGTGAGATCCCGCATCCGGGCAGGCAGGCATCCGCCGGAGGGCCCGCCCGTCTGGGCCGCCTTGAACTTGCCGCCCCCAACGATGCCGCCGCCGATCTCCTCGACCACCTGACGAATCGAGATGCCCATCGGTACTTCGATGAGACCCGTGTTGTTGACCTTCCCGGTAAGCGCGAACGTCTTGGTGCCGCGGCTGCGCTCGGCGCCCAATGCCGCGAACCAGGCGGCGCCTTCGCGGAGAATGCTCGTGACGCAGGCGTAGGTTTCGACATTGTTAATATTCGTGGGCCTGCCCCACAATCCCTGGATCGCCGGGAAGGGCGGGCGGGGCCGCGGCACGCCCCGATTCCCTTCGATGCTGGCCATCAATGCCGTCTCCTCGCCGCAGACGAACGCTCCGGCGCCCTCCTTGATCTCAATGTCAAACCTGAATCCCGTACCCAACATGCTGGTGCCGAGAATGCCCAGGCGGCGCAGAGCCTCGAGCGCCACCTTCAGGCGCTGGATGGCGAGAGGGTACTCGGCACGGACGTATATGTATCCCTTGTGTGCGCCGATAGCATGCGCCGCAATGCACATCCCCTCCAGCACGGAATGCGGATCCCCCTCGAGCACCGAGCGGTTCATGAACGCACCGGGGTCCCCCTCATCCGCGTTGCAGATGAGGTACTTCGGATCGCCGGGAGCCGAGCGGCAGAACAACCACTTCTGACCCGTCGGGAACCCGCCGCCTCCCCGTCCGCGCAGCCCCGAAGCCACCACTTCCTCGACGACATTCTCAGGCTTCATCGCGAGAGCGCGCATGAGCCCGAGGTGTCCGCCACGGGCCAGGTAGTGATCGACATCTTCCGGATTGATGAACCCGCAGTTGCGCAGCACCACCCGCACCTGAGACTTCATGAAAGGCAGGTCCAGAAGGCGGGGGATCTTCGGCAGAGCTTCCTCGCCGAAAGCACCCAGCGCCAGACTCGCGACCGGCTTTCCCTTGAGGATGTGCGATCGCAGGATCCTGGAGAGCTTCGCCGGCGTCACATGACCATAGCAGACCCGCGGCTGGCCCGGAACCCGGATGTCGACGAGCGGTTCCATGAAGCACATGCCGATGCAGCCCACGGGTATGACGTTCGCGCGGATGCCGAGGCGCTTGAGTTCATCCTCGATCACGGCCAGCAGGTCGCCTGCGCCGGCTGCCAGACCACATGTGGCGCATCCTATATAGATCACCGGGTTTGCGCCCTGGGTCAGCCGAGTCCAGCTCTTTCTGGCTTTTCTGATGCGGGTAGCGAGCATACGATCTCATCCAGATGATCCCGGAGGCCACACTCCAGGCGGAAGGGGAAACACTTTCCCGGTGGCGCAACTGCCGGTAATCTGTTACCGCTTGCGGCGATTGCCGGTTTGCCGACCGCCGTGGCTGCGAACCGGTGATGCACCCGCGGGAATTCCTGGCCTGCCCTCCGGAGCCCGGAGTTCGTCGACCAGCCTCTTGACTGAGGCGCTGGTCTGCCGCCCATACACTTTATCCTTGACGACCACCGGCGCCAGCGCGCAGGAACCCACGCAGGCGACGGTCTCGAGCGTAAGAAACCCGTCGGCCGACGTGCCCCCCGCCTGCACTCCCGTCAGTCTTGCCAGGTCGCCGAGCAGCCGGGCGCTGCCGCGCACATGGCAAGCCGTACCCCGGCAGACAGTGATCTGGTGACGGCCGCGGGGCTTGAGATGAAAGAGCGAATAGAAACTGGCCACGCCGAATACCCTGGATTCCGGCACTCTGAGATGGCGGGCGAGGGCGGTCATGGCCTCGCGGGGAAGATATCCCTCGCGCCGCTGCACAAATTCCAGCGCTGGGATCAGCGATTCAGGAAGCGGTGCAAACCCATCCGTGAAAAGCTTTGCCCACCGCTCAGGCGACACCGCGGCGGCTGGCGTTTTCATGGTGTTTTCCTCCACCTCCTCACTCAGCTTGCGGCAAGGACCGGCGACGCCGGCCTGGCCGATTCCTGCGGGTTGGTTCCAGCGGAATCGCAGTTAAGCACAGACAATCATGGATTGTCCAGCCCAAACTGCCGCCGCCAGTTCCGCGTGAGACCATTTCAGATGCTTTTCATTCCGGCCCGTGGTAACGTCCTCCGAGCAGATTAGGCATGAAGAAGCAAATTACCAATCATCGGCAGTGCGCATGGATATGAACTGCCGCGCCAGCATGTCCCGGACCGGGCTTCCGGCCGGCAGACAGCGGTCTCATCCCACACGCAAGCGGCCGGCGGGAGGCGCGGCACCCGGACCGAAGTCCGCTGCCTTGAAGAGAGCACGGCGGCCCGATGGCTTTCGCCCGCTGCGCGACTTCCTTCTCCCGCTCGGCGTCGTGGCGGTTGTTCTGCTGGCGACCATTGACGACCGGCACGTAGGACGGGCAACCGACGAACGACAGTTGCTGCGGACTGCCGTCGCGCTGGCCGAGACAGGCCAACTGGGGCAAGCGGCAGGCCAGGATTTCACCTACGTCAGGGCTGACGGCGAAGCAGTGTCCCGGTTCGGCCTGGGTATGAGTCTGCTGCAGGTTCCGGCGGCAATGCTGGCGCCCGCGACGGAGAGAGTCCTTGGTGCGGCATCCTCCCAGCCGCTGTTCCTCGTGGTTCCGCTTGCGCTCGTGCTCGTATCCGCGGCCTCGGCTGGCGTAGCGGCGCGTTATCTCGGTGGGGGCCGTTCGGAGACCCGGATCGCGATCTTGTTGTCGGCACTCGGCTCCCCCCTGGGTTCCTACGCCGCAACTTCTTTCAGCGAGACGCTGCAGGCTGCCGGTCTTGCAGGCGCCTACGCGCTGGCACTCGCGTCCTCTGCAAGCGGGACGGTGGCGACCGCGGGACGCAGGGCGCTCATCACCGTTGCGCCCGCCGCCTTGATACCGCTGCTTGCACCGTCACAACTTGCAACGCGCGTCCACCGGATGCGAAGCGCGCTTCTGGGTTTTCTTCCCGGGATTGCAGCGTGGGCACTTCTCGAGTTCGTCAGATTCGGGCGGCTCTTCGGATCGTACCCGGGCGAGAGGTTCAGCCATCCCTTCTGGGACGGACTTTGGCGCCTGACAGTCGGCCCGAACCTGGGATTGATGCTGTTCTTTCCCGCGGGGATCGTCGCCCTTTTCGTGCTTGCAACGCGGCTGGCGAAACGCTCCTGGCACTCCGCCATCAACATCGGGGCGGCTGTGCTGCCGTTTCTCATTATGTCAGGCCTGGCCGCGGGGTGGTGGGCGTGGCACGGAATATGGGGCTGGGGCCCGCGTCTACTGGTGCCCGCGATCCCAGCGTTGGCAGCGTGTGCCGCCATAGGAATGGTTCGGTGGGCAGGCTGGCTCCGGCACGGATTCGTCCTGGCATCGATTGTTCTCAACGTCCCCGGTCTCGTTCAGCATCCCGTGCCGGTGGCGAACTACGCGATGAGTCTGGCGTGGCCCGCTGCGACCGAGGCTGTGGCAAGCTCCCTGGCCACGTTTGCACGGCGACAGGAGGCGGATGGGTCGTATCGGATCAGCCCGGATCAGGTTCTGAACCGGGTTCCACGCGCTTCACAGTTCGTGGTATTCCCCTGGTTTTTCTGGGCGAATCGACCGGCCGATCCACGCGTCGTGGCCGGACGGCTGGAACGGCCGCCCTGGCGTGAGATTCGACCCGACCTTGTTCCTGCGGAAATCCCCATGAGTGACGGTCTTGTACGGAAGATCACTGGATTCCCGCGCCGGCGCTTCTGGGGTCGCGGCTTCTTCCCCTCGGCCGATGATGCCAGATACGCCGCCGTTTATGATGAGGCGTTGGCGGACCAGGTGATCCGACTGCAGCAGGACAGCCAGGCGGCCGCCTCCTTGCGCATCGCGCAAAAACTGGTTCGACTGGCGCCGTTCGGGTGGAACGATGCGCTGGTCCTCGAAACCTATCGGCTGATGAACAACCGGGTCGCAGCCAAGGAGTATCTCAGTGCCATGCCGAAGTCACGTCGCATCTATCCCGCGATCAACGTCGTCCTGGCATTGTTCGAGCGGGACGCAGGGAGTGAAGCGACCGCGAAGGAGTTTCTTGCGTCTGTCGCCGACGCATACCCGCCTGACGCCCCGGTGCGGTGGGCGTTGCATCAGAGTGGCCAGATGGCCTGACAGATTGCCCGAAATGCTCGCGCGCCCGGTATTGCCGGTGGGTAAATAGTAGCTGAAGGGAATTCCGAGAAGGTCCGATGAGCGGAAAATACAGGGCATGGATGGAACGGATTCACGCGACGTGGGCCGAATGGACTGAATGTCGAACGGGCCGGCCGGCGTTGTTTTTCCTGGTCACTATTCTGGCGGTTGTCTCCCTGAAGGCGGCCTTTCTTTATTTTGACGCGGTTCCCCGCTTCCTCATAGGAGACTCGGCGGTCTACATCAAGTCCGCGTTTCTCATCGACCGGCCGGCCGACCGTTCCTGGGCATACGGCCTCGTGATCATCCGGCCCGTATTGTGGCTCTTCGGGTCGCTCCAGTCCCTGGTATATTTCCAGGCGGCTGTCTCCGCCTTGACGGCAGTCGCTCTCGCAGCGGTTCTGGGCTGCGTTTTCCATGTGCGCCCGTGGGTGGCCGGATTGATGGCAGTCCTCTACGCAATGGAGCCCATCGGCCTCCAGTACGAACGGTTTGTAATGACAGAAAATCCCGCCACGTTCGTCCTGGTCCTTTATTTTGCGGCTGCCCTCCTCTGCCTGCGCAATGCGCGCCCGTCCTGCATGGTTGTCGTTTCCCTGCTGTCGGCCGGCCTGGTCGCGCTGCGCGTGAGCTTCCTGCCGACTGTGGTGGTATTGTGCCTGGTTTTGCCCATGCTCGTGCCGATCAAACGGCAGGACGCACCATTCTCCCGGAATCCGGCGGCGCGCCTGCTGTTGCTTGCGCTGTCGGCAGGCTCCCTGGCGCTCTGCCACTACGGATACCTCCGGGTGAGCGAGAAGGTGACGGGCTCCAGGAAGTACAATATAGCGGACGGCTTCTTCCTGTTGGCGGCGTGGTCGCCCCTCGTTCAGAAGGATGACTTCGGGAACGATGTCCGGGCTGCCGCGGTGCTCGAGGATACGACGGTTTACCCGCGCAGTCGCCGCAACCGGGCGGGTCAGTTGTTCGGTGAGGATGGCCTGATTGCCGGTCTGCTGAAGGTATACCCGGCAGAGATCACTGCAAATCGGACAGCTCACAACGCCGCCCTGCACATTGCCTGGAGGACCCCTCTCGGGATCGCAGGGCTGGCTGCGCAATCTTACGCGGACTACTGGGACGACGCCTACCTGGACGACCGGATCGCGGTTGAGATCGGGAAGAAGGAGATCGATGCAGAACTGATCGACCTGTTCGCCCGGAGATACGGCGAGGACATCACGGGGCATCACCTGCTGTCGACCGTTACAACGCGGTACCTCTCGGGCAGCAAGGCCTGGATCCGACTGCTCCTCCTCTCGCCTGCTCTGGTGATGCTTGCCTTCGTGTTGGACCGGTATCATAGAAGAGAGACGTTCGTGCTGGCCCTGTTCCTGGCGGGCATCACATTTTCATTTGTTGCGCTTGCAACCGAGCCCGTGCCGCGGTATTTGCATTCCGTGGCCTGGCTCACTTTAGTGCTTTACGGGATCCTTTTGAACTCGGTCCTCAAGCTCGCCTCGAGGGTCGCCTTGAAACGCTGAAGGGGCCGCAAGAGCGGGCGCCGGGTCCACTCACGGCATTCCATACGGGGGAGTTCGGGCGCGTCGGCGCGCCCGAACTGATATGCAACGTGAAATCTCATGAAGTTGTGAACCTGCTCAGGGAAACCGGACCTCAGACCGGATGGCAACTGCTGGAAAAAACGCGCATGGAGGCGCTGCCGCTGTGGCAGATGTGCCGGCAAGCGGCAGAACTTCGCATCGCATGTGTGGGGAAACGGTTCCTGCGGCTGGATCGCAATGTGGAAGGGTACGCCAGGCTGTCCCCATCGATTCGCAGGGAGTTTCTGACCTACACGGTGCTCGGACTGGAGAACCAGGCAGCGGAAATCGAGGCGAAGGCGCAAGGCCTGAAACAGGAGATACGCGAAATCAGTCGAGCCAAATTCGATCTGGCGAGGGAGGCGATGGACGATACCGTCCGATCGCTCCCCGAGTGGAAATCCGTGCAGCAGCAAATCTGTTTCATTATTGCCGGAGACATCAGCTACGGAATGGCTCACGCCGTCCCGCGACCTGAAGTCAGCACGGGCAGGATGGTTCGAGGGTCGGATCTCGACATCGTGGTCATCGCCGAAGATTCGGTGGACCGAATGGCGCTGAAGGCGCTGGACGACGCCATCTTAAAGAAAAAGTACTTTCTTATCGTTCACCCGGATTACCAGGAGGAAATCGATTATCTTGTGAAAAACATATCCAGGGTCCGCCAACAGCTGGCCTTCGATACCTTTCCACACATGGTTGCCAGCAAGATCATCCATGAGGGCGCGTTTCTGTATGGAAGCGCCGGTGTCTTCGAGGCAGTAAAGTCAATGGTCGGCGAATTCGGGGTGCCCGCGAAGCTTGCTCTCCTGGAAGAACACGCAGGGGAAGAGCGCAGGGAGGCGGAGAGCAGCCTGCTGCAGACCGATGCCGGGCAGCCCGACGGCACATTCCTCCATTTGTTTCACACGCACGAAGAAAGCGAGGAGATTTACTGACGTCCGGGTGTCGTGAGGCCTTGCGTCGCGTCTCGGGAGGACCCACGGCTCCGGCACAGCCGGTCGTCATCGTGATTCCCGGGCGCTTGCTGGCCTGCAAGAGCCCAGCAGGCCCGCGGCGCGCTCCGGTCAACCAGCTCTATCCCGCGTTCTCGAACCCGGTCGGCGTTTGCCAACACCTTTGCAGCGGCAGTGCGGTCGATGACGAAAACCATGCAGCCGCCCCTGCGCGACAGGGCATGGCCATAGGAAATGGGCACGGAACAATCCGGTTCCATGATCAGGGCATCGGCTACGGCATCGGCCTTGCGCTCGCCATTGGCCAGCAGCAGCACGGTGCTCGCCTGATACACCAGCTCGACCCCCATCGAGACGGCATACGACGGGCATTGCTGCCTGCTTGAAAAGTGCCCATCCGCCACGGCGTTCGCGACGGTGTTGTCATCCAGCTTGATCAGCAGCATGTGGTTGCCTGCGAACGGGACGCCCGACTCGTGAAAGCCGACGTGACCTCTGCCCCCGACCCCGATAACATGCAGATCGATGCCGCCGCAGCGGGCGATCTTCTCCGCGTAGGCATCCAGGATTTCCCGTCGAATCCAACGAAGGTATTCCGATGCGGCGTCCCGCCTGATGACTACAGCCTTGCCATTGCCGGTCCCCTGCAGTTCCCAATCACCCGGGTTCGCTTCCAGTTCTGCCTCGAATACCGCCTGGTCGATCTGTGTGCCCCCGGGTATGTTGGTTTCCCGGAATGGGGCATGCAGGAGGCCGAACAATTCCCGGTCCATGAAGCGGCGATAACTCTCCTTGTGCAGGGCACGCTGCTGAGCATTCTCGCCGGGCAGCCCGACATACTCATCCAGATTAAAGCTGATCAGCCTGGACGAGTCGATCTTTCCCGCATTGGCCGCTCCGGCAAGGCGCCTGTACATGCCGGTCGGGGAATGGCCCGTTGCCAGGCCCAGGACATAGGAGGGTCTGGATGAGAGCTTCTGACGGATATCCTCGCACACCAGATCGGCGGCCAGTTCGCTCATGTGATCGAAGTCACGCGTAACGATGACCTGAAAGGGCATGGTATCGCTCCTTTGGACGCTTGCAGCCGGCCGCAGTACAGTGATTCACTCGGACGCAAACAGATGTGCGCAGGCCGCGGAAGAACGCCGGCGAGCGCGCCCGGGTCTTGCCCGCGGATCTCCGAAAACCCCAGCAGGGTCCGATGGCGGCGCTATCCGGCGTCCGGGAGAACACCTCATCCTTTTCATGGAACCGTGTACTCAGCCAATGCACTTCCTGACCGTGTCCGCCAGCGAACGAGTCAGGCGGTCGGTCACGGGCTCGGTGGGGCCTTCCACCATCACCCGGCACATCGATTGGGTGCCCGAATATCGAATCAGCACCCTTCCCTGGTCCGCCAACTCGGCTTCTGCCTCCCGGATGGCTTTTTGCAGCTCGGGTATCTTATCAAGCGGGGGCTTGTCCTTGACATTCACGTTGATGATCTTCTGCGGCGAAAGCGTCATGATTTTCGCCAGCTCGGAAAGCGGCTGGCCGGAGCGTCGCATCGCCCAGAGCAACTGCAGGGCGGTAATGATTCCGTCCCCTGTGGTATGGTGATTCAGAAAAATGACGTGGCCCGATTCCTCGCCGCCGAGCACGGCGCCCTTTTGCTGCATCATCTCCAGAACGTACCTGTCGCCTACTTTGCTGACCCCCTCCTGGATTCCCATTCTCTTCAGGGCGGCGAAGTAACCAAAATTGCTCATCACGGTCGCCACGACCAGGTTGTTTTTGAGCAGGCCGAGCTCTCTATACATCCTGCCGCAGATGGCCATGATGTGATCGCCTGTGATGGGCTGCCCCTTTTCATCCACGGCGATGAGTCGATCGCCGTCGCCGTCAAAGGCGAGGCCCACGTCGGCCCCGACCTCGCATATCCTGGCGGACAGGTCTTCCGTATGCTGCGACCCGCAATGGTCATTGATATTGATCCCGTTGGGATCGCAGTGGATGGCGCTCACGGCCGCTCCCAGCTCGGAGAAGATGCTGGGCGCCACCCGGTATGTGGCGCCGTTCGCGCAATCGAGCGCGATCCTCATTCCTTCCAGACTCTGATCTTCCGGGAAGGTGTTTTTGCAGAACACGATGTAGCGCCCGTTGGCATCATCGACGCGGCGCGCCTTCCCTATCTGGTCGGCCGTCGGCCGGATATCCCTGATTCGTCCGGAGGTGATCAGGTCTTCTATCTCATCCTCCATGGCGTCCGGCAGCTTGAAACCGTCCCGCGAGAAGATCTTGATGCCGTTATCCTGGTAGGGATTGTGAGAAGCGGAAATCACCACGCCTGCATCGGCCCTCATGCTGTGGGTGATGAAGGCGATGCCGGGAGTGCTCATGGGACCGAGCAGAAGGACGTCAACGCCCATCGAACAGATGCCCGCCGTCAAGGCGGACTCGAGCATGTAGCCGCTCACACGCGTGTCTTTTCCGATTGCCACGCTGTGCCTCAGCTTCTCATGCTTCCTGCACACGTAGGCAATGGCGCGGCCGATCTCAAGCGCCATCTCTGCCGTCATGGGGTGAACATTTGCGATGCCTCTGATGCCGTCCGTGCCAAACATGCGTGCCATTTTTCACCGCCGAGTTATGTGATTGCCCAAAGCGCCGATGCTGAATCAACGATCTCCTGCAGCCACGCGGCGCCCGCCCTGCGGGCCGGAGGGTTGAGAGCGCTCACGGCCGGGTTGTGGCCGCACGCCGCATCGCTCTGTTCCCATTCCTTCATGAAAGCGTCGCGATGGGCGGCGCCTGCTGCCGCCGCAGGCCCTGTTTTGAGCCGCGCTTCCATTTCCGGCCATTGATCCGCCAGCGCCTGCTGCTGTGACTGTATCCAGGGCGGCAAATCCTCGCCCGTCTCGAGGCGGGCGCGCTTCAGCGAGAGCGGCATTCTGTCGGCGAGCTCCTTCAGGCGCTTCACCCGCTCCTCCAATCCGTCTTCGATTTGCGCCAGGGCGCCCGCATGACATGCCCGACGGAAAGCATCCGCCGACATGGTGCGGACCCGAACGTGCTGATACCAGGCCCTCAATGCCCACAGGTTCCCGATATAGATCAGATTGTTTTTGACAATCCTGTTAATGCCGCGATACACCCCGGCCGCGAATACGCGGACCTCTCTGGCGGCTGCCGGCGGAGCAAAAAGCCGGCATTCCTCCAGGATGTCCTGGCGGCAGATGGTGCCGGCCGGAATGACCGTGCCATAGGCAATCCGCGCAGGTCCCACCAGGCCTCCCTGCCCCCCCAGGAATATGGGCGGCCGATCCAGAAAAACGCCGCGCGGCACGTCGCCGATCAGGGAGGGCGTTGCCTTATCCTGGTGCGGCGTAAAATTGAAGTGAATGTAAGAAGAGCCTATTTCGCTGTGGTTTCTCCGGCTGGTTCCCCCCGCCATCAGAACATCGCAGAAGTTGATCAGGCTGCCCGCGGTGACGAAGGGCAGAAAAATCGTCTGCTTGAATCCGACGGCGTGGGCGCCCCCGGCTTCCTCCTCCAAAAGCGTACCCGGCCGCACGTGCGCCGCGCTTCCCATGCTGGCGCCATCCAGAAAAGTGGCGCCGGAGAAGAAGCCGCCTTTCAGGGCTACGTTGTGGCCCAGCTGACAGTCTTCGATCGCGACCGGGGCTTCCCTGCCGAGCTCCGAGCCCGGACCGATCGATGTTTTCGCCCCGGAAACCCTGCAACCGGTGTGGAGAATGACGCCGGGTGCGATTCGCTCGGGATTTACCGACTCATCCACCTCCACGGAAAACGGGCACGGAAGCGTAACTCCTCTGTCGAGAAGGCGCTGAACGGGCAGAGTCAGTTTTTGTGCATCCTTCATCCAGATACTCCTTGTCACAGTCGGCCGGGTTCTCGGATCAACTCAAATACCTCAGCCATGGCATCATGTCAAGAAGGCTGGAGCACCCCTCTCACAGGCTGATCCCTTCGATCCCGCTCCGCAAGGACAGGGCAACCGCCGGCCTGTCGCCCCCTTCGCCCCGGCGAACAACCAATGATTCGTGCAATTTGCCCTGAGGCTTTACATCCATTTATTCGGTGGCAGGCTGCTCTTTCCCCGAATTCAAGGGTCCCGGGATCGAATGGATGGCGGTCGGGTGTTGACAGGCGGAATGGTTTCCCAAAATTCGGGTAAGAGCCGCCCGTCACCGAATTTCTTGCGGACGGGGATCGACTTGGGCGAAAATACAGCCTGTGACATTCAACAGCTGTATCGGCGGCCCGGTGCGCCTAACGGACGTCCAGGGTCTCACGTATCAATAATTCGTCGGAGGACAAGAACCTTGAGTGAGGAAACTGACAAAATAAAAATGAGCCGTCGCGAGATGGTGAGCTCGATCGGCAAAGCCGCGGCAGCGACCGCAGTGCTGTCCCCGCTGCTGCGCAATGTGATCGTCACAGGCGCGATTGCAGGAGATGCGGCGTCATTGAGCGCAGCCGCAGGCGTCGACCGGGTCACGGTATTGCCGGGGAAGACCTACCTGATGGGCTGGGCAGGATTCGGCGAGTTGGCGGGCCCTGGGAGGGAAGGCGGCAGAGGAGAAGGCGGCAGGGGAGCCCCTTCGGGACCCACGCCTGCGGCCATTGAATTCGAGATGGTGCAAGGCGCCAATCCGCGCAGCCAGACGGTTGCTCTTTCCGTCGAGGGCGCGACGGGCTGGACTGCCACCGCGGCTTCCAAGCCGGCATGGCTATCGATCCCCTCTACTTCCGGGAGGGGCGGACGAGCAGGAGCACCCCCCCAGGTGAACAGGTTTTTCACCGTGTCCGTCGATGCCGCAACGCTTCCGCCCGGCAGCTATCAGACGAACGTAACCATCAACGCGCCGGGAGCCGCCAATCCGACGCAGACCATGGCCGTGAATCTCCGCGTCGCTCCGGCAACTTTCACCTGGAGCAGGGAATCCGGTCCCGGGACCGTCAAGTTTGCGGATCCCGGCTCGCTGGCCACAACCGCGAATTTCTCAACTCCCGGTGACTACGTCCTGAAGCTCACGGTAAACACCGGTGAGACGACCGCGTCGTCGACGTTTCATGTCTCGGTGGAAACCGCGCCTCCGGCGAAGCAGCTGGATGCCGTTTATACCAAAAACTTCAAGATTGACAGCCCGTTGTGGAACGCCAGGGCGAAAGCCCTGATCGCCAGCTGGATCCCCCACTGCATAGATCAGATCAACCGGAACGACCTGACGCAGGGTCCGGGCGGCATCGACAACTTTATTGAGGCTGCGAAAGCGCTTCGCGAGGAACCGCACGGCGCCCACAAGGGCTATGTATTCTCCAACGCCTGGGTGCACCAGACCGTCGAATCGATGAGCATCGCCCTCATGATCGACCCGCAGGGCGATCCCGAGATCATCAGGGCGCACGAGAAGATGCGGGCGACTCTGGAGGACTGGATCCCGAAAATCCTGGCTGCCCAGCACCCCGACGGTTACCTGCAGACCGCGTTCACGCTGCGCGACGCGCAGCGCTGGCCGGATCGCTGGACTCCCCAGGGAAGAGGCAACCATGAGGGGTACGTCGCCGGCTACTTCATCGAGTCGGCGATCAATCACTACCTGATGACCCGGAAGAAGGACGCCCGGCTGTACAACGCAGCCAAGAAGCTGGCCGACTGCTGGTGCGACAACCTGGGGCCTCCGCCCAAAAAGGAATGGTACGACGGGCACCAGGAGATGGAACAGGCTCTGGTGCGCTTCGGCCGCTTCGTCAACGACATGGAGGGGGGCGGGAAGGGCCAGAAATATATCGACCTGGCCAAATTCCTGCTCGACTGCCGCAAGAACGGCAGCGAGTACGACCAGAGCCATCTGCCGGTGATTCAGCAGTACGAGGCGGTGGGCCATGCGGTGCGCGCGGTCTACACATATTCCGGCATGGCCGATGTCGCCGTGGAAACCCACGACCCGGATTACCGGAGCGCCGTCAAGTCGCTCTGGGACAACATCGTCAACAAGAAATACTACCTGACCGGCGGCGTCGGCAGCGGCGAAACCTCCGAGGGCTTCGGCCCGAATTATTCGCTCCGGAACAACGCCTACTGCGAGTCGTGCTCGAGCTGCGGCGAGATCTTCTTCCAGTGGAAGATGAACCTGATGTATCACGACGCCAAATACGCCGACCACTACGAATTGACGATGTACAACGCCCTCCTGGGAAGCACGGATCTGGCCGGGACGGTTTTCTATTACACCAATCCTCTGGACGCGAACGCCCCGCGTACACCGTGGCACAATTGCCCATGCTGCGTCGGGAACATCCCGCGGACTCTGCTCATGCTGCCCACCTGGGTATATGCCAGGAGCCCGGACGGCGTCTACGTCAACATGTTCGTCGGCAGCACCATCACGGTCGAGAACGTCGGCGGCATCGACATCGAGATGGTTCAGGCGACGAATTATCCTTGGGACGGCAAATCGACCTCGTTCTCCCTCTGAAAGTCCAGCGCGTCAAGGCGAGCGACAAGATCGAAGCGACCCGGGGCAAGGTGGCCCTGCGATATGGCCCTCTGGTCTACAACATCGAGCAGGTCGACCAGGACATCACCAAGGCGCTCGGGCCTTCGTCGCCGCTGGCCACGGAGTGGAGGCAGGACCTGCTGGGCGGCGTTCTCGTAATCAAGGGGCAGTTCGCCGATGGCTCGCCGATGATGGCGATCCCGAACTACGCGCGCACGAACCGTGACCCTGCGCCCCCGCCTCAGCCCAAGCCTCAGGCTCCGCCCGCCGGTGCGGCGCCTGGACAAGCGCAGCGTCCGGCGCCGCGCCCGCCGACTTCCATCGTCTGGATCAAGGAGGCATAACGGTTCCGCAGGCCGCGGCAGACCTGGCCGCCGATTCCGGTTCTCGTATCGGCTTAGCCGGGATTGTGTCCCAAGACGTAATATTGTCCGCCCAGCGGGATGCGCTCGAGATATCGTTCCAGAGGCCCTAGCAGCCGGAGTGTCACAGGGAAAAACAGCGTGTAACCCCAACGGATCCTCTCCAGCTGCGCCGCGGCCAGGAGCCCGGCCAGTTGTTTTCGCTTCAACAGGCTCGCATCCTTGTCGAAGGCGCAGGAGGCAACCAACCTGCGTGTGACTGGATTGCAGGGATTGTGTTCGAAGATGACGAGGGTTCCATTGTTGGCAAGCCGGCTGCGACAGAATTCCACCGTTTTGGGGCGATCCTGTGGCGGAATGTGATGAAAGACTCCTGCGCTGAAAATGAGGTCGAACCTCAACTCCGGAGGCAGTTCCTCAGGGTGAAAAAACTCCGCGGATGGGATTCTCCGCCCGGCAGTTTCGAGACTCCTCCTGGAAATGTCACAACCGACAATGCGACTCATGGGGAAATATCTGTAAAAAAACGGGATGCTCTGGCCTACCCCACAGCCAAAGTCCAGGATTCTGCCGCCGACAAGGTCTACCATGTTTCGGATCAACCGGACCTTGTACTCTGCGAAATATGTGACATCCTTGTCGAAGAACGAGACATTCTTTTGCGCCAGCTCCACATAATCGGCTGCCCAATCGTCGAAATCGGTTCTCTGTTTCATTGCAGGTCATGCTCTATGAAATAGGCCGGGCGATGTTTCGTCTCGAAGTAGATCTTGGCCAGGTATTCTCCCAAAATCCCTATCGCCAAGAGTTGGATGCCCCCCAACATATATAAGGCAATTGCTACCGAGGTCCAGCCTACAATGGTGTGCCCTGTGAGGTAAGCGACCAATGAGTAAGTCGCGGCAGCAACAGAGAGCATGAACAGCACCAAGCCGGCAAACGAAATCAACCGGAGTGGGGTGGAGCTGAAAGAAGAGATCCCTTCCCATGCAAACGAGAGCATCTTCCGGAGCGGATACTTTGATACACCGGCTGCACGGGGTTTGCGGTCATACATCACAACCCTGGTGGCAAAGCCCATCGATGGCACGATACCGCGCAAGAACAGATTGGATTCCTGATACGCGGCAAGGCACTCCAGCGCTTTCGCGCTTAAGAGTCGAAAATCCGCGTGATTCTCGATAATGCCTACCCCAAGCAGCTTCATGAGCTTATAGAATCCGAGCGCGGTCCATCTCTTCAGCCTGGGATCGCTGCGGCGCTCCTGCCGTACACCATACACCACTTCCGCACCCTGTTTAAATGCATCGAGCATGGACACGATTGCTCTGAAGTCGTCCTGAAGATCCGCGTCGATGG
The DNA here is from genome assembly GCA_017860135.1 of Acidobacteriota bacterium. Taxonomy (GTDB): domain Bacteria; phylum Acidobacteriota; class UBA6911; order UBA6911; family UBA6911; genus JAFNAG01. Next base: position 29,525 of record JAFNAG010000059.1, read on the forward strand.
ACACTGCGCAGTCCGCCTTACCACGCACCTTGTGCAACCCGGCGAGGAGTGCCTTCTGGTGACCGACGTTCCCCGCCAGCTTAATTCCCTTGATCCGATCGGGCTCAGCAGCGTGAGATGCGCAAATCACACCCCAAGTGCCATCCTGACTTCCGTCGTCCACACAGATGACATAACTGTCGCCCCGTATTCTGTTAGCGTTCCGGAGTTCTTCGAGGAATGAAGACAGCGATGTTATCGTTGAGGGCAGGATTTCCGACTCGTTATAGCAGGGCACAACGATTGCAAGTCTGGGGATCATTTTGCATCCTGCCCATGTGATCGCCGGAGGCGGACGGGTTTTCGTGTGTGGATTCGGCGCGGGTCTTTACCCGAGAGGAGGCTGTATCTTCCCGAATCAAATTCACCCGAGCTCGCTCTGCGATGCCCGGCCGGCCGAATGTCAATCGCTCCATGAAAAG
>JAFNAG010000647.1 GCA_017860135.1 Acidobacteriota bacterium
GCAACGCCGCAGTTGCCCGCCCGCTGCCGCGCCCCTCCAGGCTGCGGCCCCCAGGCCTGCAGCAAAGTGGGCGTGTTACCCTGTGACAGGCCCTTACCTCGAAACCTCCAAGGACTCAAAGAATCTCGAGCAGCCAGGGAGGACGCCGTGCTCGCGCAGAAATCTTCATGCCCAAACACGGACGAAGCGAGAGCGTGGTCATACGAATTCCGCACTTACCAATCCACGACGCTGCCGTCGTCGGCGTCGTAGGTTTCCGGATTGCGCCAGTCGTGCCCGACCTTGTCCGCCATAGCCTGCTCGTCCAGTTCGATGCCGAGTCCGGGAGCTCTTGGGACGTCGATATATCCGGCCCGGACTGTGAAGGGTTTCTTCAGGTAGCCCTCCCCCAGGCTCACCTGCTCCTGGCACAAAAAGTTCGGGATCGAAGCGGCGAGCTGCACTCCTGCTGCGAGCGAAATCGGCCCGAGCGGATTGTGAGGGGCCACGGACGCATAATAGGCCTCGGCCATCCCCGCAATGAGCCGGCATTCGGTGATCCCGCCTGCATGGCACAGATCCGGCTGCAGCACCGTCGCCGCGCGCTTTTCCAGCACCTCGCGGAAGCCCCACTTCGTGAAGACGCGTTCTCCAGTCGCGATCGGCAAATGGGTGCCGCGCGCAATTTCCGCCATCACGTCGTGGTTTTGAGCCTGGCAAGGCTCTTCGACAAACATGGGCTGGTACGGCTCCAGCGCTTTGATGAGCAGTTTTGCGAGCGCCGGGCTGATCGCGCCGTGGAAATCGATCGCGATGTCTGTGTCGTTTCCCATCGCGCTGCGCAGTTCGGCGAACTTCTCGGCGGCGTACTGCACGGCGGCGGGTGTTTCGATGTATCGGGCCGGGCGGCGCTTTGCGACACCGGTCTTGAAGGCCGTGAACCCTTCTGCCTTTCTCTTCTTCATCGCGTCTATGCTTGATGCGTGTGCATACACGCGGACCCTCGTCCTCGTCGGCCCGCCAAGCAACTCATACACGGGAACCCCGAGCGCCTTCCCCTTGATGTCCCAGAGCGCCATGTCGATCCCGCTGAGTGCGCTCGTCAGAATCGGGCCCCCGCGGTAGAAGGCATGCCGGTAGATCGCCTGCCAGTGATGCACGACCTGGCGCGGATCCTTTCCGACCAGGTAGGGCTCGATCTCTTTGACGGCCTGCGCACATGTGAGGGCACGACCTTCGGTGATCGGTTCCCCCAGCCCGACAATTCCTGAATCGGTGTGAACCTTCAGGAACAGCCAGCGGGGCTTTACCAGGATTGTCTCCAGCCGGGTTATCTTCATCGTGGAAGCCTGCTCAAAAGGGGATTCACTTGCTCCGTCCGGGATGCCGAAGGCAAGGCCGGCTATGCCCAGCGCCTTCGTCATGGACCGGCGGCTGACTTGAATTTCGTCCATAGATGTTCACCTCGTTGCCCAGGATTGTAAGTGTTCGGCTCAGCCGCGCATACCTCAAAACGCAGGCAACCCCCTGGATGCGCTTGACTGCGTGGACCATGGCGATGTATTAGCAGCGGCAAATGGAGAACTTACCTGCCAGTAGACGCGATTTTCTGAAGAGTGCCGCACTGGCCGCAGCCTCTGCCGTGATGCCAGGTTCCCGATTGTCCGGCGCTGGTGAGACGGCAAAACAGCCCAACCTGCTCCTCATCATGACGGACCAACAGTTCGGCGACACCATGAGCTGCGTCATCGGAAGCGAGTACCTCCATACGCCGAACATGGATTCGCTCGCCGCCACAGGGATGCGCTACACCCGGGCATATACCGCCAACCCGCTGTGTATCCCGGCTCGGGCCTCGATGTTCACGGGACGATACCCGCACGAAACCGGCATCCAGACCAACACGAACGAAAAAATCGACCCGGCCCGGTACCCCTGCATGGGCCGGATCTTCCAGGCAGCAGGATACGAGACCGGGTTTTTCGGGAAATGGCACCTTCCTTTTGCCGAATCCCGCGCGGACGAACATGGATTCGGAGCCTACGCGGGGAAACCGGGTGTATACAGCGGCGAGCCTGTGGCCGAGTTCATTCGCAAGAAGCGTGAGCGTCCGTTCCTGGCGGTGGCGTCGTTTCTGAATCCGCACAACATCTGCGAGTGGGCTCGCGGAGAGGAGCTGCCGGGCGGGCCGATCGGTGATCCTCCCTCACCCGATCGATGCCCTCCGCTGATGCCGAATGCCGTCCCACCGCACGACGAAACCGACATCATGGCTCACATGCGGCGCGCATATCAGGCCCACCGCCTTTTTCCGGTCGGCGCTTTCACCGACGGCAAGTGGCGGCAGCTGATCTGGGCTTACTACCGCCTGGTTGAGAAAGTGGATCAGCAGGTAGGGACAGTCCTCCAAGCGCTGCGCGAGTCGGGTCAGGAGAAGGATACGGTCGTCGTGTTCCTGAGCGATCACGGAGAATGCCACGGCGCCCACCGATGGAATCAAAAGACGGTCTTTTACGACGAGTCCGCCCGTGTGCCGCTCATCGTCAGCAGAAGAGGCACGATCCCGACCGGGATTTGTGACTCCCTGGTGCATACGGGCGTCGACCTGATTCCGACCTTGTGCGATTTGGCGGGCGTGCAAACGCCCAAGCAACTTCCCGGACGGAGCTTTCAGACGCAGGCGGCTGGCCACAAAGCC
>JAFNAG010000648.1 GCA_017860135.1 Acidobacteriota bacterium
ACGTTTCTGGGTTTTGATCTGAGGCAGGAAGACGCCATCGCCGATCCCGGGTGGTTCTTCGTCATCCAGGAGCAACCGACGGAGCCGCGCTTCGGGATGGATGCGGCGAAGTTCGATGAACCTCTGCCCCCGCTAACCTCGTGGAACGATCTGAGCTGGCGGCATCTGGCCAGCACCGAAGAAGAATTGAAGGCGCTGTCGCACGCTTCGATCAATACAGCCCTCCCTGACGTTGACCGGGCGAAATGGGGCAGGAACTCCGCGCATCAGGCTTATATCACGCTGCAGCGCCCGATGCGCATCGCCATTCACGCGAGAGAGATGATTTTGGAGGGATAGATTCGAGCCATGAGCACTCCCAATCCCGGCATTCCCAATATTCCGAACACGCCTGAGGTAGGAACGCAGCTTTCCTTCGGGCCGGCCCGGCCGGTCGTGTTGTTTCCGGTGCGTCTTGAAACGCGGTTCTTTGCGCAAGCGGATGGTGGTTCCGAGTTGCGCGTCCGCGTCTACCCCGATAAAGTTCACATCGATTCGCACGAACCGGAGCTGACCGAGGACGAGCTGACCTGGGGCCGGCATTTCTGGGAGCAGACCTGGCGCGCAGGCAACGATGAGGAGCGCAGAAGAACCGTCTGGCGGCAGATTGCTGACCGCTTTGATCCGCCGCGGGCCGCGTGGGTCGCCCGTGCGCTCAAGCCTCTGAATCCCGAAGACCGCCCGGCAATCCCTGTCACTGCCGATCAGCCCTTGCCGAAGCCGCCGCGCTTTCCCACTCCCGCGACGAAACCCGAGGCGTGGACACGTGCCCCGGCGACGCGGGTGCTGCCGAAGGTGTGGAACGTGCTGGGTTACAAGGACGGGCGGCTGGTGGTGAACGTCAAGGGTGGCTCGATCCCGGACACACTGGCGACCGGCCCCGATCCTTCTCCATCGGCCAATACCGATCAGTTCGGGATCGACGATCGAATGAAGTGGATGCTAGATTTCGACGCGGCAGAAGAAGTCGGCATGGGAATCCGCGCCAAACTGACCAAGGAAGAGGCTGCCGCAGGGTTGGATTTCTTGCTCGTGCTGGGCGTCAGGGACTCGCTGGACGGGACGGCAGACTGGACGCCGCAGCTGACGGAACTGTTCGACGCACACCATTACACCGACGGACTGAGTTTCCTGGCGCACGGCACACCTTCGAACAATACGCAGGATGAGCCTTCCGGCTTCAGTTCCAGGGATCCCGGCCACGAAGAGAGCTATCTGGCCGAACGCGCAGCGCCGGCATTTCAACCCGGCGACGGATCGAACGCAGATGTGCTGACAACCGCGCTTGGACTGGCCAACGCCGGCGGGGTCTTCGCCAACATTGCCAATGCCACGGTGAAAGAACAGCTGGACGCGCGGCAGATGAACACGGCACTGTGGCAGGCCACATGGGGCTATTTCCTGTTGCAGATGCTCGGTGTGGGCCGGACCGGTGAAAGCCCGCTCACCGACGACGACATCGCCTGGGCGCGCAGCCACTTCATCGATTACGTGCGCGCGAGCGGGCCGCTGCCGGCAGTGCGCGTCGGCAGACAACCTTATGGCGTCCTTCCCGTAACCTCGCTCACCGCCTGGAAGCCGCAGACCGGCCAGGAGAGCCAGTCGAAGCGCGATGTCGCGCTACGGGATTTTCTGATCGGGTTGCGTGAGATATGGCGGCGCAATTATCCGGAAACACCGCGCCTTGGCCGCAACGAGATTGAAGTGCCGGGACTTGGCCGCGTGACCGACGTGGACAAGGACCTCGCCGAAGTCCTGAGCATGGACGGACTGTCGTCCCGTTACTCGATGCGCCACCTGATGGGACGCCATTACCTGGAACATCTCTTAGTGTTCTTGAGTGCCGACCTCTTTTCGGACGTCTGGGGAGTCCCCGTTCCGGACGAGCCCCCCCCGGAGCCAGAGCCCCCCCCGGAAGAGGAACCCCCCCCTGACTTGTCCCCGAGGGAGAGGATCGCTTGGATCAGGAAGGCACGCGAGGAGAGGCTCGCTTGGATCAGGAAGGCACGCGAGGAGAGGCTCGCTCTTATCAGGGAGCGCCAGAGAAGACTCGCTCTTATCAACGCCAAACGGGGCTCCATCTCCGCATGGTGGGCTACACAGGAACGGCTGACTACCACGGTGTTGCAAACGCTGGGCGTGACGTGGCGGCCGCGACTGGCACACGCGGTGTTTTCGCCGCCCGTCGCGACACTCAGAGGCGCGTTGGTGCAAACCGATCCAAGCTTGTCACTTTCGCCAAACTACATCGAATCCCTGCTCGTCGCGCGCGACCTCGAGACGATTCGTGGTGACAACGCCATGCAACCGTCGCCACCGCGCGCGCTGCTTTACCTGCTGTTGCGCCATTCCCTGCTGCTGGAATACGCCGCCGCCGCGTCGCGGTTGCTGATCAACCGTGGCTTGTTGCAGCCCGCACTGCGCCGCGAGCCGGAGTTGGTGCATCTACCCGAGGGACAGTCGTCGCAAACTGTCTGGGAACAGATGAAAAAAAGCATCAGCGTGGCCGACGTGGCTGGGCCGATGGAGCTGGGGAAATACCTGCTCGGCTTCACACCCACGGGCGAACCTGACGTGGCGAGAGAGCCCGATCTGAAACCGTTGAGCGAGTTTCGTGCCAGCCTGGCGCACTTGAAG
>JAFNAG010000649.1 GCA_017860135.1 Acidobacteriota bacterium
GCTCGAATTATGCAAGCCCTCAGGGGTTGCGCTGGGGCAGAGCAGCCGGATTGTGGTTTTCCCCGATCAAGGCGGAGTGGGAAAAGCGCTGGCCGCTAAACTGGAGAAACTGGGGGCACAGGTGCTGTACATCAGCGATGCCCCGGATGCGGAGACTCTTGCACGGCGGATCGAGGAATGGAAATCCCAGGATCCAGTACAGGGAATCTATTGGCTCCCCGCTTTGGATCACGAAGGGGACGTCGCGAAGATGGACCTTGCCGCCTGGCGTGAAGCGGCGAGGGTGAGAGTGAAGCTCCTCTATGACGCGGGGGCAGTCTCTCCCCTGGGCGGCGCCGTTGCGGGCTTCACCAAAGCCTTTAAGCGCGAGAAAAGCGATGCCCTCGTCAAGGTTGTCGATTTCGAACCAAGCAGAAAGACCACCGCGCTGGCTGAACTGCTGATCGAGGAAACGCTCCAGGATACCGGCGCCGTGGAAGTCGGCTGGAAACAGGGCTTGCGCTGGACCATTGGGCTGGAAGAAAAGACCGCCGGCGCCGAGGTTCCCGATCTGGCCCTCGGGAAGGGGCACGTGTTTGTTGTCACGGGCGCCGCAGGCAGCATCGTTTCTGCGATCACGGAGGATCTGGCCATGGCATCGGGCGGGACATTTCACCTGCTCGATCTTGTGCCGGAGCCGGACCCCTCAAATCCCGACCTGCAGAAGTTCGCCGCAGACAAGGAAGGCTTGAAACGCGACATCTTCGAACGGCTCAAAGCCCGCGGCGAACGCGCCACGCCTGCCATGGTGGAAAAGGAGATGGGGGCTCTGGAGCGGTCGCGTGCGGCCCTGGCGGCCATCCGGGCGGTTAACCAAGCCGGGGGGACCGCGCATTACTACAGCGTGAACCTGCTGGATGGCGCGGCGGTCGGGAAGATCATGAGGAGAATCACCGAAGAGAGCGGCCGAATCGATGTCCTCGTGCATGCAGCCGGCCTGGAGGTGAGCCGGATGCTGCCGGATAAGAAGCCCGCTGAATTCGATCTCGTCTTTGACGTCAAGTGCGACGGCTGGTTCAACCTGCTTTCCGGCATCGGGGACGCACCGCTGGGCGCGGCGGTGGTTTTCAGTTCCATCGCCGGACGCTTCGGCAACGGGGGGCAAACGGACTACAGCGCCGCAAATGACATGCTCTGCAAGAGCATTTCGAGTCTGCGCACCACGCGTCCGCTGACCCGGGGCATTGCGATCGACTGGACAGCCTGGAGCGGAATCGGCATGGCGGCGCGGGGATCCATCCCGGCCGTGATGAAGCAGGCGGGCATCGACATGTTGGCGCCGGAAGCCGGAATTCCATACGTCCGCCGCGAACTTATCACCGGCGGTCGGGGTGAAGTCGTGGTTGCCCGACAGCTCGGAGTCATGCTCGATGAGTTTGACGAGAGCGGCGGCCTCGATCCGGACAAGGGCGTCCGGGCGGGTGCGGAACCCGGCATCCTGACCGGCAAAGTGACCGGCATGGGCATCTACAGCGGCCTGACCATTGAAACGACGCTCGATCCAAACCGGCAGCCGTTCCTCTACGACCACAGGATCGGTGGCACAGCGGTGCTGCCGGGGGTGATGGGGATCGAAGCCCTGGCCGAGGCGGCCGGACTCGTTTTCCCCGGATGGCACATCGGCGCGATCGAAGATGTAAACTTCTTTTCCCCGTTCAAATTCTACCGCTCCCAGCCGCGGACGGTGCTGTTGCGCGCGCAATTCACGGCTGACGGCGGCGACCCGATCGCCGATTGCAGCCTGCTGGGCTCGCGGGTCCTTCATGGGCACACCGAGCCTGAAATCACCACCCATTTTACGGCGCGGGTCCGGCTGCTCTCCAAGCCGGCGATGCCTGAAAAGCAGAGTATCGTGGCGGAGCACGAAGACGGCTGCGTAAAAGCCGAAGATATCTACCGGCTGTATTTCCATGGTCCGGCATACCGGGTGATCGAAAGTTCGTGGCGCTCCGGCAATTGCCTCGTGGGAAGATACGCTTCGAACCTCCCGGCCAACCACGAACCGCAAACCCAGCCGACACTGGTCGCGCCGAGGTTGATCGAGTTGTGTTTCCAGACCGCAGGGATTTGGGAGCTCGCGACCCAGGCCCGCATGGGGCTGCCATACCGGGTCGACCGGCTTTGCGTCCACCGGCAGCCGGATGCGGCGGACACAATGCTCCATGCAGTGGTCACGCCGAACGCCGACGGGAGTTTCGATGCGGATGTCGTGGACGGGCAGGGGAATGTCTGGGTGGCCCTGCGGGGGTATCGCACGATGGCGTTGCCGGATCCGGTCGACGAGGCTCTCCTGCAACCGCTTCGGGCTGTCCTGGGCTGAGACCGGAAGCAGCCTGGTGCAGAAGGTCGATTCGTATGAGCTCCCTGCCAGTCTATTGTCTCACGCAGATGCTCTCGCAACTGCCGCCGGATGACCGATGGCTGGCTCCTGCGGAGCGCGCCCGGGCTTCCGCTTTCCGATTCCCGAAGCGGCGCAACGATTGGCGTCTGGGCCGGTGGACGGCGAAGGAAGCCGTGCGCTCCTACCTCTCGCTGACGGGATGCGAAGTCCCGCAGCACGCGTCATTGGAGATCCGAAGCGCGCCGGATGGCGCTCCGGAAGCATTTCTTGCCGGCGATCCCGTCGGAGTGGCGCTGGCGCTCAGCCACTGCAGGGATCATGGATTCTGCGCTGTCGCGCCGGCCGGCGTCGCGCTCGGGTGCGACCTGGAAGCGGTCGAACCGCGCGAGCCGCCTTTCATTGCAGACTACTTCAACGATTCCGAGAGGGAACGGATCA
>JAFNAG010000650.1 GCA_017860135.1 Acidobacteriota bacterium
CCCGGGGGGAAGAAGGAGCGGCATGCTTGGACCGCCAGCCCTTGTGGCCATCCATAACGAAATCGATAAGCGGTTAGGGGTCGCCGGAACCGATGGATCTTCCGCTGCCTGATCGCAGTACCATATCATCTCTGACGACTCGACGTTTTGACTTACCTGCCAAGTTGACGACAAACTCTTTTGGTTTGCCGATTGATTCCGAATCCCTCAACGATGCAAAAATAACCCCCGGCCGTGCAGACACGGTCGGGCGCAGCGGCTTTATTCAGATGGGTTTATTCTATTTAGCCCCAAAAACTACATTTGTTGGGGACTGCCTGAAAACAGGCAAAAACGTGTCTGACCGGATGGATCCTAATTTCTTGACAGACATACTATAGTGGTGCTACTGACCTGACCGTGGCGGGCAAAGTGGCGTTCCCATATTTTGGGGCAGACGGGCGGCCGGACCGCAATCATACCCTCGGGCAACTGCTGCCCCCCGAAAGCGGGTTCTTATCACTCACTTATCACTATGAAACGTGGGAGGGAGAGCATGGCTAAACCCGTGACTGTCAGAACTGCAACATCGAGGCGAGCCGCTGCTGATGCAGTCAAACGAAAGCAGCGCGGCAAACGGACCGTCCTGAAGCCCGAGCTGATTGCCTATGCGGTAAAATGGCGGATCATCGACATCATCAACTTGCTCGGTTCAGCCCGGTGCAGCGGGTTAACCGTCGAGCACCAGCAGCAGACACAGTGGTGCTGGGCCGCAGTCTCGAACAGCGTCTCTCATTACTACGACGCGGGGTCAACCTGGACGCAATGCACGATCGTGAATGCCGAGTTGGGGCAGACGGGCTGTTGCACGAACGGAGCCACTGCGGCATGCAACAAGTCCTGGTATCTGAACAACGCCCTGACGCGGGTGGGTTGTCTTCTTTCCATGGCCTCTGGCACGCTTTCCTTTTCGACGGTGAAATCGCTGATCAACAGCGCCCGCCCGCCGTGTGCCCGCCAAGGCTGGAGCGGTGGCGGCGGTCACTTCATGGCGATCGTCTGCTATTTCCAGGGGCTGCTCGGGCTCATCGCCGGCGCTGGCAGCACTGCGAAGAGGCTGCGCATTTCCGACCCATGGTACGGCGACAGCGTGCTTGACTACGACGTGTTCGTGTCCGGCTACCAGGGCAGCGGAACCTGGACGCATTCCTATCGAACTCAGCCTTGAGAGGAGGAGGTTATGCCCTTGTTGATTGAAAAGCCCCCGAAAGGATTCGAGAAGGTGCTGGACGCATCCGTAGCGGAACTGGTCGGCCACGGTGCAGTGGCGATGGGAACGCGCGCCCGACCGGCGGTCTCAACGCCGATTAGAATTCACCATCTGGGCGCCGACTCCGTGGCTACCGGCAAGGGACTTGCCGCGGCACAACCGACGGGGTGGCTCGCAACATTGACCACCGATGGTGAAGTGCGCGGAACGATTGAACTGATTCCGCTTAAACCTCCCCGTAAAGGAGCCGAACCACCAGCGGGTGTACGCTTCGGAGGCTTCACGACGGGTTCGCTTCAGCGTGGACTGGCCGCTGCCATGGAGAAGGCGGCGAAAACCGTGGGTCGAAGTAAAGTCGAGGTTTCAGTCTTGCGCGCTCCGGCGCTCTATCTATTGGCACTGTGGCTACGCGACGAGAAAGGCGACCGGCTGGTGCCCATCGCACCGTGTCCGCCGCCGCTGAAGGCTGGAGAGACCTATCCGGCCGAACGGGCGCTGGCGATGTTGGCCGGGGCCGCAAAGGCAGTGCTGGAAGGAGACGAGACGCGGAACTGATTACTGGCTTCAGAGGAAAACAGGGCCATTACTCGAATCAAGTTCGAACACGGCCTCAGCCAGTCTGCCGCGAAAACGCTGTGACCATCCGGCAAGGCTCTTCGCAAGAAACGGGCAAAACTGATCCCATTTTTTTGGGGGCCGGTCACCTGGCGTGCTTGTCGTGCCAGGGAGCCTTACGGCTGCACCATTTGTCGACTGGCCGATCCCTATCGCCGACGATTATCTGACCGTGAAGTGTGATCTTGAAAGATCCTTATCCCAGGTGTGTCGGGATCTGGCCGAAAACAGGCAAGACCAAGAGCGCAAACCAAGGCGCAAAGCTTCCATCAGTTCATTCTCGGGCTGATCCAGTCGAAGCCGGAAGCGGAGGTCGTGGCTCTGCGCCAGCAGGTATGATCACTGAGCGAAGCGGACTACCTCATTTTTCAACAGACGGTTGCAGCGCTGGCGCAGCAGGCGGAGCAAGGGGTCACGCAACTCGAACAACTTGAGAACCTCGGCTGGGGTGGCAGCTTTGAAGGTGAGATGGCGAGAACCCTATCGGGAGTGACGGACAGCCCGCAACTCGAGCAGGCCCGTTATGTATTGAACAGCTTGCGCGAGGCGGGTGTAACCCCCGTCCGCGGCGACGTCGCGGAGGGTGACGAGATCATCCAGTCCATCAGGGAGGAGACGGCTCGCGCCACGCATGTGTTTGTGGACCTTACCGAATACAACCTGAACGTTTGTCTGGAACTCGGTGTGGCGGATACTCTCGGACGCCCGACCTTCCTTTTCGGCTGCGAAGGCACGGAGAAGACGCCATTTCGCTGCATCGAGAAACGGCGCATTCACATCTACGGCGAGAAGCTG
>JAFNAG010000060.1 GCA_017860135.1 Acidobacteriota bacterium
AGCTGCGCGCCAGGAGGCCGAGCGGAAGCTGGCCGAAACGGAGAGCGTTTGGGGTGAGACGGAGAGCCGTTGCGCCGTTCTGGAGTCATCCCTCGGCCTTCTGAAACAGCAGCATGCGGGATTCGACGAAATCGTTCGCGTGGAGCGCACGCAGTGGGTGCAGCAGCGCGCCGAGGGAATCGCGCTGCAGGAAGCGTTGGAACAAAAGATTGCCCGACTCGAAGCCAGCCTTGCGGAGCGGGACGAACGGCATAGGATGGAAGCAGCAGCCTGGGAGAAGCGCCGACTGGAACTCGAGCATGGGCTGGCCGAATCGGAAAAGAGCCGTGCGGAGCTGGAGGCATCCTGGAACGGGTTGAAGCAGCAGCTTGCCGTCGTGGAGGAGAACCTTAGGGCAGAGCGTCTGCAGTGGGAATCCCGGCGGCAGGATCTTGAAAGTCAGGTTGGAGAAGCAGGCTCGCAGCGGGAATTGCTGGAACAGAAAATCCGGGAAGCAGAAGCACATCTCGCGGAACAGGACGAGCATCATCGGCAGCAAACTGACAGCGCTGTGGCCGCACGCCGTGATTTGGAGCGGAAGCTGGCCGAAACGGATGAGGTCCGCGCGGAGCTGGAAGCATCCTGGAACGAACTGAAGCGGCAGTCCGCTGCATGGGAGGAGGAAGTCCGTTCCGAGCGCGGGCGATGGGAGGAGGCGCGTCGGGAATATGAGCGACAGCGCGAGGAGGCCGACGCCCGAACGCGCGTGTTTGAGGCGAGACTGGGCAGCCTTGAATCTGAACGCAGTGCTCTCGAAGAGAGTCTTCGGATCGACCACGTCGAATTGGAGCAGGCTCGGGGAGAGCTCGCGCGACAGCGGGCTGAGATGGAAAACACCCGTCAAGAAATGGAGGACCGGCGCGCGTCTCTCGAAGAGACCCTGCACACCCTGGAGACTTACTATTCTGGCCTCGAGGAGCAATCCCGCACCGAGAAAGCCGGGTGGGAAACGTCCCGTCAGGAACTGGTGCAGCAATATTACGATGCCGAAGCGCGCCGGGCCGCTCTGGAAGAGAAACTGGCCGCCCTGGAGGCTCTGCGGGGAGAAACGGAAGCGCGGTACGGCAGTGAGCGTGCTGCGTGGGAGGATGCCCGGCGGGAATCGGAGCAGCATCGGTTGGAATCCGAGCAAAAAATCGCCGAAGCGGAGAGACTCCATTCTGAGCTGAAAGAGAACCTGCGAAGCCTCGAGAACCGCTGTGCGGAGCTCGAGGCAAGAAATCAGGCCGAACAGGAGGAATTCGGCTCGGCCTTGCGGGAACTGGTACGGCAACGGCAGGAGCAGCAAGCTGCCACGCAGGCTCTCGTGGACAGGCTCGCGGCTTTGGAAATGGAGGCATCGCGGGTGCAGGAGCAGGTCCGCGCAGAACGATCGGGCTGGGAAGCGGATCGTGAACAGCTCCTGCAGCGGCTGCGGCAGGAAGAAGGTGAAGTGGGCGCGCTCCGGAAACAAATCCAGGACCTTTCGGCAGGGATCCTGTTGGAGCGCGCACACTTCGCAGCGGAGAGGGAAGAATGGGCTGACAGGCGGAATGCGTCCGAGGAGGCGCGTGCAGCTCTGGAAAAGGAGTCGCGGGCACTGAGGGCAGCCGCGTTGGAACTGGAGAATCTGCGGCAGGCAGTGGAGGTTCGGGACCAGGAACGCAAGACATGGGAGCAGCTGAAGAAGGACCTGGATGCGAGGGTTCTCACGCTCGAGAATGCCGTGGCTGCGCTGGAGATGGAACGGGACAAGCTGGTCGGGGAACACAGGCTGGAGCAGGCGGCATGGGAGAAAGCGCTCCGGGAATTGGAACTTCAGCGCGCGGCCCGGGAGGCTTTGGAAGGAGCTCTGCGCGCCTCCGAAGCACGCTACGGAGCGCTTCTGCTGGGGCAGAAGGCCGGACGTGCCGATGGGCAGAGTATGCGGGAAGAGCTGGAAGGTCAGCGCAAGGCACGGCTGGCCCTCGAGGACGCGCTCAGGTCAGCCGAGGCGCATCTGAGAGCGATGGAGAATTCAGTGCAGGGCGAGCGGACGGAACTCGAGACGCTGCGCAGGGAATTGGAGGGGCAACGCGCAGCGCGCCTGGCTCTGGAAGGCGTGTTGCGGGCAGTGGAGGCGCGGCAGTTGGCGGATCCGTTCACCCGTCTTGCAACGGCTGCGGTTCAGGCCCTTGCCGACCTCGTCCAGCCTCTGAATTCGTTTGGAGAACTGCTGCTGGAATATCTGGATGAGAGTGATACCCGCCGCGAGCACGCGATACGCCTCCTGGAAACGGCCCGTCGTGCAGGCAACTTCGCGAACCGGCTATTGGCCATGCGCTCCGGTCCGGAAGCCCTCGACATCAACCTTGTGGTCACTCAAATGGCAGGAGCACTCCGTGAGGCGGCGGGCAAGGGCATGCAACTGGCCACCAGCCTGTCTCCCGGATTACCGAACGTGCTGGTGAGCCGCCCGCGCCTGGAAAGGATGCTGACTGCGCTCGTTGCGCAAGCTGGAAACCTCCTGCCTTCGGGGGGCAGCTTGGTTCTACAGACCGCTGCGCCCGCTTCCGGCATATCTGTCGGCACAGGTTCTCCAGTTCTACTTTCCGTCCGAGCCACAGGACACGGCGTGCAGTCTCCCGCCGAAATGCCTGACCTCGCAGTCCTCGTCGCGCAATGCGAGGGTCAAATCCGCACCACGGGCGATTCCGAATCCGGGGTCATACTCGAAGTTTATTTGCCTGCGGAATCCCATTGAGGCCCCTCTTCTGGTACATTGATTCCTGCGGTTCCTGGGGTGATGGCAGCCTGCCGTGCAGTGCAGCAGCCCTAGCGCCGGGAGGGAATATCCGGGAGGAGTCGGAATGATAGGGCAATATAGCCTTCTCAGTGCGGATGACCTTTACATCTTCAACGAGGGGACCCATTACCGTCTGTATGACAAACTCGGCGCCCACCTCCGCCAGATTCAGGGAGTTGACGGGACATACTTTGCCGTCTGGGCCCCGAATGCCCAATATGTTTCCGTGATCGGCGAATTCAACAGCTGGGACCCGGGAACAATGCCGCTTTCCCAGCAAGGGCGGTCGGGCATCTGGGAAGGCTTCGTTCCCGGACTTGGGAACGGCACGCTATACAAATATCATGTCGCGTCCCGTTACGGGCTCTATGGCGTGGAAAAGGCCGATCCTTTTGCTTTTGCCGCTGAAATGCCCCCGCGCACGGCCTCCGTAGTCTGGGATCTGTCCTACAGTTGGAATGATTCGGATTGGATGTCGAGCCGACGCAATCACCAGTCGATCGACCACCCGATTTCCATTTATGAGGTTCACTTGGGCTCCTGGCGCCGGCCGGGCGAATCGTCCTCACAATTCCTGACGTATCGCGAACTTGCCGTCCAGCTCGCCGATTACGTGAAAATGACCGGCTTCACCCACGTCGAGCTTCTTCCGGTCATGGAACATCCCTTCTACGGTTCATGGGGGTATCAGACCACATCGTATTTTGCACCCACGAGGCGTTACGGCGAGCCGCAGGACTTCATGTGGCTCATCGACTATCTGCACCAGAACGGCATCGGGGTGATCCTCGACTGGGTTCCCTCTCATTTCCCGAACGACGAACATTCACTGGGCTATTTCGACGGGACCCACTTGTATGAACACCAGGATCCTCGCCAGGGGCTGCATCAGGACTGGAACACCCTCGTTTTCAATTACGGCCGCAACGAAGTCAGGAGTTTTCTCGTCAGCAGCGCCCTTTTCTGGCTCGACAAGTACCACGCGGACGGATTGCGCGTCGATGCGGTGGCTTCGATGCTGTATCTGGATTACTCTCGCAATGAAGGGGAGTGGATTCCCAACGAGTTCGGGGGGCGCGAAAATCTGGACGCCATCCGGTTTCTGCGCACAATGAACGAGCAGGTGTACAAGCACTATCCCGACGTACAGATGATCGCCGAGGAATCGACTGCCTGGCCGATGGTTTCAAGACCCACATATGTCGGCGGATTGGGTTTCGGGCTCAAGTGGGATATGGGGTGGATGCACGACACGCTTAAATATTTTTCCATGGATTCCATTTACCGCCGCTTTCACCACGGTCAGCTGACATTTCGCGGGCTTTACGCATTTTCGGAGAACTTCGTCCTTCCGCTCTCCCACGATGAGGTGGTGTACGGCAAAAGGTCATTGCTCGACAAGATGCCCGGTGACGGCTGGCAGAAATTTGCGAACCTCCGCCTGCTGCTGGGGTACATGTACGCCCAGCCCGGCAAAAAACTTGTCTTCATGGGAGGAGAGTTCGGCCAGGGCCTGGAGTGGTCACACGACCACGGCCTGAACTGGGAGCTTCTGCAACTCCCGCAGCACCATGGCCTGCAGCTGTGGGTCGCGGATCTCAACCGGCTCTATCGGGAGCATCCGGCAATGCACCGGGCGGACTCGCACCCCGAGGGATTTGAATGGGTTGATTGCCACGATGCCGATACCAGCACTCTATCGTTTCTGCGCAAGGCCATGGAGCCTGCTGCACAGGCTGTCCTGGCAGTCTTCAATTTCACCCCCGTGCCGCGCCATGGGTACCGTATCGGCGTCCCACACCCCGGTTTTTGGCGCGAGATCCTGAACAGCGATGCAGCCTTTTACGGAGGAAGCGGGCAGGGAAATGCCGGGGGGGCCGAGACAGACACTGTCTGTGCCCACGGGAGGTCGCAAAGCCTCTCTCTCACACTTCCTCCGCTTGCTGCCGTCTTCTTCCGGCTGGAAGCATGAAACGGCCGGTCCTCCTCCCAGTGCCCGGTCCGCCGCCAACTTTCTTGACCTCTCCCATGTCGTCTTGCGGTAAGATACGCGCCACCTGCAACCGTTTTTGGGGAGGGAAGCATTATGAACGCAAGATCCGGATGGCGGCGAACTATCGAGCTCGCTTGTATCGTGCTGGCTGTTTGGATGTCAGGATGCGGGCCCAGGGTTGTGCCCGCCGACATGGTGCTGCACAACGGGAAAATCGCCACCGTTGATGCTGCGAAGCCGCACGCCGAGGCAATAGCAATCCGCGGCGATGTCATCGCAGCAGTCGGAACCAACGAGGAGATCGAGCGCTATATCGGAGAATCGACGCAGGTCATCGACCTGGCCGGCATGCTGGCTGTTCCCGGACTCATTGAGGGCCATGGCCATTTTACGGGTCTTGGGGAAGCCAAGATGAATCTGGATCTCACCCGGGCGGCGAATTGGGACGAAATTACCGCCATGGTTGCGGAAGCCGTCAAAAAGACCAAGCCCGGCGATTACATCCTGGGGCGCGGATGGCACCAGGAAAAGTGGGACCGGAAGCCCTCTCCTGCGGTTGAGGGGTTCCCGGTGCACGATTCCCTCAGCAGGATCTCTCCTGACAATCCCGTTCTGCTGACTCATGCGAGCGGGCATGCAACTTTTGCCAACAGCAAGGCGATGGCGTTGGCAGGTATCACACGGCGAACTCCCAACCCTCCGGGAGGGGAGATCCTTCACGATTCCAGGGGCAACCCCATCGGCATTTTCCGTGAGACCGCGTCCGGGCTGCTGCGCAAGGCGTATGCGGAGGTGCGGAGCAAACGGACGCCGGAGGAAGTGCAGGCGGAGGCGCGCAAAGTGGTTGAGCTCGCCGTCAAGGAGTGTCTCTCCAAGGGACTCACAACGTTTCATGATGCCGGAGCGTCCTTCGAGACGATCGACCTTTACAGGAAGATGGGTGATGATCCGCGAGGATAACAAGAGCCTGGAGTCTAATCTCGCAAAATACCGCATGATCGACTCCGGCGGCAAACACCTCACGGTGCGCGCGATCAAAGTCACGCTGGATGGTGCCCTGGGCTCACGCGGCGCCTGGCTGCTCGAGCCTTACGCGGATTCCGCGACGAGCACAGGCCTCAATACCGTCCGGATCGAAGACCTGAAGCAGACCGCGCGCCTGGCCATCCAGAATGATGTACAGCTCTGTGTCCATGCCATCGGAGATCGCGCCAACCGTGAAACTCTGAATGTCTATGAGGAGGCTTTTCTTGCTTTTCCGGACAAGAAGGACCTGCGCTGGCGCATCGAGCACGCCCAGCATCTGAATGCCTCCGATATCCCGCGTTTCGGGGCCCTGGGAGTGATCCCTGCCATGCAGGGCATCCACTGCACCTCCGACGCACCCTACGTCCCTGCACGCCTGGGGCCGCAGCGGGCGGAAGAAGGCGCGTACGTCTGGCAGAAGCTGATGAAGACCGGCGCGATCATCAGCAACGGGACGGACACACCGGTGGAGGACATTAACCCGATCGCCAGCTACCATGCCACCGTATCCCGCAAGCTCAAGGATGGGTCCGTTTTTTATGCGGACCAGAGGATGAGCCGGGACGAAGCATTGAAATCCTACACCTGGAACGCAGCGTATTCAGGGTTTGAAGAAAACGGCAAGGGGTCGCTGAGCCCCGGGAAGCTGGCGGATATCACCGTGCTGTCCAAGGACATCCTTACGATTCCCGAGGATGAAATCCCGACAGCGTCGGTCAAATATACTATTGTCGGGGGCAGGGTGATGTACAAGCAGTAGCGTCGAATGAGGTTCTGATGCGATTCTGCTGATTCAAGGGAAGACCTGCCGCGAGGTCCAGTAAGACGGCCACGAATTGCACGAACTGAGCCAGAAAAGATTGCCAGGCTCATGTGAGAGTCAGGACGTCGATAGTAGAAAAACAACATCTTGGGTCCTTTTTTTGTGTGGCTTGTACGGAGGGGAGTGTGGCTCATTCCGTGATCGATCTGCGCAGTGACACCTTAAGCATGCCGACCGAGGAAATGCTTCGCAGCATTCAAACGGCGGAGCTGGGGGATGATTCCCGCGACGGTGACCCCACCGTGCTGGAATTGGAATCCCTTGCCGCCGGCATGCTCGGCAAGGAGGCGGCGCTACTGACCGTGAGCGGGACGATGTCGAACCTCGTGGCGATGCGGACGCACGCCGATCCGGGCGGGGCGGCCGCAGTGGAACAGAGCGCGCACCTGTATGGAATGGAATTCGGCGGCATCGCCGCCGCATGCGGCCTGCTTGTCCTTCCGGTCCCGGGATCCATGGGAGCCATGCTGCCGGAGCAGCTCGAAGTCGCCGTGAGGCGAGGGGGCGCGGGCTTCCCGGCTCGGGGTCTGGTCTGCCTGGAAGATACGCACAACGCCGCCGGGGGAACCGTGATCCCGCCGGAACATCTGGACCGCTGTTGCGAAATCGCCCATTCCTTCGGCCTGCCGGTGCATTTGGACGGTGCACGCCTCTTCAATGCGGCGGTTGCGCTCAAGATCGAAGCGCGCGAACTGACCAGGTCCGTCGACTCGGTCAGCGTTTGCCTCTCGAAGGGGCTGTCGGCGCCGGTCGGCTCCCTGCTTGCAGGAAGTGCTCCGTTCGTGGAGCGCGCCCGCAAAGTGCGTCGCGCTTTCGGGGGGACGATGCGCCAGGCCGGAATCATCGCCGCCCCCGGGCTCCTGGCACTTCGCACCATGGTGGGCCGCCTGGCAGAGGACCACGCGAATGCGCGGCTGCTGGGTCTCGGTCTTGCCGGAATAGAAGGGCTCGATGTGAATCTGGCAACGGTTCAGACGAACATCGTCAATCTGGATGTCCGGAGACTCGGGATCGACGCCGCTGTTTTCGCCCGCCACCTGGACCCACGCCGTGTGCGAGGCCTGCCCGGAATGGGAACGGTCGTGCGCTTCGTCACCTATCGCGGCATCAGCCGCGACGATGTCGTACGGGCGACGGAAACCATTCGTGAGGTGGTGGGAGAGCGCCCATGGGCGGGCCGGTAGCGGATGCTGCCCGGGAGGCGGGGCAAGCGCTTGCTTCCTGCCCACGTCTGCGGGAGAATTTCTTTGACACCGATCAGGCCCCTCTGATATCCAGAGGGCGCAACGGCTGAACGAAAATGCACATACCGAGATTTACACTGAGAGGTTTCAAGCGGCCGCGAGAAGTTGTGGATCGCGCGCTCGGCGAGCTCGAGCGGACCGTCATGGACATAGCCTGGCAGAGGGGCGAAATCAGCGTGCGCGACGTGTTCCTGCTGTTCGACTCGCGCATTGCCTACACGACCTTGATGACGACGCTACATCGCCTGTATAGAAAAGGTGTGCTCGAGCGGCGCAAGTGCGGTCGCGCATTCCTCTACTCTCCGCGCGTCTCTCCGCTCGAGTTTGAACAGGGAATCGCCAGGGATTTGATTGAAGGACTGATCGGCCGGGTGCCGGATGGAGTGGAACCTCTGCTTGCCTGCATCGTGGATGCGGTGAGCGAACACGACCGCGCCTGCCTCGAAGCGCTGGACCGGTTGGTCCGGGAAAAGAAACAGGAATTGCGTCGAAAGCACTGAAGGATGTCATGTTCGAAATGCTGGGTGCAAGCCTGGCCCTGACGGGACTTCTGGTGATCCACTGCCTCGGCCTGCTGATGGCCGCCGGCTCGTGGCGCGCCATCGCGCATGCCGCTGCTTCCTGGTCGGATTCGGCACGGGTCCGGCTCCTTTTCTGGCTGCGCGCGGCGCCCGGTCTTTCGGCGATCCTGCTGGTGACTGCGTTGTTTGCCCCCGCCTATCTTGCTCATGAGCCCCGCGACACCACGGAGATCGTCACGACGGAACTCGGCATTCTGGCCGGATTATCTCTGGGAGGAACCATCTTCGCGCTCTGGCGGGGTTTTGCGAATTGCCTGGCAACGCGGCGACTGGTCGAAGATTGGCTCCGCCACTCCGTTCCCATTCGGATGGAAAGTGCAGGGATTCCTGCCTACCGTCTCACTCATGCGTTCCCGGTGGTCGCCATTGTGGGAGTCATCCGCCCGAAGTTGTTTATCGCGGATCGGGTTTTCCAGGCGCTCAGTGGAGCCGAAGTCTCGGCGGCCGTCGCGCACGAAAACGGGCATCTGGCAGCGCGTGATAATCTCAAACGTGGCCTTTTGAACGCGTGCCGCCATGCCCTGGGATTTCTCCCTCTGGGCAGGTCGCTCGAGCGCGAATGGCGGCGGGCTGCGGAGTCGGCGGCGGACGAATTTGCGGCCCGAGGGGGATCGGAAACCGCTCTGGACCTCGCATCGGCTCTGATCAAGGTTGCGCGGCTCGTTCCCACCGGCGCACGGCCGGCCATGCCGGCTGTGGCGTCGCTGATCTCAGAAGATTTCAGCAGCATCGGAGCTCGCGTCCTGCGTTTGACTGAGCTCGCCGCACGAGGAGGTCTGCCGGCCGCAAGGGCATTCCCCATAATGCCCCTCGCCATGGGCGGATGCCTCTCGGTAATCCTCCTCAGCACGATACTCGCGGTCTCCGGTTCTGACTTTCTCGCCAGGGTCCACCTGGCGCTCGAATACTTCGTTGCCGTCCTGCAATAACCGACGCCAATCCTGCCTTGCCCCATCTCGTCCGCGGGAAATCTCGACCGGGGACAGACGCAATGCCTTTACCGTAAGAGATAGACTCGTCCCCTCCCATTTTTGAGTAATAGGGTGGTGAGTCTCCGGAGACGAGCTGTCATATTGGATCCGCTGCAGCTTTCCTGAGGGAGTCGGCGATCTGACGGAGGTTTTCGTGAAAACCGGCCGGCAACTTTGTCTTCTCAAATTCCCCGAAATCCTGCGCAAGCTCTTCCAGCACAAAATCGGGAAGGGAATGCTCCACGATCGGAAACAAGACATCCTCTTCGCGAGACATATGGATGCGAATCCGCATGATGTAGCCGAGAGCATGTCCCCTGACATTCTCCCTTTCTTCAAAGCTGAGCGGGCCGAGACCGTTTCCGATTGACGTCAGCGCGTCGAGGTGGTCGCGCCCTTCATCCTGTTCGGAGAGCATCGCGGAGACCGGTCCCTTCTCCCGGGAGAACCCGTATGCGTCCATCTTCACGAACAGGTGCTTCTCTTCCTTGCCGTGGTGGCAGACGTCCACCATCTGGTGGAAAAAGAAGGCGTAGTCCCGAATCGCCGCCCGCTCCCCGTCCGGTCGCCTGCCAAGGCGCTCCACGAACTTCTCCAGAGAAGACAGCAGCTCCTCTATCAAATGATGTTCCGCGACGAGTTCCTCGATTGCTTTCCGCATGCCTCATGCTCCTTGCAGCCTGTACCCGGTCGAACTCATCCAAATGGCACTGATTTAATCATACACTGGTCTGCCGGATCATGAAGGGCCTAACATCGCGCCCGATGTTGGACAGGCTCCGGAAACTCACCCTTGAGCAAGAGACTTCCATATGTTTGAATTGATTGATGCTGCTCGGGTCCCTGGAATGATTCGGGTGAGGGGCCTTTGTCAGGGGGTGGAAACGGCATTTCGATGGATCGGCCCGTTCCGGACCGGTGTCGACACTTTTCCGCGCACAGGTTCAAGACCCGGCGTCCCTGACATCTCTGGCGGCGAGGCGGGGCGTTGGAGAAGATCGGGAAGTATCTGATTCTCGGGAAACTGGGTGAGGGTGGCATGGGCGTCGTTTACAAAGCCCTGGACCCGCTTCTCGACCGCGTCGTTGCGCTCAAAACCATCGCCACGCATCTGGACGCGGAGCCCGAGCTGCGCGCCATTTTTTTCCGCGAAGGCCGGTCCGCAGCACAGCTCTCGCACAAAAACATCATCACGGTCTACGACCTTGGCGAAGACGGCGGCCAGGCATACATGGCCCTTGAGTTCCTCGAGGGAGAGGATTTGAAGGAGAAGATCCGCAAGCGGGAAAGCCTGCCGCTGGCCAGCAAGCTAAAGATCATCACCGAGATCTGTGAGGGATTGGCACACGCTCACCACCGCCAGGTCATCCATCACGACGTCAAACCTGCAAACATATTTCTTACCCGGTCGGGACAGGTGAAAATCCTTGATTTCGGGTTGGCCAGACTCATGTCAGGCGAGACCACCCGGTCCGGCACCTTGCGGGGCTCGCCGAACTACATGTCCCCAGAACAGGTGCGAGGTGTCGGAACGGACTGCCGCACCGACATCTTCTCTGCCGGCGGCCTCTTCTATGAATTCCTGACATTTCGGAAGGCGTTCGACGGAGATTCGATCACTGCAACAATCGGCCAGATACTCTACCACGATCCGGAGCCGCCGGACCGCATCGATCCGGCGATCGATGCCGGCCTCTCAGCCATCGTCATGAAATGTCTGGCCAAAGATCCCGACAGCAGGTACCAAAGCCTGGATGGGGTGCTGGCTGACCTGAAAGCCCTTGAAGAAGGCGCAGGATCGACTGTGGCAGCAACCGCTCCGGGGGAAGCGCCGTCCCGATCCGCTCCCCCGGCAGCCGGGAACGCTTCTGATGCGGAAGCACAGCCCGCCGAGCCCTCCGGCGGAGGTTTGCGCCGCCGGCCCAGGCCCGCTGTCCGGTATGCTGCCGCCGCGATCGTCCTTCTGGCGGCAGCCGCCGTGTTCGCCTGGAAAATCATGCAGGTCGAATCCTCCGGGAATGTCGGCGAAGAGCAAGCTTCGCTCCGCGCCTCGCCGCCGGAGTCCCGGAGTCCGGTGCCGCCATCGGGTATCTCTCCCGAGCGGCCCGCCCTGCTGCAGCAGGAGGATACCGCCGGCGCCACTTCCGGCCGGCGAGTGGATGGCGAAAAGTCCGATACGCAGCCCGGGCAGTCCCAGGTCCAGGAGGGCAAGCAGGATATTGTTGCCCGGGAGAATGAACAGGCCAGGGTAGCCATAAGACAGGGCAGATACGCGGAAGCTTCCGCCGGCCTGAAGCGGGCGCTGCAGATCGCACCGTCGAACTCTGAGGCTCGGCGCCTGACGAAGGATTTGGCCGTCGCGGAAAGGCAAAACGCCGACCAGGCTCAAGAGCGCCTTGCCGAGTCGAAGCGCCGGGCCGATGAAGCAAAGGCGAATGAGTTCGCGGCGCAATCCTATGAGGCGGCCCTCAGGCTGGAGCAGGAGGCCGGGAGCCGGTACGCGGCCCAGCGTTACGGCGAAGCCGCTGCCGCGTTCTTTGAGGCCAGCGGCCTGTTCCGCAGCGCCGCATTGGAAGCGGAATCGGAAAGGAAGTCGAGGGAGAATCAGGCACTGCAGCAGGAAATGGCCAGGCGGAGGTCCCTCCAGCGGGAGCAGGCGCTGTCCAGCCGCATTTCGTTCGAGAAAGAACACGTGGAGGCAGCCAAAGCGGGGGCGGAAGGACGGGCGCCCTCCACTTACCAGGAGGCTGTGCGTCTGTCTCTGGAAGCACGATCCAAATGGGAGCAGGAGGATTTCGCCGCTGCCGGGACACTCTATGAAGCAGCCGCGCAAGCCATGCGGAAGGCGAAGGAGGGTGCCGAGGCTTCTCTCAAGAATGAGCGCACCCCGTCAGAAACCTCGACGCAACCAAAGCCGCCCGTGCCGACTCCTGCGCCGCCTTCGCTCGAGGATGACCAGGCAGCTATCCTGGCGGTCCTTCGGCAATACTCGGAAGCCCTGCAGTCCCGCGACATCAAACTGCTGCGCACCATATGGCCCGGCCTGACCGGCAGCCAGGAACAAGCCCTTGCGCAGGATTTCAGCAATGCCCGCCAAATCGAGGTGCGTTTCGCGGAGGTACAGACAACCGTCACCGGCGATGCCGCGGTCGTGAGGGCGCGCCGGACGTACCTTCTCGAATCCGTGGATGGGCAGCGACCCCGGATCGAAACCAGAATGACAATGTCGCTGCGCAGAAGCGGAAAGTCATGGCTGATCGAGACAATCCGATTCGAGCCGTCTCGGCGACCGAATCCCGCCGGGCTCGGCTGGGGATAAAGACACGTTGGAGCGGCACGCCGTCCGCGAGGAGCAGATCATGTTCAAGAAAGTGTTGATGACAGTCGCGATGCTTATGACAGTGAACATCCCTCCTGTCGCAGCGCAAACCACAACGAAGCTCTCCCTGTTGTTCAGAAACATATACGGCCCGAACGGTCTGGTGGTCGACAGCAAGGCCCTGCTGCCAGACGGTTCTACGCACTCAGGGCATTTCAACAGCGGGTTTCAGTCGGAGTTCTCCCAGTTCAATGTTGCACTCGCCAGCCAGTTAACTGCGTTGCCGCTACCCTCGCCTGCATCAGGATTCACTTACGACTTTGATGCATCGACGGGAACTTTCCGGCGCTCCACCCAGAGCTTCGGGCCCATCCTCGCGGAAAGAGCGGAGACCATCGGAAAGGGGAAATTGTCCTTTGGACTGAATTACCAGCATTTTGCCTTCGACTCGATCGAAGGCATTAATCTCTCCAGGGTGCCGGCCGTATTTGTGCATGACGAGTACGAGATAGGAGGAGGCCGTGCCGATGTAGTCACCACGGCGAACACGATCGAGGCAAGTGTAGGGCAACTGACTCCCTTTCTCACCTACGGCTTGACCAACCGCATCGACATTTCGGTGGCGGTTCCCGTCGTCCACACCAGTCTGAATGTGGTATCCGACGCTACCATTCACCGAATCGGCACTGCAGGCGATCCCGAAGTGCACTTCTTCAGGGATCCGTCCGCCCCTGACGGAGTCGGATCCCAACGCCAGTTTTATGCCAGCGGGGAAGCCACCGGCATGGGGGATATTATTCTGCGCGCCAAGGGGACCATTCTCCGCGAACATTTTGTCGGCATCGCCGTGGGTGCAGACTTGCGCACTCCCACCGGGGATGAGGAGGACCTTCTCGGAGCCGGCGCCCTGGGAGTAAAGCCTTTCGTCGCCGTTTCCTTCCTGATAGACCGGATTTCGCCTCACGCGAATCTGGCGTATCAATGGAACGGAAAAAGCGAGCTCGCGGGTGATGTGAATGCCCAGGGCAAGGCGGATCTGCCGGACCATTTCTTGTACGTCGCAGGCGCCGACATCGGTGTCAGCCCGAAGCTGACGCTGGCGTTCGATTTCTTCGGGCAGGAGGTGCGCGGGACGCAAAGACTTTTCGCCCGCACGTTCACGGCAACCGATGGAACCGTCAGCGGGACCTTCCCGGACATCGGCTTCAGAAAGGAAACCTACACCCAGGCTTACGGATCGGTCGGGGTCAAGACAAACGTCGGGAACAACCTGCTTGTCAATTTCAATGTGGAGTTCCGTCTCAACAAGACAGGCCTGCAGGCAAAGGCTGTGCCTCTGATCGGCCTCGAATACAGCTTCTGAGGAAGATCCAATTCGAAACACATGTCAGCGATTGGCAGCCGGCAGGGGAGCGGGAATATCACCGGAATGATGATCGCCGGCCGCGGCCGGTCGCAGCGGGTAACAGACTGGAGGAACCTGCGACGCCAGCTACCTCATGCTCCCGGATCGAGGCGATCATGACGGCGGGAAGCCGGCCCCGAAGCTCCCGGCAATCGGGAGGCTTGATTCCGGGAGCGGCAAGACCTGGCGTTCCTGCAATCCCGCGCCAACCTGCTGAGTGCACCCAAGGACCTGGCCGCACGGAAGGGTGCGGATCTTGAAGCCGCTTGACACCCAATAGGGCCATATCCCCCGTTCTGTCAATCTTCCGATTTTGATTTTCGAATGTTGGGGCGCGCTGCGGTGAAAAAGATCTTGTGATTCCGCACTCTCCCAGATACAAATACCCCCTGATATTGCAGCCGGAGAGGAAGCCGCCATGGCGATTATCCTGGATGGGTCGTCGCTGACGATCGAAAAGCTGGTGAACATAGCGCGAAATGGGGAGAAGGTGGAGCTCGACCGGGACGCCCTGGAGCGCATCCGGGCATGCCGGTCGATGCTGGAAGAAAAGATCCGCGCCCGCGAAATCATGTATGGGGTCAATACCGGCATCGGCGAATTTTCTGAGGTCGTGCTCACAGACGAGCAGGTGGAGCGATTCCAGAAGTACCTCATCTACAATCACGCCGCCGGCATCGGCGAACCGGCGCCCGTCGAGTATGTGCGTGGCGCCATGGCAGCGCGGGTCAATGTGCATGCCCACGGCAACTCGGGGTGCCGGACGGAGATTACCCGGACCCTTGTGCGGATGCTGAATGAGGGGGTCACGCCGGTTGTCTGTCAGAAAGGCTCGGTGGGTGCCTGCGGCGACCTAGCCCCGATGGCTCAATTGGCGCTGTTGATGATGGGAGAGGGAGAGGCGTTCTACCGCGGGGAGCGCCTGCCGGGGCGCGCGGCGCTGGAACGCGCGGGGATTGAGGTGCCCGGACTGCAGGCACGCGACGGCCTGGCCACAATCAACGGTTCCAACCTGCTGACCGCGATGAGTGCGATCCACCTCTACGATATCAACCGCTGGCTGAAACAGGCGGAAATCGGATGCGCGATGACCCTCGAGGCGCTCTTCGCCAACCTGAAGCCGTACGACGTTCGCCTGCACCAGCTCCGGGGCTTCCCGGGCGCTGTGCGCAGCTCCCGGTCCATCATGAAGTGCATTCAGGGCAGCGACTTGCTCGCCGGCAAAATCAAGACCAAGGTCCAGGACGCGTATTCCATGAGATCCACTCCCCAGGTCATCGGCGCGGCGCACGACGCGGTCGCGTATGCCGTCCGGCAGGTGGAGACGGAGCTCAACGGCGTTGGAGACAATCCGATCTTCCTGCCGGAAGCGAAGCTGACTCTGACTGGCGCCAATTTTCAGGGAACTCCTGTCTCCCTTCCCATGGACCTCGTCGGGACGGCGGTGACCATGGTCTGTGTGCTTTCGGAACGGCGCCTGAACCGGCTCACCAACCCTGCGCTCAGCGTTGGACTGCCTGCATTCCTGACCAAAGGCGCAGGGATGTTCTCCGGCCTGATGCTGAGCCAATACACTGCGGATTCGCTCATTGTGGAGCAGAGAATACTGTCCGCTCCCGCCTCCATCGGATCGATCCCGGCTGCCGCCGATCAGGAGGATTTCGTTTCCATGGGCATGAATACGGCGATCAAGAATGCCCAGATCCTGGACAACGCTTACGGCGTGCTGGGAATCGAATGCATGGCAGCCGCGCAGGCGCTGGATTTCCGGGAATTCCATCCCGGCCGCGGAGTGAAAAAGGCGCACGAGGTTGTGCGCAGTCGGGTCGCCCATCTTGGTGAGGACCGGCCGCTGTATCCCGACCACAACGCGATGAAAGATCTGGTCAAATCCTGTGAAATTCTGGAACAGGTTGAAAAGGAAGTCGGTTCCCTGGGATGAGGCCTGGAGAGGGCTCATGTGGAAGCAGCGATGGATTTTGATTTTGAGTGTATCACCGGCGCTGGCCCTCGGCTCTCTCCACCTCACCGGTGCGCCAACGGCGCTCAACCCCTTCCCCATATCACTTCAGGCCTGGCTGGCGCCCTATGTTCCAACCCCCCAGGACGTGGTCGACCGGATCCTGGCTCTCGCAGAAGTGACGTCGTCGGACATCATATACGACCTGGGTTGCGGCGACGGACGGATCGTCATCACTGCGGCGAAGAAATATCGTGCGCAC
Source organism: Acidobacteriota bacterium (assembly GCA_017860135.1). GTDB lineage: Bacteria > Acidobacteriota > UBA6911 > UBA6911 > UBA6911 > JAFNAG01. Next base: position 16,388 of record JAFNAG010000060.1, read on the forward strand.
GGAGTGGGAGTCGACATCGATCCCCAGCGCGTTGCCGAGTCCAGGGAGAATGCACGGAAGGAAGGTGTGGAGAAACTGGTGAGTTTTCTGCAGGAGGACGCTCTGGCCGTGGACCTTTCCAGGGCAACCGTGGTTACACTCTACCTCCTTCCCGATGCGAACTTGAAACTCCGGCCCGTTCTGCAACGGCGACTCAAGCCGGGCGCCCGCGTCGTTTCCCATCAATACGGCATGGGTGACTGGGCGCCGCTGAAGCAGGAGACGTTCGAAGACAAATCGGGCAGGATCCGCACGTTGTTTATGTGGAAGATCGGCGGAAAAACCGGCGATTGACCCGACCTGGCGATTTGTTTTCACGCACCCGTGCTGCACGGCGGCCTGACGGACGGCACGGGCATAGATGGGGTAAACCGATGAATCCAGCGGATACGGCAGAAGGCAGCGCGGGGCAGGTGAGCAGGAAGATCGGACCTCTGACAGCAACCAGCATCGTAGTGGCAAACATGATCGGCGCCGGCATTTTTACGATCCCCGGGATCGTGGCTTCACAGGTTCCGGGCGGCGGCTGGGTGATCGCCTGTTGGATTTTCGGCGGGCTGGTGGCCGTGGCAGGCGCTCTGTGCTACGCCGAGCTGGCTACCCGGATGCCCGAGGAAGGAGGCGAGTATGTGTATTTGAAGAAGCTCTATCACCCGGTGCTGGGCTTTCTGACAGGGTGGACGAGCTTCCTGGTGGGCTTTTCGGCGCCGATCGCCGCATCGGCCCTGGGTTTCGCCGAATACATTTTCCCCGGGCTCAAAAACCTCCTGCCGGTTCTGTCCGAGGCCGAAGTCTTGTGGACCAAAAAGGCGGTGGCCCTGGCCATCATTCTGATCCTGACCATAGTCCACTACCTGGGAGTTCGACTGGGATCCATCGTGCAGAACATTTTGACAGCGCTCAAAATCGCCATCGTTTTCGGCCTCGCGTCCTTCGGCCTCGCTCTGGCGGACTGGGAAGGGTCCGCGTTCGGCTTCGGAGGAGGCGGTCCCATGGACAGCTTCGCCCTGGGAACGGCCATGATGCTGGTCATGTTCGCTTACAGCGGCTGGAACGCGAGCGCGTATATCGCAGGTGAGTTGAGAAACCCGAAGCGGACCCTCCCCTTGTCCCTGCTGGCCGGCACCGGGATCGTGATTCTTCTCTACCTTGCTGTGAATCTCTTCGTTCTCCAGGCCGTCCCCTACGCGGAACTCAGGGGCAGCATCGCGGTAATGGAGGTGGCTGCGGTGAGGGCTTTCGGAGGCTGGATGGGCAGGTCTCTGGGCTTGCTGACCGCATTGGCGCTGCTTTCCTCTCTGAGCGCTTTCATCATTCTCGGTCCGCGCGTGTACTATGCGATGGCCCGGGACAAGCTCTTCTTCCCCTTCGCGGCGAAAGTGCACCGCCGGTACGGTGTGCCGGGAGCATCCATCCTGTTGCAGGGTGCGATTGCCACTCTGATGGTCGTTTTAGGGACCTTCGAGCAGCTGGCTTTTTATGTCGGCTTTGCACTGGGGGTATTCCCCTGGCTGGCGGTTGCAGGGCTTTCTCTGGCACGCAGGAGATCCGTGGGCGAAGAGGGGGCTGCAAAAGCCTGGGGGTACCCGGCAGTTGCGGTCTTTTACCTGATCAGCAGCCTGATGTTCATGATCATTGCCTTCATGAACCGGCCCTTCGCATCGATGACAGCTCTGGCCACGATTGCCCTGGGAGTACCCTGCTACTTTCTCTGGGTGAAGAGGGTAAAGACCGCTCCCGGATCATAGTCAATCGCCCCACGGCCGAACCTGCGGCGCAGCCGGTGATCAATACCTGGAAAGGGTGCGCATCATCCTTTCGGCGGCGACGATTTCCGGCGCCGTGCCGTCGGCCCTGGTCCACAGGGAGCGGAACTGACTGAGTTCGCGCGCGGCCTCGGTGGTGCGGCCGGCTGCGAACAGCATTTGGGACAGGTGAAAGCGGGCGGGCGCGAACTGGGAATTGTAGCTCAGCGCCTGCCGGAAGGACTGTTCTGCTTCCTTAGGCATGCGGAGCTTTTCAAAGAGCCGGCCGATGCTGTCCATCATGTACGCAATGTCGTAGGCTGTGCTCCAATACCCGAGTTTCTCCTTCACCCACTCGAGGTCCCGGATTGCCTGGATCGCATCCTCCTTCTTTTCCTCGGCGGTCCGAACGCTGGCAAGCAGGTGCAGCCAGTGCTTGTAGGCGGGCTTGTAGTTCATTGCAGTGATCGAGTTCGCATCGAGCATTCTGCGCAGCTGTGCGAGCGCCGCGTTTGCCCCGGAGAGGTTCCCGCGCTCGAGCTCAATCAGTCCTTTGAGCCAGACCAGTTCGTCGTGCGGGGCATCGCTGAGGTTGCTCAGCCCGTCCTTCATGAGATCCAGTCCCTGCCCGCATGCATCGAGCGCGGGTTCCTGCCGGCCGAGATGATAGTGCAAAAACGCCTGCACAGCCAGAAAACGGGCCCTTTCCACTTCGTCGATGTTGCTGCCCAGGAGCACGTCGAGCCTTTGCTGTGCGGAACCATAGAGCCCGCGCAGGATGTCCAGGAAAACCAGGCTGCGCTTGACGTAGTACAGGCCGGGATCCTTTTCCGCAGCCTTTAATTTCAGTTCCTCGGCCTTGTCGTACTCCCCTGCGAGCATGTATGCGTCGCCCAGGCTGTCATATGCATTGGTAGAAGGATCGATCTGGAGATATCGAGTCAATACCTGGAGTGCACGCGCGTGATCGCCCTTCCAGGAGTAACAGTAACCCAGGTGATTGTACGCCAGGGCGTAAGTGTCGTCGATCGCAAGGGCGTCCAGGTATTTGGAAGTGGCGTCGTTCACGTCCGCGGTATGAAAGTAAGACTCGGCGAGCTCGTACACGTACTCCACGCGGTGCGGCTGAAGACCGATCAGCTTCTCCAGCTGAACTCTTTCATCGAAAGTCCGTCCGGAGACCCGCGCCAACAGGGCGTTGATGCGCAGTTTATCGGCAGGCGTCAAAGATGCAGCCTGTTCCTGTGCCGTCGAGATCTCCGTTCTGGCGGCGTTCCACTGGTTCTGGAAAACCCGCACTTCGCCCAGCAACAGGTGCGCCAGGGCAAAGCCATGATCGATCTCGATAGCGGAACGGAACTCGTGTTCGGCCAGGGCCATGTCGAGGTGGTTCCAGGCCAGAGCGCCCTTCCAATAATGGCGCAAAGCATCGAGATTTGGAGTGAGCAGGCTCACTGCCGGCTGGTAGGCGATGCGATTGGATGCGATACTGCTCTCCAGCGAGGGATCGTAGGATTCCAGGATGCGCGCGGCGAGGTCGTCCACTCCCTTTGTGATCAACTGGTCGATGCCGCGGTAGCGGTTGGTGAACGACTCCGAACGCCCCCGATTGGTGAGGTCCACGCGCAGTTCCAGCATTCCCATCGATTGCCGGATCTCCGCCGCGACAGCGAGAGCGGGATCGCGGGCAGATTCAGGCCGCCCCAGAATCCTGTCCACAACACCGGCGCCGCCCGACTTCCCCGGTTTTGACTGGCGGGCGCTTTTCTCGAGCCTCAACACGAGCCCGAACTCCCGTGTATCATAAACCGTGACTTCCTGGAATTGGGAGAGCGTCCGCTTCAGAGCGAATTCGATCAAGCCGGGGCTCGGGGCACTCTCGTCGTTTCCGAACTCTGCGATGACGATGCACGGGTAGTAGGCTGTGTTGACGGAGAAAAAGAGGTACCCTGCAGTGATCATCAGCGCCGCAGCGCCTGCCCAAAATGCGATTCGCAGGGCTCGCCTTGGCACCTGGCCCGGTGGCGATCCGTCTTCCGCCTTTACGGAGGAAGGCGTCCGGTCCGGGGCGCCCGCGGCGTCATCCTGGCCGGCGGGATTGATCCCGGCCATGCGTCCCGAGTCCCTCTCGAGCTTGAGGTTTTTCAGGTCCGCCCGCAGAACGGCAGCACTCTGATACCGTGCCCGCAGGTCCTTTTCCAGCGCTTTCTGTATCACCCGTTCCACGGCCACGGGCAGGTCCTGTCTCCACACGTGAGGCGCGATCGGGACGCGATTCAGGATGGCCTCGAAAATAACGCCGCACGTCGGCCCCTCGAATGGCGGCCGGCCCGCCGCCATCTCATAGAGCACGACTCCCAGGGAAAAAAGGTCGCTGCGGGCGTCGGTTTCCTCCCCCCTCACCTGCTCCGGAGACATGTACGCCGCAGTGCCCACTGGCATCCCCGGCGAGGTCACGAGCGCCTCCGCTGGCTGAGGTGCGCATTCTGCGGCAATCGTTGCTCGCGGCCAATTGGCCGTGCCCAGCTTGGCGAGGCCGAAGTCCAATACCTTGACCTGCCCCTGGGATGTCACGAAGATGTTGGCCGGCTTGATGTCGCGATGGACGATCCCCTTGGAGTGAGCCGCATTCAGCGCATCGGCGATCTGGATGCCGATTTCCAGAATCGTGTCGATATCCAGCGGCTCCGCTCCGAGGATGCGGTCGAGCGACCGCCCTTCGAGCAGTTCCATGACCATGAAAGGCTGGCCACCCTCGTCACAGATGTCGTACAGCGTGCAGATGTGTGGGTGGTTCAGCGCGGACACTGCCAGGGCTTCCCGCTGGAAACGCTTTAACGCCTGCTCGTCTCCGGTGAGCTCTGTGGGGAGGAACTTGCAGGCGACCGTGCGGCCGAGCCGGACGTCCTCCGCCCGGTAGACAACGCCCATGCCGCCGCCTCCCAGCTTCTCGACGATCCGGTAATGAGAAATGGTCCTGCCGATCACTGGCTCCCCCGAACTCCAGGCAGCATGATCTTATGTTCCCGGACGACTGAAAACAATGGGAAAGCTGCACGTCCGACCGTTGGTATGTACCCTGGTATCCCCCCCGTGATATAAGCTGAGCTGCATTTCGCGGCAGCTGCCTTCGAGGAGGGTGATTTCCACACATCGAAACGGGCGTCCGACCCAAGCGAGGAGATGGCATGAAGACCATTATCGAGCCTTTCAAGATCAAGGTGGTCGAGAGCATTCGGATGACCACGCAGGAAGAGCGGGAAGCACTGCTGCAGAGTGCAGGTTACAACCTGTTCCTGGTCAGCGCGGAGGATGTGCTCATCGATCTGCTGACCGACAGCGGAACTGCCGCCATGAGCTCGCGGCAGTGGGCGGCCGTGATGGACGGTGATGAAGCATACGCCGGGAGCCGCAGCTGGTTTCACTTCGAGGCGGCTGTGAGGGAGGTCTTCGGCTTTGCGCATATCATTCCCACCCATCAGGGGAGGGCAGCCGAGCGCATTCTCTTCAGCCTGACGTGCAGCCCCGGAGATATTGTTCCCAACAACACCCACTTCGACACTACCCGTGCCAACATCGAGCACTGCGGCGCGCAGGCGATCGACCTGGTGATCCCCGAAGGCAAGGAGCCGGCAACCGTCCACCCCTTCAAAGGAAACATGGATACGGAAGCCCTGGAGGGTATCATCCGCATCCACGGCAAGGATAAGATCCCGCTCGTGATGCTCACCATCACGAACAATTCAGGCGGCGGACAGCCGGTTTCGATGCGCAATATCCGGGACGTTAGCGGGATCGCACACACGTACGGCATCCCTCTCTATATCGATGCCTGCCGCTTTGCGGAAAACGCCTACTTCATCAAGCTGCGCGAGCCGGGCTATGCAGCCAGATCCATTCCCGACATCGTGCGTGAGATGTTTTCCCATGCCGACGGCTGCACGATGTCGGCGAAGAAGGATGGCCTGGCGAACATCGGAGGGTTCCTGTGCACAAGGAATGCCGGCCTGGCCGAACAGGAGAAGGAACTGCTGATCCTCACAGAGGGATTCCCGACATACGGGGGCTTGGCCGGGCGCGATCTGGATGCGATTGCAGTCGGCCTCAGAGAGGCCATGCACGAGGACTACCTGAATTACAGAATCGCGTCCACCAGTTATCTCGGCAGCCACATCGCAGAGCGCGGAGTGCCGATCGTGCAGCCGCCCGGCGGGCATGCGATTTACATCGACGCTAAAGCCATGCTTCCGCACATCCCTCCCGGCCGGTATCCGGGGCAGGCCCTCTGCTGCGAGCTGTACCGCAGCGGCGGAATACGGTCCGTGGAAATCGGATCGGTCATGTTCGGCCGGCGCGATCCCGATACCGGCGAGGAAATCCCCGCTCCGATGGAACTGGTACGCCTGGCAATTCCAAGGCGCGTGTACACCCAGAGCCATATTGACTATGTTGTGGAGGTGATCCTGGAAGTTCTGGATCGCAAAGATACGATCCCGGGGTACCGGATTACCCACCAGGCGAGCTTTCTGCGCCATTTCACCGCCCGGTTCGAACCGATCGGCATGGCCTGAGGCCGGTTGCCGCTGTTATTCATCCGTGAGCGCGGGTTTTAGCCCGCGCGCTCTAAATCCTTTGGTGCGAATGGGATATTACGCGGATATCAGAAAAACAGTCTGTCGGATCCCCCGAGGGAAAGTGGCCACCTACGGGGACGTAGCCCGTGCCTCCGGGCACCC
>JAFNAG010000243.1 GCA_017860135.1 Acidobacteriota bacterium
CACGGCGCCAAGAAGCAGAAGGCGGGACTGGACCTGAGCACCCCCAAGGCCTACGCGAGCATCGTGCAGGTTTCCTCGAGGCAGGTCCCGGACCTGATGTTGATCAAGCCGGGGGATCCCGACCAGTCCTACTTATGGCAGAAGCTCACCCACACGGCGAAGGAGGGTTCCGGAATGCCCAAGGGGTTCTTCGGATCCAAGAGACTCGGCGAGGCCGACATGAACGTGATCAAGGCCTGGATCCAGGGCGGTGCCAAAGAATAACGTTGTCTTCCCGGTTCGCTGCTGGCGTAGGCAATTGCAGGGGGATGCGCCATCCAGGCGGGGTGATGTCCCTGAGCGATTCGAACGGCCTGGCCACCCTCTGCTGGAACAACGAAAACATTCTGTTGGGTATCGAACGCAATCCACCGGGCGTCGGGAGCGTATGCGGGGTGATACATGTCGAGCGTGCTACCGGGCCTGCCGGCTTTCACAGCACTGTCGAAAGTTACCGGGATAGGATGGGGGTCTCCACCCGACGCCTCGACCCAATAAAGCTTCCGCTCAAACCACGGCCCGAATACAAAGACAATCTTCTTGCCGTCCGGGGACCACGACGGACAGTTTCCGGCTGTAACTCGCCGCGGCATTCCTCCGAGTGCGGGCATGACATAAATCTCACCGCCCAGGATTTCGCTGTCGGGAGACGGATAGCGAAGCGGCAGGCCACTGCGGTCCGACACGAATGCAATGTCTTTTCCATCCGGCGAAAATGCAGGTTGCACATCGTTGGCGGCGTTCTGCGTGAGGTTCACGTCGGGACCGCCGCTGACCTGACGCAGGAAGATCTCGAAACTTCCCGTCCGGTCGGAAACATAGGCCAGGTTGCGGCCGTCGGGTGAGAAGGTCGGCTCCCCTTCATACCCGGGATCCGAGGTCAGAGCCTGCATTTGCGGCTCAATAGTTGGGACCGGACGCGCAGGAGGCAACAAAAGGATGGTCGCGATCACCGCAGCTCCAAGCAGCGCACCGGCAGCAAGCCAGCCGAAGGAAAACCGACGCGATCCCGGCTGCTGAGACTCCGGTTTGGTTAAGGGGAGTTCCAGCCTCCGCATTACCCTGCTGAGATCTGCTGCAAGCTCCCGCGCGGACTGGTAGCGTTCATCCCGGTTTCTGGCCAAGGCCTTTTCCACGACCCATTCCAGGTCTCGAGGAAGGTGGGGAGCGGATATAAGCAGGGACGGCGGATCAGCGTGAGCAATGGCGTGCAACGTGTCGAGATTGTTTCCTGCATCGAAAGGGCGTTTGCCGGCAAAAGCCTCATAGAGCACGGCGCCAAGAGAAAACAGATCGCTCCGGCAGTCGATCGATTGGCCTCGCGCTTGTTCGGGGGACATGTACGCGAGTGTCCCGATCAGGGCGCCGGTTTCCGTCTCGACTGTGCCGGACAGTGTGACATCCGCGTCTGCGGGCCGCTCCATGATTTTGGCGGCGCCGAAATCGACGACTTTCACATAACCCTGTCGCGTTACGAGCAGATTGCCGGGCTTGAGGTCGCGATGCACGATGCCTGCCTCGTGGGCAACTGCGAGAGCGTCGGCAATCTGCCGGAACACCGTCAGCAGGCGGCGAAGGTCGGGACGCTCCGACCTGACCCATTCTGTCAGCGGGACACCGTCCACCAGCTCCATCGCAATGTAGCAAATCGAGTCCGCCTCGCCACTGTCGTGGATGCTTACGATATGGGGATGGTTGAGCGCCGAGGCGGCACGTGCCTCACGCTGAAATCTCGAGACGCGCTCCCGGTCGGATGCAAAATCCGGCGGCAGGATCTTCAGGGCGACATCCCGCGAGAGCCTCGTGTCGCGAGCCCGGTAGACCTCGCCCATCCCTCCCTTGCCGAGCCTCTCCAGCAACCTGTAGTGAGCGATGGTCGTCCCGGTCACGTTTTTCGATGCTTCCTGGGGAGAAGTAGATGCAAATCAGTATAGGCTGGAAAACGCCTGGCCCCTGTGACTGCAGGTAAATGTACCAGTAAAGACTGCTGTGTCAATAATCGGCGCAGACTGCAAATATGTGAGATTTCATTAAACCCCTTCGCGGTACTCGTGTACGTCCGCGGCGGCAAACGGAGGTGTGTCGGGATTCCCTCGGCAACCCTTCGCAACAACTCTGCCCAGCTGGAGAGCCTGCGCTCCAGCTCACCGCAAAGGACAGGAGGTTCAAGCTGCCTCCTCGCAAGCCAGTCTTCTGATCCGGGCGCCGCCGCGCCTCCCTGCTTGCCCTCTGTCAGCTGCTGAGAGCAGATGATATGTCGACTGAAACGATTGGCCCTCGGTTACGGCGGCATTCTACACCCGAGCCGCATCGCCGGATAAGGCCTTCCGGGGCACCCCTACCGTGCCCCTTAATGCAGCCAGGACGAGAGGGTACCCCGGCGGCTACTTGGCATAGACCTCACCGGCGGCGGTTGTGCGCCCGAAAAACGCCCGCCCTGGAGTCGCTTCGGCGAATCGGTTGGGGACCGTGAGTTTGCCGGTATGGAAGAAATACATCGCCGCGGCCGGCATCACCTGGTCGTCCATCGTGCTGATCGGCTCCGCGCCAAACCCGAGCAGGTAAGTCGCCGCGATTCCGATCAGGATGCCCCGGAACTCCCGGCGGGCCGCCGGGGGTGCCGCGGTGAGTTCCAGGCGCGCCCGCCGGGAATTTGCTTTCGCTCTCAAGCCACTACCCTCGAGGAAAAAGGGAGCAGAACGCTTTGGCAGGGAGTTGTGGCAGGGTGTGATCTCGGAACTCGCCTTCGAGATTCTTCGAGCCGGCGAGTTGAATTCCACGGCTCACGTGAAGGACTGGTCCGGCGGGTTGGATTGGCGGGTGGGGCGCTGCCGAAAGCCTATCAGGTCGTCATCCGCGTGAAATTCCAGAAACTCGCTCCCGTGCAGGTCCTCTACGCCACCTGCCGGCTACTCGAGTAACCTGCTGTCGACCGGATCCGTTCGGCCTATGAGGGCGGTTCGACAAGTGCGCGCAGCGCAGGGACATCGTCCTTGTCGGCGAGCACGAGCAGGGCATCCCCCGTTTCCAGCACAGTGCTGCCGTCGGGGGCGACGAAGTCGCCGCCGCGTCCGACCAGCACGATCAGCGCGGATTTGGGCAGCGGCAGGTCCATGATTCTGCGATCCGCGACGGGAGAGGAACCGGGCACGTTAAGCTCCACCAAATCATCGCGGGCATTGGTGGTCGGGAAGAATTCGAGCGGATGCTGCTGCCGCGCCCGAAGCGGGACGTTCAACCGCAGCCAGCGCGCCACGAGCGGAATAGAGGTGCCCTGGAGCAGGACCGAGGTGAGCACGATGAAGAAAACCACGTCGAAGTAGAGCTCCGCGCGCGGCAGACCCGCAAGAAAAGGGAAGGTTGCCAGCACGATCGGCACGGCCCCGCGCAAACCCACCCGCGCGATCAGCAGTTTCTGCTGAAACCTCAGCTTTGCGAAGGCGAGGCTGAGCAGGACTGCCACCGGGCGGGCCACCAGCACGAGGAAGAGCGATAGGAGCAGCGAAACGCCCGCGACTTGCGGAAGCCGCGAAGGGAACACGAGCAGGCCCAGCACGAGGAGCATCATGATCTGCATCAGCCATGCGAGCGCCTCGTGGAAACGCAGCAGGCTGCGCCGGTGGATGAAATCGGCGTTGCCCAGCACGATCCCCTCAGCTGACCATATCAGCCGGGTCTGCTCCACGTCAAACCCGGAGAGGATGGCTCGATATCCTTAAGCCGGCTCTCGGCACCTCTCTGTACGTCCTTGGGAACGAAGCATCCGCCGTCGGGCGTGGGGCACTCAACGGCGTACAGCAGGGGACATTGGAGGGCTGCGGTGGACTCCGCCGCAGCCCTCAATGCGCTTACAGCTCCAAGCCCTTGCGGTATTCGCGGACGAGGTATTTGTTCGCCTCGGGCAGGTTGGTGATCGTCGCGTTCGCGGCGTCCCGGAGGAGCTCTTGCTGCCCAGCCGCAACGAGATGGACGCCAGGTTGCAGGCGTCCGCAATGGGAATGCCGAACAGGAAATTCCCGTAGGTTGGGGACCCGCCCCTGAATGGCGAAGCAGTGTTGTCCGGTCGATGCTCTGCGCTAAACCCCGGGCCGAGCCAACATCCTCTCCTTTATGCTATGCTCGCGTGATTCCCTGGGAGGCCTCGTATGACATTTCTTCGGAACGTGATCCTCATTCTCGTGGGCTTGGTTCTGGCGCAGAACGCCCCGGCGCAGAGTTCGTTCTATCTCAAGGATGGGGACCGGGTTGTTTTCTACGGCGACAGCATCACCGACCAGCGCCTCTACACGACGTTCGTCGAGAGCTTCGTGCTGACCCGCTTCCCCCAGATGAAAGTGGACTTCATTCACTCCGGTTGGGGTGGCGACCGAGTCACCGGGGGAGGCGGCGGGCCGGTAGAGCTCCGCCTCGGCCGGGATGTAGTAGCCTACCGGCCGACCGTCGTCACGATCATGCTTGGGATGAATGACGGCCGCTACCGCGCCTTCGATCAGCAGATCTTCGACGCCTACAGCACCGGATACGAGAAGATAGTCCGCATGCTGCGCACCGCGCTGCCGTCAGTGCGCATGACGCTGATCCAGCCCTCGCCGTACGACGACGTGACCCGCGAGCCCGGTTTCGAGGGCGGATACAACGCGGTCCTGGTCCGCTACGGGCAGTTTGTGAAGGAGCTCGCCCGGCGCGAAAGCCTGGACGCCGCCGACCTGAACACTCCCGTGACGGCCGCGCTCGAAAAGGCGAGAGCCGCAGACTCGACCCTGGCCCAGAGAATCGTCCCCGATCGTGTCCACCCGGCGGCCCCGGGACACCTGCTTATGGCGGGCGCGCTGCTCAAGGCCTGGAACGCTCCTGCGCTCGTCAGTTCCGTGGCCATAGACGCCGCAGCGCCGCAGGTGGTGCAGGCGGAGAACTCCACCGTAACCGACCTGCAGGCGGCCGGCTCGATCTCGTGGACTCAGGCGGACAGTTCCTTGCCCATGCCGCTCGACATGAAGGATCCCGTGTGGGCGTTAGCTCTCCGGTCATCCGATTTCGTGGACACGCTCAACCGGCAGATGCTGATGGTCACCGGGCTGAAGGAAGCGGAATATGCCCTTCTGGTCGACGGCGAAGAAGCCGGCATTTTCAGCCAGGACGCGCTGGCGCAGGGCATCAACCTGGCGGCGCTGCCTAATCCGATGACAGGCCAGGCGGCCGCGGTGCACGCCCTGACGTTGAAGCACAACAACATCCACTTTGCGCGCTGGCGGCAGGTTCAGCTGCCCCTCGAGAGTGACGCGCTCGTCCAGGCGCCGGTCGCATTGGGGGCGTTGGATTCATTGGAGGTGGAACTCGTGCAGCGCCAGCGCGCGCTGGCCCAGCCCAGGCCGCACCGCTTCGAGCTGCGCCCTCGCAACGTCAAATAGTCGGGAGCGTCTTCGAACCGGCGAACCCGTCCGGGTTCGATGGTATGAAACAGCTGGCATTGAATTTGGGGACGAGTATTATGGGCGCGGCGCAATTGCGCGCAAGTTGGGCAATCTTGTTTTGGATGGGAGTTGGAAAGCAAAATCAGTATGGAAACTGCAATAAATCCTGCGGAGATCCATCATGGAAAAAAGCTGAGCCTCTTGATTTCATTCGCCATGATTATGGGAGTTTTCGGGCTGGGATTGGCGTTGGCTGAGGAAGGCATGGACGTGCACTACAGCGACAAATTCCAGGGCAAGCCGACAGCCAACAAAGAGACCTTCGACCAGGAGGGGATGACGGCGGCGCACAAGACCCTTCCCTATGGAACAAAAGTGAAGGTGACGAATCTCGAGAACAACCAAAGCGTGGTGGTCACCATCAACGACCGTATGGCCACCCGCAATCGCAACGTCATCGACGTCACTCGGAAAGCGGCGCGGGAACTTGGTTTTGAGAAGAAGGGACGCGCCCGCGTCAGCATCGAACCGGTGCAATAGGCGAACCGGCAAGCCCTCAAGGCCGGGCTTTCGCCATCACTGAAGACCCGGGATCCGGGCTGGCCGGCATCCCTTTCGGCGCGGCTTCAGTTTCGGCAGAGTCTGACGTGGTCCGCGTGAGCGGAACTCTCTGCCCGCCAGCCGGCCTGCCTTCCTGCCCGCCGCCAAAAGCCCGGGCAAAGTCGTCAGAGGCCAGGGCGGAGTTTTATTTCCAGCAATAGGAGTTAACACAATGACCGCACAAGCTGCATTCACCGCGGAGGAATGGACCCTTCTCAGGATCCTGCCTCCTCTTGTCTCCAGCGGCGTCGCCGCGGCCGATCCGAGCGGCATCATCGGATCCATCAAGGAGGCGGCCGCCGGGATGACCGGAATGTACAAGTCGCTCCAGCAGTCATCGAATCTCGAGCTCCTGAACGCGATGCTTGCAGACCGGAGCATGCCCGGGATACCGGACTCGAAGACGCTCATCGGCGAGGGCAGTAGCGAGCAGCAGATCGCGAACCTCAAGTCCGCCGTGCTGACGCGCATTACGGAAGCGGTGAGCCTGCTGAGCCGCAAGGCCACGCCGGACGAAGTCCAGGCTTACAAGCAAATGCTTTTGAGCGTGGCGGAGAAGGCGGCCGGCGCGTCCAAAGAGGGCGGCTTTCTCGGGTTCGGCGGCGTGCGCGTGAGCGACGCCGAACAGTCGTTTCTCAACCAGGTGAAGGGCGCGCTGCAGCTCACTTGAACCCCGAAGTGCGATCCGCGTGAAGCCGGACATACGGCTCCCGCTGCTGCGGAGGCGGGTTGCCTCTAACGGGCGACCGGCGCCGCGCCCCTGGATTTGAGTGCGCGGCGACCTCGAGTCTTAGTCTTTGAGTCCCGGCGCCCAGCCTATGATCGGCCAGTCCCCGCGTTGCGAAGAATGCCAGCAGTCCAAACGCACCGGGCTGAAGCATGCCGCTGCGCTTTCTCTTCCCGGTCCGGCCCGGATTCCTCCTGGCTCAACGTCGCGAGACGCCGTCGGATCGTGATTCGCCCGCCATTGAACGCAGGCGTTGGATCCGTTCCTCCATGGGCGGATGCGTGGAAAAGAGCTTCTGCAGCCCGCCCATGAAGGGATTGACGATGAACAGGTGGGAGTGCGCCGGATTACCCCGGGCAATCGGAATACGCTGTGCGCCCTCTTGCAGTTTTGCCAAAGCGCTTGCCAGCGCCAGCGGCCGCGCACGATGGACATCTTCGCGGGGCTCAGTGTGTGCCCCGGGCTTCAGTCGATTGGAATCGCCTCCACGCGAAGGCCATAACCGCGCGCCGCTGCGCACTG
>JAFNAG010000651.1 GCA_017860135.1 Acidobacteriota bacterium
ACTTCCGGCAACGGCGTGTTCGCGGTGCTGAAGACGCGCACCGGCGTCTCCAGGCCGCGGGGGGCCGTAAGGGAGGTCGAGAGCTCCGCGGCTTGGGAATAGAACACCGTGGTCTTCGGCACCCGCTCCTGGAGCAGCAAGGTGGTCGCCTGGAACAACGGATCCGACTCGAACCGCTTCTGCATCGGGCGATCCAAGAGCAGATACGCCAGCGCCAGGAAGCTCATGCCCTGGTGGTGTGCCATGAACGACCGGACCACGGCACTCGATTGACCGCGGGGTTGACGCGACGGCGTGTAGTCGATGGCTTCATAGAAGCCGTATCTTCCTTCAAATCCGCCGTCGGCGAGTCGCTGCAGATTGCGGCATGCCTCCTCGGGCGCCACCATCAGAGCCAATGCTGACGCGTACGGTGCAATGACCAAATCCTCGGCCAGCCCTCGTCTGAGTCCCAGGCCGGGCACGCCAAACGCGCGGTACTGATAGTTGAGATGGACATCGACCGCATGGTAGCCGGATTCCGAAATGCCCCAGGGCACCCCGCGCGCCCTCCCATATTCAATCTGCCTGTCCACCGCCGCTTTGCAGGTCTGGTCGAGCAGCGTGTTCTCGTAGGTCGGCATCACCAGCAGCGGCATGAGATACTCGAACATCGACCCGCCCCACGAAAGAAGGATCGGATCTCCGCCGGCGTTCGTAAGCAGACGCCCCAGGGCAAACCAGCTCTCCTGCGGCAGCTGTCCCTGGGCTATCGTTACAAAACTAGCCAATCGCGCTTCGGAAGCCAACAGATCGTAGTAACTCGAATCGCGCCGGTGCGCGGAGACGTTGTATCCGATAGCCAGCAAATGTCGGGCCTTGTCATACAGGAAGTCATACTCCATGTGGGAGAGTTGGCTCGAGCGCAGCGCAAGCCTCTCAATGGCTACAATCCTCTCTCGGGCGCGCCGGCTTGCCTCAATGATGGAAGGCCGAAGCTCCCCGAGCCACGCCTTCTTCTCTGGATTCCGCGCCGCCAGGAGGCGGTGCTCGATCGCCGGGAGCATTTTCGTGTCAAATCCTGCCAGTTCGCGCAGCGTTGGGATTTCGTCGAGGCCGGAGAGTTCGCCGGCCGGGTCCTTTGGGGGTGACATGGATGTCCAAGGAGCTAGAAATGCCAGATCATCGAGTGCTCCCTGGCATTGCCGGGCAAGGGCGCTCGCCCACCACTGCGCCTGGCTCCCAGAGTCGATATGGAGGCTGCCCTCCACCGCGGCGGTGGATTTTGCCAGCATGCCGAGACACTGCCGTGCTGCAGCAAGCGATGTCGGCCTGGAAGACAATGCATTCTCCAGATCTCTCCGCAGTCCGGCCAGCTCGGCCGGAGCGGCCTCGCCCGCGGCGTCCGCCAATATCCTCAGCGTATCGTCGAGCCCGTCAAAGAATTGCGGCGCCAGGACCCTGTGATCGGGAAGCTCGATCAGACCCGCCCGCAACGTCAGCAGGAGCCCCGCGAGGTTTCCGCTGTCCACCGACGAAACGTAGGCAGGCAACAACGGTCTCAGAGATTTGGTGTCGTACCAGTTGTAGAAGTGGCCTCTGTGCCGCTCCAGGCTCTCCATCGTATCGAATGCATTCTCCGTGCGCACGATAAGCTGGCCGCCCGGGATGTAGCCGAAGTCGTATGCGGACAGATTTGCGAGCAGTGCGAGTCCCATATTGGTCGGCGACGTGCGATGTCCCACGGCTTCGACGGGATGCTCCTGAAAATTGTCGGGCGGCAGCCAATGGTCTTCCGGGCCGACAAAAGTATCAAAGAATGCCCAGATTTTTCGGGAGAGCCTGTGGAGAAAGACGGCCTGTTCAACCGTCAGCCTCGCCTCCCGGCGCGCAAGCGGCCGGCTGATCCACCAGGCGATGGCAGGAGAAGCGAACCACAGGGCCAGGATCGGGACGGAGCTAGCCAGCGCGGCAGGTTTCGAAAGCACCAGATAGATGCCTGTTGCGGCGGCCAAGAGGGGCGCGATCCACATCGAGCGGCAGGAGGCGAGGAGAGTGATGCGATCATAGCGATCCCCATCGGTCGACGGACTCCATTCCAGGAGCCGCCTGCGTGTGACCAACATCCTTACAGCCGTTCGTATGATCGCATCCAGGCTGAAGCATGCTTCGTAAGGCAGGCATGCGAATGCAAATGCCGCCTGCGCGAAGTGCCGGGCGGCGCAGCGAGCTGAAGCGGCAAGGTGTGAAACCAGGAGTACATCATCCGGCTTTCGAAGCAAATCCAGGATACAGGTGATCAGAGCAGGAATCAGGAAGATGCCGATTGCCGCCAAAGTCCAAAACCAGGCAGGGGACAAGACCGTCCAGCCGAGCAAGATCAGCAGAGTCAATGCCGAAGGTACGAGACTGCGACGAAGATTGTCGAAAATCTTCCACCGGGACAGTCCCGAGAGCGGGTTTTTCTGCCGGCGCCCGTCGAGGCCAGGGACGCGCGGCAGCAACCACCGGGCAATCTGCCAGTCCCCGCGAATCCAGCGGTGCCGACGGTTCACGTCGGCGCTGTATCGATATGGATATTCCTCATACAGCTGCACGTCGCTCAACAGCCCTGCGCGCGCATAACACCCCTCGAGAAGATCGTGGCTGAGGATGCGGTTCTCAGGAAA
>JAFNAG010000652.1 GCA_017860135.1 Acidobacteriota bacterium
GCGGGCTCTATCGCACACCTGACGGCGGGCGCTCCTGGTCCCGCTTCGATGCGGGTCTGAGCAATCCGAACGTGAAGGCGCTGTGTGTCAAGGGTGCAGCTCTCTTCGCCGGGACCTATGGTGGAGTCTTTCGTTCAACGGACGGCGGAGAGTACTGGAGCAAAACCAGCTCCGGTATGAAGATCGTGTTTGTGGAAGCCCTTGCGAGCAGGGGCGGGACTCTCTATGCAGGGGGTATCAATGGAGTGTATCGTTCTACGAACCGCGGTGATAGCTGGTCCGACGTTGTGAATTGCTGGGCACCTTCGTTGGCCATCGACGGAATGAAGGTCTATGCGGGAACCTCGGGTCACGTGTTTTACTCCTTCGATGACGGCGGAACGTGGGACCTCCTCTGGTTGGGCGGGGCCGAGGGGATGGCGCGTGCCCTTGCCGTCAACGGTACGGAGCTTCTTGCAGGGATGGCGAGGGACGGGGTGCTGCGCATTGGGATTCCCACGCCGGGTGCCGGGATTGTTACCACGACGGACCTGAAAGATACTGCTGTCTATGCTCTCGCTGTCAGTGGAACGAATCTCTTTGCCGGGACTGAGGGGGGCGTATTTCGCTCAACGAATGGCGGGATCAACTGGACTGCCGTCAATAACGGGCTGACGAAATTCGAAGTCCTGGCCCTCGCCGTTCAGGGGTCGCACCTCTTTGCGGGTACGAAAGAGGGAGGTATGTTCCTTTCGACAGACGACGGCGGCACTTGGACTCCTGCGGATAGCGGTCTCACTGACGCAGATATTCTGTCTTTCGCAATCAGTGGCAACAATCTCTTCGCGGGGACCTGGCAGGGCGGCGTCTTCCTCTCATCGAACAACGGCACGAGCTGGAGTGCCGTCAATGACGGTTTGACGAATTCATCTGACCAGGTTTCTTCCGTCGTTCATGCCCTGGCAATTGTGGGTACAGATCTGTACGCTGGGACGCGGGGGGCCGGCGTATGGCGACGTCCACTCTCTGAGATGGTAGTGTCGGTGGAGAATACACCAACCGAATTGCCCTCGTCGTATTCTCTGCACCAGAACTACCCCAACCCCTTCAACCCGAGCACGACCATCAAGTACGAGTTACCCAGGTCATCGGAGGTGCGGTTGAGCGTGTTCGATATGCTCGGTCGTGAGGTGTCTATGCTTGTCAATGAGAGGAGAGACGCGGGAGTTCACGAGGTCAAGTTTGACGTATCGGGGCTATCGAGCGGAGTGTACTTCTACAGGCTGCAGGCAGGCGAATTCGTCCAGACGCGAAAGCTTGTCCTTTTGCAGTGACCGTTATGCCGAAGATTGAAAGGGCCCCCAATCTCATTAGAGTTAAGGGCTCTTCTGTATGGTGATCCAGTGCCCGGAACAGGACATGTGGGCTGTGCGAAGTCAATCGACGAGGCGGTCCGCTCCTGGTGGACTCCCTCGGCGGGCTGCCGGGGAACGAGGAGCTGTTACGGCAGATCCATTACCATCAGCTTCCATTTACTCCCGAAATAGAGCGTGCGGTCCACGATGGGGCCCACCACGTCGATGCTGACGGGACTCTCCCCCACCCATTCGGTCTCACAGGTACCCGGTTTCACCCGGTAGACCCCTTTCGCGGTGGTGCCGAACACCCGGCCCCGGCTATCGGCCCGCAGGGCCTTGAAGCCGAATTCCCCGAACTCCCCGTAGCCAGCCGGCAGCTCCCGCACCGCCAGCGCGCGCTGCTGCGCCGGGTCGATGAGGGCAATCGCGGCAGATGCCGGCTTTGCTCCGTGGTGCTCGACGAGGAACGGCGGCCGTGCCAGCAGCGCGTAGACCAGGCCGCCCTCCGCCGGTACCAGGGCGACCACATCGCGCACTTCCGCGATGCCGAAATCGCCCGCAGAGTCAAGACAATCGCGCACCGGGTCCCACAACGCAAAGGCCCCGTTGTCCCGGTTCACCTGCACGCCCGAGCCCGGCTCGGTGCTCAGCCCGATCAGAAGGCGCTGGAGGCCAGGCAGCCACAACGCCGACACCGGCGTCAGGTTTTCAACCACAGAGCGGTGGGAGCGGCGTTGCGCGGTCCGCGGATCGAACCACGCCAGCGTCCCGCTGCGCAGGCCATAGTTCGGCGCCGCGCCGATCCACAACTTCCCATCCGGAAGCGCCACGGTGAAGTGAGGCCGGTAGCCGATCATGCCGTCATCAATCGGCCCGACGTCGAGCGGATTGGCGCCCGGGCCGGTGCCAAACCGGTACGGCAACGCGGGGT
This sequence comes from Acidobacteriota bacterium, assembly GCA_017860135.1. Classification (GTDB taxonomy): domain Bacteria; phylum Acidobacteriota; class UBA6911; order UBA6911; family UBA6911; genus JAFNAG01. The sequence goes on from JAFNAG010000652.1 coordinate 2,269, forward strand.
CGTAGAGCGACAGGCGCGCAGACGGATAGGAGGCGATGGCCAGCTTGCCCTCGAAGTTTGCCATCGAAAACGCCTCCCCCAGCGAGGTGCTGCACTGGCCGAGGTCCACCATGCCCGAGCCGTCCAGCTCGCAGCGGAACAGGTGCTCCGGCAGGTAGCTCGAGCCGTAGATCTTCCCGTCTGGTCCATGATGAATTAGGAACAGCACCGAGCCAGCCCCCGCCCAATCCAGGCGGAGGTCCTGCGGTGCCTCCCCCGCCCGTTGCATGCGAAGCGTCCTGTAGACCGAGGATTCGTAGTCGGGCATGCTGGCTATCCACCCGCCCGGCATCACCACCGGCGCCTGGTAATCGTGCTTGTCGACGGCGGGCACGCCCGCGCGGGCACGCCCGCTCGGGGTGCTGGCAGCGTGGTCACTGGCGTGGCTTGCAGCCCCTCGATCCGGAATCCACCCGCGTCGGTGTCGAGGTAGAGCCTCCCGTCCTCGCCCTTGAAGAACTGGAACCGCACGGCCGAGGCCGAGGGCTCCTTGACCACCGGCCCCACCTGGCGACGCTCGCCAGTCCTCGGATCCATCGCCACCACGAAGAACCGCGTCATCTTCACCTGCATCGCCAGGGTGCCATCGTCGCCGACGAGCGGATAAAGATATTTGTCGGTCTCGTCGATCCGGCCGAAGCGGATGAACTGGCCGGTGGCCGGGTCGAACCGGGTCAGGTTTGCCTCGGGATAGGCGCCGATGTAGAGCGAGCCGTCCGGCGCTTCCTGGATCCCGCAAGGGAACGTGACGTGGCCGGGATCGATCTCGCCCAGATCTTCCACTCCCCGTTCTGGATGGGTGGGGTCGTAGCGATGCAAATGCCCTATCCACGCGGAGCCGATGTACAGGATGCCCGTGCTCGGACTGCGAAGTGAGGCGGTCGGGAAATCGGCCTGCGCCGAGCCGACAGGGAATTGCCGGCAATGCCCGGTCGACAGGTCCACGTCGCAGACGAAGAGGCCTCCGTTGTTCTGTCCCATGGACAGCAGCACCGACGGCCGGCCTGCGAGCGAACCGGGATGGATCCGCACCCAATTGATGCCCTTCACCGGGGTACCCAGCTCACGGACCCGCAGCGGGGCCGCGGTGGAGGCCAGCCCCAAGATTAGGAAAAGTGCGACGACTGTAGTGTTGCGCATATCGGACCTCCGGATCAGGTGGGGAATTGCCGCGCTCCCTTCTATCCTGCCGGGGAATTTATCAATATAGACCTAGGTGTCAGGCCACACAGCGCATTGGGTTACTGTGCACCGCTGCAGGGTGAGCCAAAAGCGATCAATGAAAATGCCAATGCGGCACAAAATCATCCGCAAAACTAACTCTAGCATTGGTACATCAAACGGTGGCTGGTCATTAGCTCCTGCTGAACCAAATGGGCCCGGCAATCGCTGGGCCCTTTCTCCAGTAAGCGTATCGACTTACGGTTGCTGTTTTGCTTTGAAGTCCTTATCTCTGAGGGAGTTGGTGAAGTTCTCCTCTGACACCAGAGCATAGGGCTTTGCATGGGAAAAAAATCATCTCTGCCGTTGTCCCCGCTGTCAGGCCTCCAGCAGACGATTCACTTCCTGGAGCGCCACTGGAAGCGTCTGATGTGCCACCACCATGTGAAGGGACTCCCGCGCACGAACAACATGGCCGAGACCTTCAACAAGCAACTCATGCGTCGCCTCAAGACGATCGAGCACTTCCAGCATCGCACGACGGAAGCGAACTTGACGCCGGCAGATTGAAGCCGGCTCTTGCCGTTGAGATGCCTGCGGCACGACTGGCTCAAGGCATGTGTCAAAATATGAATAAAAACAGCAACCGCAGAACGATACGCTTTCCGCTAGACATTGGTTGACAATCCATTGAGCGGTGGTTATCTTGCCGCATCAAGGGATGTGCTGTTTAGTGTGAGAAGTCCCGGGACAGTTAGGGGTTGAGAAGGGGGGATTCAACCGAACGTTTTGTTTCGCAGCGCACGTGAGCCGCAAGTCTGTCATACATCTTGCGTCAGTGCTTATAATGGTTTTCATGGAGGGAGGAAATGGACTTCACGTACAA
>JAFNAG010000244.1 GCA_017860135.1 Acidobacteriota bacterium
GAATTCTGTCAACTTGGCTCTCGTGCTGGGCCTGAACCGAATCCTAAATGAAAACGCTGCCGCAGCATAGAGGATTTTGGGTACACCTCCGGTATGCGGCCGAGATGGATATGATCTCAAACTCATTTAAATCTAAAGCGAAGGCGGATTCTTACGCCATCCCCCTGGGCAGAATTCAGAGGCATGGCCCGCGCCGGAGAAACCTGGAATCATCAATCCTACTACAAGTGAAATCTTCCGGGGGGAAAGTCGCTTATCATGCTAGCGCGTGCGGCGGCCGCAGGATGGCGCCGCTCGGGGCGCAAAACGGATGCGTTCAAGGAACCGGAAAGGACAGAGAGTATGAAACGAAGCAAAATGCAGGACTCGCTGCTGGCGCTTTTGGGTCTGGCGGCGGTCGCGGTATATGTGCTCGCTTGCCGGCCGTCGTTCAGCCCGGACGGCGCCAGGATCGTCTTCCCCAGCATCGACACGGATGCGAAGCAGGCGGCCATTCTGTGTTACGACCTGAAGGAGAAAACGCTCGAGACCGTCTACCGGCACATCCGGGTACCCCAAATCCGCGAGCCCGAAACGCCTGCGGACCCGAAAAAGCCGGCCGGGGCGAAATCCGAGCCCTCCCTCTTTTACGGGAGCTCATCGGAACAGTCCCTGCACTCGGTGCAATGGCATGCGGACGGCAGGCGGGTCGTGATTAATGCATTATCCTACATCATGGTTCTGCCCGTCGGCGCCGCCGCGCCGGCACGCATGCTGCAGCTGGAGCATGCCCTGGATGCGGGCGTGCTCATGAATCCCCAACCGGTACTCGGCAGGTATCAGTATTTGACCAACAAGAAACTCATCCTGCGCGTGGACCTGGATACGGGAGCGATTCTCAGCAAGGAGGCCGGCGCTGAGTCGGTCCTTTTCGGGCAGGACGGCCGCTTGTTCTATTACTCCAACGTGGAAGCGGGCGACAAGCCTGATCACATGGAAATCGGCAGCCTGGATCCGGAGACTCTGGCCATGGCTCCGCAGATCCGCCTCGGCGCCGAGGAGTGCGGCGAGATCAGCGGATTTGCCGCCATGGCCCGCGACGGCAGCCGCCTCGCGCTCACTACCAGGATCAAGGACTCCCCGGCCATGCTCCTGTTCCGGGGCCAAAAGGTGGAAAAAATCCTCGCGGTCGCTGAGGGCCGGAACGGCGTGAATGCGGGCAATGCGGAATGGGCGCTCGATGGCAAAACGCTGTTCGTGGCCTATACCCGGGAATTTCCAGACAAGGACTCGTGCCAATATGGGGTCATGGAGATGCCGGTCGATAGGGGCAGCCCGCGCGATATCCCGCTCTTTTCAGGCGGATGCAGCGACGACTCGGTCATCCTGTTTCAAATTGCATTGTCGCCCAACGGCCGCACCCTCGCCGCGAACGGCGCGTGCCTGGAAGCCAAGGACCTGAAGGGTGAACACCGGGCCTTATATCTTATCGATCTGGCAGATCCCGCCCGCCGGGTGATCCAGGTGCCGGTGCCGTCCGCGTCCGCCGGCGGCACGGCCGGCGTGAAACGATAGCGACGGGCATGAGTCCTGACATTCATGGAGGGTCGAAGATGATCGAATCGCTGCAGGAGATCTTTTCCATGGTGTGCGCCCAGAATTCGGCGCACACCTGGGCGCCCGGCGGCGAACTGCTGCCGCTGTGCCAGCGATGCACCGGTTTTTATACGGGCGCGGCGCTCGCTCTCGCCTTGTTGCTGGTTTTCCGGCCCAAGCCCGATGGGCGCTTCCGCCGGCTGCATCTGGCGCTCGTGCTGGCCATGACTCCTTTCGGATTTCACCTGGTGCCGCAGGAGGAGCTCCTCCGGACAGTTTCGGGGTACTGGTTTGGATTCGGAGTGGTCGGCCTGTTGTGGCTGCTGCCCGCGCGCCGGTTCTTCCCCAGGTTGAAAACCTCCGGCGTCCTGCTTCCTCTTTGCTGGGGAGCGCCCGGCCTCGTCCTGCTGCCGGTGATGGCCTCCCGGGGCGGGCATGCGGCCGCACTGCTTCTTTCCTGGCTCGCAGCAGCGGGATGGTTGGGTCTTGCAGGACTGGTGCTGGCCAACACGGCCGTCGCCTGCTCCTGGTGTTTGCGCGCGCCACGCCTGGCGCGGGAAGGGTAATGTCGTGCAGGAACATTTCGTGTTTGTCCGCCCGCCGCGTCCCCTCTGGCCATTCAATGGCCCGGCCAGCGCGGTCTGGCCGCCGCTGGCCTTCGCCTCGCTGGCTGCGGCGCTGCGCCATTCCTCCCCCGGCCTGAGCCTCTCCATCATCGACGCCCCGGCCCTGCATATGGGCTGGCGCAGCCTCGAAGCTGAGCTGAACCGGCTCAGGCCTTCCTATGTCGCAATCGGGGAGGAAGCGGTCAGCTGCCGGGAAGGGTTGCGGCTGGCGCGCATGGCCAAAGGTATGGGCGCAAAGGTCATCGCCGGCGGCTGCTTCTTCGGCCATGTCCCGGAGGAAGCGATCGACACCGGCCTTATCGACGCCGTCGTTCACGGCGAAGGAGAGCTCACGCTGGGAGAGCTCGTCGAAGCGCTCAGGTCCGGCGCGGAATGCGACCTGCGCAGGGTACAGGGCATCTCTTTTCCTTCAGGCGGCGGGATCGTGCGCACGCCGCCGCGCCCGCTCCTGGCCGACCTCGATGCGCTGCCGATGCCGGCGTACGACCTGCTTCCCGTTTCCTGCTACGGACGCGGCAGCCGCAATCACCCCGACCTGGCGGCCATCGAACTGGGTCGCGGCTGTTTCGGTTCCTGCAATTTCTGTGTGCTGTGGCGGCAAATGGGACGATACCAAGGGGCGGCGGTCGTACCCCACCTGCGCACCAAATCAGCCGAACGCCTGCTTGAGGAGATCCGAATACTTACAGGCAGATATCGGCGCCGCTACCTCGCCTGGGTGGATCCCTGCTTCAATGCCGATCCGAGAATTCATGCGCAGCTTGCCGGACTCATGCTTCGGGATAACCTCCGCATCGGCCAGTCGGCGTGGGTGCGGGCGGATGCTGTTTTGCGCGATGCTGCTTCAGGCGCGCTCCGCAGCTGCGTGGAGGCAGGTTTGAATGAAGTCTACCTCGGTATCGAACGTTGCGACGCCGGGACGCTCGACGGACTCAACAAGAGCGTGGCTGCCGGCGACTGCCGGTCCGCGTTGCGGCTGCTGGCGCGCGAATACCCGGACGTGTTCACCGTCGGCAGCTTTATTTACGGCGTGCCCGGAGACACCCCGGAGAAAATCAGGGAGCTGCGCCGCTGCGCATCCGGACTTGACCTGGACTACGCTTTCTTCATCCCGCTGACGCCTTTGCCGGGCACCCCATATTGGCGCAGGGAAATGTGGGATCCCACCGGAGAAAAGTTCCGGCGCTTCGGCTTTCTCCCCGGGCCGCCGGTCCAGGCTGACGGCGCCGAACTCGAGCGCGCGCTCCTTTCCTCCTACCTGACCGACTGGGATGGCAACCGCATTCGCGGCTGGGTGCGCGGCATGTGGCATCCGCAGGCGCGCAAGCGCAGTCTGACACGTCGGCTTCTTATGCGCGGCTGCGCCTTCCAGGCCCGCCTGCTCTTCGAATCGATTACAGGCAACCATCGTGAAAACGGGATGTACATCCCACGCTGGTACGAAAGCTGAACGCAGCGGCATCACTGGATCAGCAGAGGATCTCGCTTGAGCTGAAGGGTACCGTTAACCGTGGTGTTGCCGCATACCGGAGGTGTACCCAAAATCCTCTATGCTGCGGCAGCGTTTTCATTTAGGATTCGGTTCAGGCCCAGCACGAGAGCCAAGTTGACGGAATTCTTTTTATCGGAGGCTGAACCGAGGGCCGGGCAGCCGCGGACGGGAGTGAATCTCGGCCGAGCAGGCAGCTTGAACTTCCTATGCACAGGTCGTGTGGAGATCATTTTGCTAATTCAATCTTCCTGGCGGCTTCTGCACCGGCCTTGGCTGCTGCTGCCTGCACTCCCTGGCCCATGGGTTTCACTTCGAGAACGATCTTGATGATTTTCCCGGTAAACTTGTTTTCGTTAGCTTTGTAGTCCTCGGTCACCGGAGTCGCGTCGTCCATGCCTACGTCCGCAGTTTCGTCGGCGGAGAAGAGCATCGGCTGGGTGCGCGCGACCCGCCCCTCGCCAACCTTCACGCTGTTCACGAAAATCGTCCCCACGCCCCCTTTGCCCAGACCGCCGCCGTCATATGCAAACTCGAACAGGATCGTCGCCTTGCCTGCAGGAACAGCCTGGGTCGCGGCGATATTGAATCGCTCAAGGCCCAGGTAGTTGTAAGTGTAAACCGGCTTTCCGCCCTTCATGTACAGGCTCCACCCACCAAATCGTCCGCCCTGGGCGAGGATCACGCCATTGGCGCCGCCCTGCGGGATATCGACTTCGGCGTTGATTGTCAAAGAACGGTTCTTTATATTGAGGAACACATTCTCCGACATCCCCATCATTCCCGGGTAGAGCGTCAAAGAACTGCGGTCGCCCATGAGATCCGGACGCCCGGCCAGTTTGGCGTTCAGCCGCTCGATGCTGCGGTCGTCAATAGGAAGCACGCGGTTTGCCACGGCCTCTTTCATGAACAGGTCCTGCAATTCCTTTAGCTTCGTCGGGTTCTGTGCAGCCAGGTTGTTGGCCAGGCTGAAGTCGGTTCGGGTGTCGTAGAGCTCCCATTTGTCATCGAGGAGCGCCACGCGAGGCTTCAATTCCCATGGGGCCCTGTGGATGGTTCCCGCGAACCAACCGTCGGCATAAATGGCGCGGTTTCCGGCAATCTCGAAATACTGGGTCTTATGGCGGCTGTCGGCCTTGGCGTCGTCGAAGGTGTACATCATGCTCACGCCTTCGATAGGAACCTGAGGCGTCCCATTGACAATCTTGGGTTCGGGGAGGCCCGCCGCTTCAAGAACCGTGGGCGCGACGTCGATGACGTGGTGGAACTGCGAGCGGATTTCGCCCTTCACCGCGATCCGCTTCGGCCATTGCACTACCATCCCGTTACGGGTGCCCCCGAAGTTCGAGGCCACTTGCTTCGTCCAGGTGAACGGCGTATCACCCGCGACCGCCCAGCCCGCTGCCATGTGTGCATACGACATTGGCCCGCCCAAGTCATCGTAGCGCTTCATGATGTCCGCAACATTTTCCTGAAGGCCGTTGAAATAGGTGTACTCGTTGAACATTCCGTTCATGCCGCCTTCGGCGCTCGTACCGTTATCGCCGATGATGTAAAACACGAGCGTGTTGTCGAGCTGGCCCACCTCTTTGATTGCATCGACCAACCGGCCTATCTCGGTGTCCGCGTATTCGCCGAAACCTGCGAAGATCTCCATTTGACGAGTGAAGAGTTTCTTTTCATCGGCTGTCAGCGTGTTCCAATCCTTGATCGCCTCGGGTTTCGGCGCGAGTTTTGTGCCGGGAGGCACCACACCAAGCTTGATCTGCCGTGCGAGGACCTCTTCCCGCATCGCGTCCCACCCCTGGTCGAACTTCCCTTTGTATTTCTCGGTCCATTCCTGCGGCACATGGTGCGGAGCGTGAGTAGCGCCCGGGGCAAAATATATGAAAAACGGCTTGTCCGGCGTCAGAGACTTCTGGAACTGCATCCAGGAGATTGCCTTGTTAGTCATGTCAGTCATGAAGTGATAGTTTGGGTCCTTGGGCACTTCAACGGGATTCGTCCCGTGGTATAGGAACGGGGCCCACTGGTTGGTCTCCCCACCCATGAAGCCGTAAAACTCATCGAATCCCGAGCGGGTCGGCCAGCGGGTGGTCGGACCCGAGGGGCTCAGCTCCCAGGGGGCGGTCTCGTGATTCTTGCCGAACATGGCGGTGCTGTTGCCGTTTAGCCGCAGCATCTCCGCAAGCGGCGCCACCCGGTCCGGGCGCTGCGCTGTGTTGCCGGGAAACGCGGTGGCCGTCTCCGTGATCGAACCCATGTTGTTCATGTGGTGGTTGCGGCCGGTAAGCAGCGCCATCCTGGTCGGCGCGCAGAGCGCGGTCGTGTGGAAATGGTTGTAGCGCAGCCCTCCGCTTGCCAGGCGCTCGACGGTCGGCATCTGGATCGGCCCACCGAATCCGCTCGACATGCCGAATCCCATGTCGTCGATGAGCACGATCAGCACGTTCGGCGCGCCTGCGGGCGGCTTCACCTCAAAGCGCGGTGGCGGCGCGGCCTTCCTTGCATCGAGTTCGGTCTCACGGGGATAGTCCGGCTCCGGGATTGGCAACACCGTACGATCGATGCCGCCCATTTGTGCCGTTGGTGCAGCCTTTTCCTGACCGGACTGGCACGCCCATGTGGCGACCATCAAGATGGTCAGAATTCCGATCAATAATAGCCCATTGCCTCGTCGCTATCATTCCTCCTTGGATTCGGGGTCTGCTGGCTGTACTGATGCAGCGACCGGATCACACCACTGAAGTGATATAAATCAGGATTGACAAAATGAACTTGTCAAATTTGGCAACAGCCGAGTTTCGGACCCAGGCTTCGCAAACCCATCGATTCTCTGCAAGTGCAGGGGTGGGCCGGGAAGAAATCGGCACACTCCCCGAGATACAGTATTCTGGTAAGTTCGCGTCAGTCGGTTGATGGGCTGCCACTTGGGCGCAAACGCCCTTCTCGTACATAACGCAATCAGCGATGGATGCGACGCACGCCCGATCGGGCAAGCCGCCTGGCGCAACACAGAATTCCCATGGTGTACGACTCCCGTCTCGCTTCTTGCTCCTATCGGATCCCTTGATCGCCGCGAGTCCCGGATTCGTGCAGAAGAAATGCCTTCCGTGTGTAATGCGTGTGTAGTAACTGTTGGATGTCCGGGATTGTTTATGGATGTTTGGCAGGGTTCGGAAACGGTGGGAAATGGCACGGGAGCCGCTGTTTACGCAGCACAGATGAACAGTCGCGGATTTGAACCAACATGCGGGCGGAGAGTTCGAATCCTCTCGCCCCGACCACCTTTCTTAAAATTTCGTCTTTTAGAATCAATAGTTTGCAAGCGCGGACGGCCAAAAAGCCGTCTCCGTGTGTAGTGGCGGGTGTAGTAACGCAAAACCTACTGCTCGGTTACGCCGTCGGCCATCTCCCGCTACGGAGTCGGTTTTTGCCTTATCGCTACTTAGTTATGTACGATATCCCTACGACCCTAACCCGCTTTTTGGCTCCCGACCGATTGACATCCGTCACGTGACGCGATACACTGTTTGCGTGATCAAAACATTCGCCGACATACACACTCGGGACCTGTATGTGACCGGGAAATCGAGG
>JAFNAG010000653.1 GCA_017860135.1 Acidobacteriota bacterium
CTGTGTGTGGTCAACCGCGAGAACGCCAAATATCCGCTCGACGTATACCGGTTTCTGATTCGCGAACTGGGAGTGCATCGTGTGCAGCTGATCTCATGCGTCGAGCCGAAGGTCTTTCGTGAGGTGGCGCCGCAACGGTGGGACGCGGTAAACATACCGGTTGCGGGCACGCCGCAGGCCAGACCGGGAACGCCCGATTCGGTGGTGACCGATTGGTCCGTGGACCCGGACGACTGGGGGCGTTTTCTCTGCAAGGTCTGGGACGACTGGTACCGGCGGGGCCATTTCGGAAAGGTGCACGTGGATCTCTTCGAGACCGCGGTGGCTCAATCGCTGGGCGAACCGGCGCAACGGTGCATTACCGGCGAATTCTGCGGCAAAGGAATGGCGATCGAGCACAATGGCGACGTCTTCGCCTGCGACCACTATGCCTATCCCGAATACAGAGTCGGCAATATCTCATCCATTCATTGGAGCGCGATGGCCTACTCCGAGCTGCAGAAGCAATTCGGCTTTGCCAAGCGCAACGCACTGCCGCAGCATTGCCGCCAGTGCCCGCATCTGAAGCTCTGCTGGGGCGAATGTCCCAAAAACCGGCTTGTGCGCGCGCCGGACGGCGAAGCCGGGCTGAACTATCTGTGCCCGGGCTTGAAAAGGTTTTATACGCATATCGAGAAGGACATGCCGGAGATTCAGCGCCGCGTGCAGCAAGCAAGGGCGAAGAGCCTGTAAGAATAAGAAGAAATGCAATAACAGTCATATACAGGATTCCGCAGAAGCAAATAAGAAGGATGGAATGGCATCTTTTAACTCACAAAACGCAGGAGGGAGACAATGGGGGCAGCAAAAGAACTCTTCACGATGAGCAGCCTCGGGGAAATCGGGGGGCCGAAACGGTTACTGACAATGTTGGGAATCGCAGGCGGAGTCGTGCTCGCAGCCGGTGCCATGCCGTCGTGCGCGCAGGCAGCGGAGCAAAACAAGAAACCCAACATCCTGGTCATCTGGGGCGATGACATCGGCATGTGGAATGTCGGCGCCTACACGCACGGCATGATGGGCCGCACACCCAATATCGACAGCCTGGCCAGACAAGGCGCTATTTTCACCGACCACTATGGTCAAGCCAGCTGCACTGCCGGACGCGCCGCGTTCCTAATGGGGCAAATGCCGCTGCGGACTGGTGAAACCACCATCGGCATTCCCGGCTCGAAGCTCGGAATTCAAAAGGAAGACCCGACGTTGGCCGAGGTGTTGAAATCGCAGGGTTACGCGACTGCGCAATTCGGCAAGAACCATCTGGGCGACCGCAATGAGTTCCTGCCGACAGTCCACGGCTTCGACGAGTGGTTCGGCAATCTCTACCACCTCAATGCCCAGGAGGAGCCGGAGCAACTCGACTACCCGGGCCAGAAGAACCCGGAGTACACCAAGAAGTACGGCCCGCGCGACATTCTCTACACTTGGGCCAGCAACCAGGACGATCCGGCCGAGGACCCCGTCTTCGGTCGTGTTGGCAGGCAGAAGATCGAGAAGAGGGGCCAACTGACTCGCAAGCGCATGGAGACCTTCGATCAGGAGGTGACAGACGCGACGCTGAAGTACCTGGACAAGGTCGGCAAAGGCGACACGCCCTTCTTCGTCTGGTACAACACTACCGCCACCCACATCTGGTCACATCCGCAGAAGAAATATGTCCAAATGGCCGTAAATGAGGGGCGCGCCGAGGAAGACGTAGTCCGCGCCAAGATGATAGAGCACGACGAGCAGGTCGGATCACTCCTGAAGAAGCTTGACGAACTTGGCGTCGCCGACAACACAATCGTCCTCTACTCCACCGACAACGGCGTGGAGCTGATGATGTGGCCCGACGGCGGGATGGGACCATTCCGCGGTGAGAAGGGAACCTCGTGGGAGGGCGGTTTTCGCGTGCCGTGCCTTGTTAAGTGGCCCGGCCACATAAAACCCGGGACAGAGCTCAACGGCATCCAGAGCCACGAGGACCTGTTCGTAACCCTGGCTGCGGCCGCGGGCATGCCGAACCTGAAGCAGGAGCTGCTTCAAGGAAAGAAAATGGGCGATATGACTTACAAAGTCCACCTCGACGGCTACAACCAGCTTGACTATTGGACGGGTAAAACCGATAGATCCGCCCGACGCGAGTTCTTCTACTATGATGAGACCGACCTGATGGCCATCCGCGTAGACGGCTGGAAGATGCACATCGGCGTGAAACCGGAAGGACTCTGGTGGAACGAGAAGTACTATCCCAACGTACCGTATCTCTTCAACCTGCTGATGGATCCGATGGAGAAAATGGACCCTGAATCGAAAGAGTGGGGTTATATTGGGCGCAAGTTCTTCGCTGCAAAGATGTGGGCGCCTACGGCCGCCGCACCGTTCATTGCGGAGCACTTGAAGAGCCTTTCGGAGTATCCGCCCCGCCAGAAAGCGGACACGCTCAGCTTAAAGAAAGCTCTCGAAGAGACCATGAAGAAGCTCGAAAATCCGAAAGGCGGCAACAACTAAACAATCGGGGACGTCCCACACGTTTACCAATTTATCATTGATACCTGCTTCGAATCTCTTTTGCAGGACAAAGAGGATCACATCGCGATGCCAATAGTCGTTTTGCCAAATAC
>JAFNAG010000654.1 GCA_017860135.1 Acidobacteriota bacterium
GGGAGACTGAATTTGGGTGCAATCGGAAGTGAGACGCAACAAAAAGCTATCTGTCAATTCTCAGAACGTGAGCAAAAATCGGCCACAGTGCAAGATTTTGCTTGACTAGCGATAACACTAGTGCTATCATGCACTTATGGGATTCCTCTCGAAAGTCCAAGTCATCGAACGCGCCAACAACACCCGTCAATTCTATCTCATCTGCCCGGCTCCGCTGGCCCAGGCCCTGGAACTGGAGAAGGGTGAGGAGATCGAGTGGGTGGTCGAGGACAAAGCAACCCTGATCGTGAAGCGCCCGGCTTTAGCCGCAGGCAGGCAGCGGAGGTCCGGCCATGACAAGTGAGCCGCAGATGCCGCTGTTTGGGGACGCTGGTCTGTGGCGGCGCCCGGAGCGTCCGGAGGAAGCAGAGAACCGCGAGCGCAAGGCTCGGGTGAAGCCGCTCAACCGGGCGCAGATGGTGTTTCGCCCGCTGCATATCGAAGGGCTGGTGGGACCGGATCACCCGGTGCGGGCGATCTGGGAGCTGGTGGGGGAGCGGGACCTGGGGCGCTTTTACGGGCAGATCGAGTCGGTCGACGGCGTGGCGGGACGGCCGGCGCATGACCCGCGGTTGCTGATCAGTTTGTGGATTTGGGGCTACACGGACGGGATCCCGTCGGCGCGGGAGATCGCGCGGCGGTGCGAGTATGATCCGCCCTACCAGTGGCTGGCGGGAGCCAACCCGGTGTGCGCCCACACGCTGTCGGACTATCGGACGGCGCACGCCGACGCGCTGAAGGACCTGTCGGCACAGGTGCTGGCGTTGCTGGCGGGAGAAGGCCTGATCGATCTCGATTCCGTTACGCAGGACGGCACGAAGATCCGGGCGTCTGCGGGGTCGGACACGTTCCGGCGGCAGGGGACGATCGAGAAGCATCTGGAGCAGGCGCGGCAGCGGCTGGCGGAGCTGCAGGGGGACGACGACGAGATCAGCCGGCGCACGATGGTTGCGCGGCAACGGGCCGCACGCGAAAAAGTGGATCGGATGGAGCAGGCTTTGCGGGAGCTCGAGACAGTGCGCCAGACGCGCTCGGGGGCGGAGAAGGACAAGGCGCGGGTGAGCCTGACCGACCCGGAGGCGCGCATCATGAATCAGAGCGACAACGGCTTCGCACCGAGCTACAACGTGCAGGTGACGACGGATGCCAAGGCCACGGTGGTCGTGAGTGTGGATGTGACGCAGGACGCCAGCGATGCGCGGCAGCTGCAACCGGCAGTAGAGCGGTTGCAGGAGGAGGCGGGGCAGGCCCCCAAACATGTGATCGCGGATGGAGGCTATACCAACCGCGAGAACGTAGTGGCGATGGCAGCCGCGGAGATCGATCTGATTGGCCCGGCTCGGGACGGTGACGTTCAGAAACAGGCGCTGTACGACAAGCGCGGGGTAGCGCCGGAGTTCCGCCCGGAGGCGTTCCGGTTGAACGTCATCGACAATACCTACACCTGCCCCATGGGGAAGACACTCCATTATGTATGCAAGTGCACCTTCGTAGGGCAGATGAAGTACACCTACCGTGCCGACCCGGGAGACTGTCAAAGTTGCCCTCACAGGGGGCAATGCTGTGGTACCAGCGCCAATGGACGATCCATCGTGCGCACTCTGGACGGCCCGGAAATGAGCGCGTTCCGGTCAAAGATGGAAACGCTCGAGGCAAAGAATCAATACAAGAAGCGTGGGGAGGTCGCGGAGTTTCCGCACCTCTGGATCAAGGAGAAGTTCGGCCTGCGGCGGTTTACCGTCCGGGGTCTGACCAAAGCAAAGGTTGAGGCACAGTGGGTGTGCCTCACCTACAACATCCAGCAGTGGATCCGTCTCTGCTGGAAGGTACGCCGCCTGGCAGCGGCGTAAAAGGGAGCAAGAATGCTCGGTGACAGGGGTCCGAGGGCTCCGTAAGCCCGTGAAATGGCCTCCAGGAAGAGAGGAAGGCCACACGATGATCCCATAGACTTGGTGTCGGCGACCCGTCGGGGACGAGAGACCGCTCAAAATCCCCGATCGGTTGCCAGAGCAGGAGCACACAAAAACCGAATCTTGCTCACGTTCTCATTTATCACTAGTGTCCGGTTAAGTTTGTTGGATGTCGCCGCAACATATTGAATGTTATGCTTTTGCATACCAAAATAGGAGAAATCGATTTGAATTTTGATCTGCTGTTTTGCCATGCTCGGCCAGCTTGGAGGGTATGGCATGAACAGCGGACGCACCATTTTCGCTCAGTTGCTCGACCATCTTCCCACGAGAGAATTCCGGAAGTGCGTCGCCCGATACCGGGGCGACCATCGCATCAAGATGTTCTCCTGTTGGGATCAGTTTCTGTGCATGATCTTTGCGCAGCTCACCTATCGCGAAAGCTTGCGCGATATTATCGTCTGCCTGCGATCCCAGAGTCGGCGGCTCTACCATATGGGTTTCCGCAGCCTGGTCTCGCGCAGCACCTTGGCGGATGCCAACGAGGTGCGCGATTGGCGCATTTATTGCGACTTCGCCCAGGTGCTCATTGCTCGGGCTCGCGAGCTCTATCGAGACGAGGATCTGGGTATCGAGCTCAGCAACACCGTCTATGCCCTGGACTCGACTACTATCGACCTGTGTTTCAGCCT
>JAFNAG010000655.1 GCA_017860135.1 Acidobacteriota bacterium
CAGTCTGGCAGGTGCAGGTCTCGGATTTCAACAATGACGGAAAATCAGATGTTTTCCTGCACTACCCTGATTGGGGAGTCTATTATCTCTGCATCACGGGGCCGACGGCTGGGACTTTTTTGTACTATCCAGGGGTCTGGGAACCAAAACCTTGGTAAAGCGATAAGGATCGCCCAATTCACATCTCTTATGACAGCTTACAAAAGAACCGCTTCGGTTCCGGTCGGACCGCAAAGGACCGTTGACTCGTCTACAATGGAGGCGTCAAAGGTGCAGGTAGTCAGAATTGCAACGGGAAGCCTGCCCTGAGAAATGGGGGAATATCTGAGACCAAGCTTGGCCAGAACAAGAGAGAGGAAACATAACTAACTTAGCGGCGATGGCGCCTACAGCCCGGTAAAACGCGCAGTTGGCGCGAAGACCGGATCGGGCGCCAAGGGGAGGGACGTCATGGAACCACTGAGATGCCGCGACCTTGCTCCCGGCGATGTTATGCTGAAGGTCATCGACAATACACTTCTGAGCATCGGAATCGCCTCGCTCCAGGCGCTGTGGATGGCGGCTAAGCCACACATCGTCCACGCCGGCGTGATGTTCGACAAGACATACATCATCGAGGCAGCGAGGGAAGGCATTCGCGGCAACGACCTGCGAGTGCAGAACAAGAACATAGCGTATCTCGTATACCGGTGCACAAGGCCCGACATGGCTCTAGGCGCCGCCAACTGCGTCAAGATGCTCTTCGACATCCACCAGCGCCGGACCACGCGTCACGAGATCAAGATTGGGTCGAAGCGGTGGCGCTGGAAGACCGGAGGTCCGCTCTCCTACAACCTGGGCGGGGCGTTGAAGTCCCTGGCGGGGCCCAGCGGATCCGCTTCGACGCCGACCGAGATGGATGACCTGCTGACGGACATCCTGGAAGGCAAGTCGCGCCCGTTCTTCTGCTCGCACTACGTGGTCTATGTCTTCCAGTTCGTGGGCGTGCAATGCAGGCTGCAGCCTTCGGAGGTTTTCGAGGACGCGGCTGCCACGATTCACCCATCGGCGCTTGCCGGGAAGCTCGAGGCGAATCCGTATTTCAACCCCGTCGGCATAATGCTGCCCAACGTGCGCTAGCGCGGGCCGGTGCAGCCAGCCTTCCGCGGCGAGCCGCTCGGTTACTTGTCGGCCCTCGTGGTTCTTGAGACGTCCAGTGGGGCGTTTCCAGTCGAGCAGCTCACACACACTGCGCGCAATCTCGGTCGCGCCCAGTGCCGAGCAATCGGCTGCAATCTGGCGCACTCTGCGTGATCTTGGCCTGCCCCCTTATCACCGGGGCTAAACAGCTACAGGTTTTGCAGGCAGCTTTCGATAGATATAACATGCCTGTTTCGATAGGGCTGACCCCGTGTGGTTGGGCGCAGGCCAAATGTGACAAAAGACAGTCCTGAAACAGTGCATGGGGGGCGGACATTTTCACGGAGTCATTGGACCAATCTCCAGATCAGGACGACCCGGGTTCCGGCCGGCTGCATCACGAACCATCTTCTTCGTGTCGATCCGGTCGGGCGCCCACCCGGTATAACTTGAGATCCGGGCACTCCCCCCCAGAGGTAGAACCGAAGCATGGAGCGGCTGAACATGAAAGCAAAGCAAAGGATGACAACGATCTTTCTCATTGCCGTTTTCGCATCGGTTTGCGATCGGGCTGACACTGGTCTTTTGGCCCAGGTGGCCGCGAATCAGGTAGTGGGAGGGCAGGACGCGCGGATGGAGCATCGATTGTTGTCCTCGGCCTACTCGGGCTACGGGGCTGCAACCGCGGCGGCCGTGAATTCGGGCTATGAACAGAGCGTGGTCGAACTTACGAACCTGACGAGGGCAAATCAGGGGCTCCCGCCGCTGAAACGGGTGGAACCGCTCGATCAAGCCGCTCGATATCACGCCACGGACATGGGTGAAGACAGCTACTTCAATCATGACTCTTACGACCGTATCGGCGGCGTCCTGACCTACGCCTGCTCGTGGTCGGACCGGGTTGCCTCCTATTACCAGGTGTGGTCGACGATCGGCGAAAACATCGCCGCCGGCTATCCCGGGCCTGCAATCGTTGTGGCCGAATGGATGAACAGCCCCGGCCATCGCGCCAACATACTCAACGAGGGTTTCTGGGAAATTGGCGTCGGTTACTACGAGGGCGAAGGGGGCGATCCCAAGACGTGGGTGCAGGACTTCGGCAGGCGCGTCGGCATCTATCCCCTGATTCTCAATCTCGACGCCGCATTCTCCGCCACGCGCGAAGTGACGGTCTACATCTACGGAACCTGGCAGCAGATGCGTCTGAAAAATGACAGCGGCGACTGGAGCGCGTGGCAACCGTTTCAATCACAGTTCGACTGGACGATCGCCGGTGGCCCAGGAATTCACACGGTAACTGCCGAACTCAGCAACGGCACTACCACAACAACCAGCAGCGACACAATCGAATCGACGGCATTTCCGGTTCCCGGAGATTTCAACGGCGACGCCCTTTCAGATGCGTTTCTATACAACTCAACAACAGGAGCCTGGTCCGAGCATTTTGGCAGCGGCATAGGATTCGCCAATATCACAAACGGTTGGTGGGCGGCAGGCTGGCAAATCACTCCTGCCGATTTC
>JAFNAG010000245.1 GCA_017860135.1 Acidobacteriota bacterium
CGCCCCGCTCAGCCTGTGGCCGGTCACCCGCCCGACCGCCGCCGGGCTCCAGTACGTGCGCACGTCGGAAAACATCTGTGCCGTATTTGTGAGCAGGTTGCCGAAGAGCATGACCACGCCGTTGAGCGAATCGTTTTCGGTGGCAAGCAGGACGGCCTGGCGCCGGCCATTCCAGTCGAACGATGAATTCAGGATGGCCTCCATGAAATCGCCGTTGGGAAAATGGTCGGTCCACTGGCGCTGCCCCTGGAACCCGGCCAGGATGGCGTCGTGGCCGAGGGCCTCTTCACCGAATCCGATCGCATCCAGGCGAGGATTTCCCGTCATCAGGTCCCGCGCGATCATGGTCATCCTGACCACCTGCTCCCAGATGCGGAATTTTTCGGCAGGGGAGCGGGGAGCGGTGTTGTAATCCTTTCCTTCGCGGCAGTTTTCCCGGGTCCAGGCCAGGGCAACGCGGAATTCATCCGCATCGTATATGCCCTCTTCCATGCGCCGGACGAATTCCGACATGTCGATGTGCTCGCAGCGCATTCCCAGGAAGTCCTGGAAAAAATCGGGATTCACGATGGAACCCGCGATCCCCATCGAAACGGAGCCCATCGACAGGTAGGACCTGCCGCGCATGGCAGCCACCGCGAGGCCCCCCCGGGCGAAGCGGAGGATCTTCACGCGGACGTCATCCGGAATCGTGTCGTCGCCGGCATCCTGCACGTCACGGCCGTAAATGCCAAATGCCGGCAGGCCTTTCTGCGCATGTCCCGCAAGAACGGCAGCGAGATACACCGCCCCGGGCCGCTCGGTGCCGTTAAATCCCCAGACCGCCTTCGGGCGAAACGGGTCCATGTCCATCGTCTCGGTCCCGTAGCACCAGCACGGGGTGACGGTGATCGAAAGGGCGACTTTTCGCTGATGAAACAGTTCGTCACAGTGTGCCGCTTCGGCGACACCCCCGATGCACCCGGAGGGTATGACACATTCCACCGGCTTGCCGGACCGGTGGCGCAGGTTTGTTTGGAGCAGGCCAGACACGCGACGTGCCATGTCGAGTGTCTGTGCTTCGAGGGACTCCCGAACGCCTTTGCGCCGGCCGTCGATTACCGGCCGGATGCCGATTCGAGGAGAGGTTTCCTGGAATTGTGATGCCATGCGTGTTCACCCGTGCAGAAAAAGTGTATGATTACTTCTTCCCAGCCCAATCCTAAGAAATCAGGCTCAGGTCTGCAATATTTAAAACGGCTGTCTGCAGATCTGTTCGCAAACAAGAAAAATTCGACGAAAAGCTGATTTTCAAGATCTTCCTGCCTGCGGTTTGCGTATTAATCTACGAAACGGAGATTGCCGCACTCGCGCGAGCGCCGCAGAAGCCGCATGCGCCGGCATCATGGGACCGCGGGAGGCAGGAGGGAAACGATATGTCCTTTCTTAAGAAGCTTTTCCGATGGAAGAACGGCCGGACGGTTCAAAGAGTCAGAATCTGTGTGGAGTGCGGCATGCCGGTCGGCGAGCATAAGACATGGTGCTCGATCTTGCGAACCCTGAACGAGCGCCCGGAGCTGGCGCGATCCGCAAAGTAACCGCGCAGGCGCAGACGCTCTTCCTGCCTGCTCCCAACCGCGCCATCGCCGCGCTTACAGAGGGGGGTAACTTACCTGCGACCGCTTCCTCAGTGAATCCGAATCGAGTTTCCGCGAGGCCGGCAGCTTGTTGAGGTCGGGGACGTCGTTTTTCAGGACGGAATCCAGCTGCGCGAGCTGCGCGTCGAGCCGGCCGGGCAGACCTTTCAACACCACATACAACTGATGCATCGGAAGCGCATCGGCGCTCTGCACCACACCCGGAGGCGCCGCCGGCTTGTTGGGCAGCATTTTCGGACAGTTCAGCAGGTCCTGGCTGCTCTGGTTGCGCGATCCCCATGGCAACAAGCTCCCGGATGCCAAATTATCTTAACATTTACCCCATATTCCTATATTTTAAACACGTTCGTTTACAGATCGGAAGGGCTCAGTAGAACAGGATCATCGCCAACGAGAGGTTGGCTTCTGGGGGATCAGCATCATAATCACCGCGATCACAGGGAGGCGCATGAAAGAGGAAATCCGTTTTCCTGCCCGTCCTCTGACCGCAGCAGAAGCACCCCGGATTGATTTGTGGGACGGAATGAAACCATGGAACTCTATTTCCTGAGACACGGGCTTGCGGAGAGCCGTTCGGAATGGAAGGGCGACGACGCGGATCGGCCACTGACACAAGAGGGTGTGGAGAGGATGGAGCGGAGCGCGGCGATGATCGCCAGGCTTGGCCTGGAGCCGGATGCCATTCTGACAAGCCCCCTGGCGCGGGCCCGCCAGACCGCTCTGATTGCGGCTGCCGCTCTCAAGGCCCGGGACACAGTCCTCTTGGATCGCCGGCTTGGCCCGGGTTTTGACATAGAACAGCTGGCCGCAATCCTGCGCGATCACGCATCGGCAAGAGCGCTCATGCTGGTGGGCCACGAACCGAGCTTCAGCGAGACGATCAGCGCGCTGATCGGCGGCGGCCGGGTTGTGTGCAAAAAAGGCGGACTGGCGTGCGTAGATTTGCCTGACGTGTCGAACCTCAGTGGCGAACTGCTGTGGCTGATCCCGCCACGCCTGCTTGCAGTAAAGATTTGATGCACCGGAATGGCAAAAATGCTCACAAACTTAGAGCCGGGGGGCACGAACGCTGAGTCGGATGCGGCAGCCCTGGTGCACGTCGACGAGACCGGTCTGGCGGCCTGGATGGGGCGCGCCGTCGGGGAAATCGAACGAACCCGGCGCGACCTCACTCCCGACGCCGTCCACGACCTTCGTGTCGCCTTGCGCCGCTGCCTCTCCATGGCCGACATCCACATGACGATGGATCCTTTCGAAGGCTGGAAGGACATGAAAAGGGAGGGCAGGAGACTCTTCAAGCGCCTGGGCGATTTGCGCGACGCACAGATCATGAGAGAGTGGGCTGGACGGCTCTTCGGGGAGCAAGACCCCGCCGGACAACTAATGGACGCCTACCTGCAAATCCAGGAAGCGCAGCTGCGCAGGCGGGCCGCCAAAACTCTCGACGGTTTTAACCTGAAGAAGTGGCAAAAATGGCGCAGCAGGCTGCCGTCCCGCCTGCCGTCGATCCCTCCGGAGGACCCGGTTTTTCTGCAGCTCGCTCTCGAGCGATGGCAGGCGGCCCGCGAATTGCATCACCAGGCGTTGCGGAACCGGAGCCGGATGTCCTTCCACCGGCTGCGCATCGGATTGAAGCACTTCCGCTACACGGTGGAAAACTACCTCCCGCATCGGCATGAACTCTGGGGGATAGACCTCAAGCAGCTTCAGGATGTGCTGGGGGAGTACCACGACCTTCACATACTTTGGCAGACCGCCCGGCAAATCGGAGCACTGCAGGACATGGACGTCCGCGCCGCGTGGCGCGCCAGGTTGGAAGACGAGCGCGGGAAGAGGCTCCAGGTTTACCGGGAGAAAGCCCTGGGCAAAGGATCCGTATGGTCGATCTGGCGCAGTGGCCTGCCGTCGGGCAAGGAACTGGAGCAGGCAGCCGAGAGGAGGATCCGGCTGTGGGCCGCTTTTCGGGATCGCGATTTCGCGCGCACGGAGCACGTGGCGGATCTGGCGGCGCAGTTATACGAAGGCCTGGAGCAGGCAGGCAGCGTCGCCGCGGCAGAGGCAACCCTGTCACGAGTCGTCCTGCAGGCAGCCTCCATCATGTGCAACGTCGGCCTGGCAGTCCGCAATAAGAAGAGCCACAAAGCAAGTTACCGGATGATCTCGGCAGCGGATCCGCCGCTCGGATTCCCGCCGGAAATCTACCGACTGGCAGCGTTGGCAGCGCTGTACCACCGGGGGGCGTTCCCACAAGCCGACCAACGACATTTTATGGGGCTTTCGGGAGAACACAGGCGGGCGGTGCTGCTTGCCTCGGCGATCCTGCGCCTTGCGGATGCTTTGAGCCCCAAGGGGGATGCGAGGATTCATCGACTTGCCGTGGGCCGGACGGCCGACGCGATCCTGATTTCAGCCGCGGGTTACCTGGAAGCGGATCCCCTCGCGCGCAGGCTGGCCGCCGCGAGGCACCCTCTGGAGGTTGTCCTCGGCGCCCCTGTGCTGATTCGAACACTCGGGGATTGATAAGCCCATGGTGGCGCCGGCCTCAGCCCGCGCGCTTTTGATCGAATATTTCTTCGACTTTCCGCTTCGGCATTAGAGGTAAGGCGTTTTAAAGCGAGCGGGCTGAAGCCCGCTCTCACTGTCAAATTCCACGAACCACCGGCCGCTCAATCGCCGAGGCTGGTCCCTACCAGTCGGGCACTCTGTATCCATGGGTGATTGCGCGGCACCGTTTTCCGCTTTCCGGCGACATCCCCGAGCGGCACCGGACGCGTCCCTTCGCCGCGCGCCGCCACCATGACTCCATGGATCCCTTCCCGGATGAAGGCAGCGCAGGCAGTGCCCAGGCGCGTGGCCAAAAGGCGGTCGCCCGCGGAAGGCGTCCCGCCCCGCTGCAGGTATCCCAAAATCGTGACGCGGGACTCGAGCCCCGTGAGAATCTCCAGTTCCTGCGCCAACCGCATCGCATGCCCGACCTGGATCGCCCCCATTTCCGGCTCGCCGCGCCTGGCTCTGCTTCCCGCCGGCTTCGCCTGCCGCTTCTTCTTATCTCCGGCGTAGATGTCCGTGCCGGGTTTGGGCACCGCGCCCTCGGCCACCGCGACAATGCTGAAGCGTTTACCGAGCCGGCTGCGGGCGAGGATGGCCTGCGAAACTTTGCGCACGTCGTAGGGGATTTCGGGGATCAGGATCACATCGGCGCCGCTGGCCAGCCCCGCTCCGAGCGCCAGCCATCCGGCCTTGTGCCCCATGGTTTCGACGACAATGACGCGGTGATGGCTGTGCGCGGTGCTGTGCAACCGGTCGATCGCCTCGGTTGCGATGGTGAGCGCCGTGTCGAAGCCGAGAGAGGTGTCCGTCAGGCCGATGTCGTTGTCGATAGTTTTGGGAAGCGTGATGATATTCAGACCCTTGCGCATCAGACGGTGCGCGTTCTTCTGTGTCCCGCCGCCTCCAAGACAGACCAGCACGTCGAGGTCATGCTTCTGATAGTTTTTTACAATCAGGTCGGTCATATCGAGAACCCGGCCGCCAACCGGCATGCGGTGCGGCTTGTCCCGGCTGGTTCCCAGGATGGTTCCGCCGACAGTCAGGATGCCCGACAGAGTCGGCTCGTCGAGTTCCAGCGTGCGGTCTTCCATCAGACCGCGAAAGCCGTCCCGAAAGCCCATGACTTCCATGCCGAAATGCTCGATCGCTGCTTTTCCGATACCGCGCAGCACGGCATTCAGCCCCGGGCTGTCACCTCCTGCCGTCAGCAAGCCAACGCGTTTTGCCATCTCCGTGTCCTCCGGTTCAGGTTGTTCTGAAGACTCTCCGGCCCGCTCATTTGCAGGCAGCAGCGGCCAACAACAATATAATGATTCCCAACCCGAAAATACATTCCGTACTGGAGGCCCGATATCAGGGCTTCCGTTCGAATCCCGGCCGTCGGATTGGCAGCGGAGATTCCGGCCTGACGGGAGATTCGATACCGGTTGCCATGCCGAGGGTTTTCCAGCTATATTGAGCGCATCTTGCCGATCCAACAGAGCGCCGGAGCAGCGGAGCCCTCGTGGGCCGCACGACCAAACGCGATGGTTTTGGCATGCGTATGAGCGCTCCGAAGGAGAACACAGCGATGATTCGATCTGAAAACGTAGGGAAGCTCATCCGAACGCTGTTGCAGATTGGGGTCTTGGGGTTCGTGTCTGCGGTCCTGGCCGGGTGCGCGGACAATCCGCCGCCGGTTGCAGGCACCGATCTGTTGCCGAAAGAGAGGCTGGGCAGGCTCCTGTTCCACGATAAGAACCTCTCCACGCCTGCAGGCCAGTCGTGCGCGGACTGCCATGCAGCCGAGGCAGGTTTCGGCAATCCGAATTCGTCTCTGCCGGTCTCCCAGGGAGTGATCAAGGACCGGTTTGGAAATCGCAATGATTTGCCGGCCGCCTATGCCGGATTCAGCCCGCCGTTCCACTTTGACGAGGCGGAGCAACACTACGTCGGCGGTCAGTTCTGGGACGGCCGCGCTTCCAGCCTCGAGGAACAGGCCAAAGGCCCGTTCCTCAATCCGCTGGAAATGGCAAACCCGGACGAGCAGGCCGTGGTCGATTCGATCCGGAAGTCCGAATACGCCGGTTTGTTCCAGGAGGTCTTCGGCGCGGGCGCACTCGACGACACCGCCAAAGCCTACGACCTTGCTGTCCAGGCGATCGCGGCGTTCGAACGCTCACATGAATTGAACAGATTTGATTCCAAATATGACCTGTTTCTCGCAGGGGAGACTTCTCTCACGGATCAGGAAAAGAGGGGGCTCCAACTTTTCGAAGATGAGAAAAAGGGCAACTGCGCTGCTTGTCACCCCAGCAAACCCGGCCCTTATTCCGATCATGCGCTGTTTACCGATTTCACCTACGACAATCTCGGGCTCCCCAAGAATCCTGAAAATCCATTCTATTATCTGCCGCCATCATTGAACCCGGAAGGCCTTCTCTTCGTGGATGCCGGGCTGGGTGGGATTGTGAAGAAGCCCGAGCTGATCGGACTATTTAAGGTGCCTTCACTCCGCAACATCACCCTCACCGCGCCTTATATGCATAACGGAATCTTCAAAAACCTGCGTCAGGTAATGGTGTTCTATAACTCGAGGGATATCGGGCCATGGCCTGCGCCGGAGGTCGCAGTCAATGTCAATCGCGAAGAACTCGGCGACCTCGGCCTGTCGGAGGAGGAAATGGCCGACATCATCGCATTTCTTCACACCCTGACTGACGGGTATGCGGCGGTGGGGAAAAAGTAGGGCAGATTCCCTTCCCCGCGCGTGGGCTTTGTCGGGATCAGAATCGGGATCGCTGTCCACGGGTGCGGGCGGGCTTTAGCCCGTGCCCGCCAGGCTGATCTCTCCCAACGCACTGAGGCCCGTACCCCCTTTGATTTGCGGATGTCCGCGATCTAGAGCGCGCGGGCTGAAGCCCGCGCTCACATGGCCGAAGCCCGCGCTCACTCTCCGATCATGAATAGTGCGGGCGGGCTTCAGCCCGTGCCCGCCAGGCTGATCTCTCCCAACGCGCTGAGGCCCGTACCACCTTTGATTTGCGGATGTCCGCGATCTAAAGCGCGCGGGCTGAAGCCCGCGCTCACATGGCCGAAG
>JAFNAG010000656.1 GCA_017860135.1 Acidobacteriota bacterium
TTGCGGGACTGGGGTACTTCTCTGGTGGCCGGGCTGGTGATACCCGCCACGATTGCGGTCACCTTTATCGCCTTGCGGGTCCTGGGCGAAAGCTTCAATCTGATGACGCTTGGCGGATTGGCGGCCGCAGTCGGTCTCGTCATCGACGATGCCATCGTTGTGGTGGAAAACATCATCACGCACCGTGATTCCGGACAAAACCGTGCCGAGGCAATTCGCAGCGCCTTGCGTGAAATCCGGGTACCGCTGCTGGGCTCGACCTTTACACCCATCGTGGTTTTTCTGCCGCTGATCTCCATCACGGGCGTCACCGGCGTGTTTTTCCGCTCACTGGCGCTGACCGTGGGGATGGCGCTTTTGACCTCGCTTGCACTCGCGCTTACCTGGACGCCGACGCTCAGTCATTTCCTGATTCGGAAACGCGGAGGTTTGTCCGCAACGACTTCTGAACCGAAGGGAACGATTTCCAAACGTGCCCCCGAAATCTCGCCGATCCGCCGGGACCCGTCCCGCGGACTCATGGCCGGCATCGTTCACATCTATGGGGCTGCACTGCGCCGCGCCCTCGAGCACCCGTGGCTGGTAGGTTTTTTATGCCTGGTTTTGGTTGTTGGTTCCTTCTTCTGCTATCGCGCGCTGGGCTCCGATCTGCTTCCGGGTATGGATGAAGGCGGGTTCATTCTTGACTATTGGATGCCGGCAGGTTCGTCGCTCGAGGAAACGGACCGTGTGCTCACCGCGGTCGAGGAAATGTTGCGCGAGACGCCTGAAGTGGAAAGCACATCGCGCCGCACGGGCCTGGAGCTGGGTCTTATCGCGGTGACCGAAGCAAACACCGGCGATTACGCGGTGAAGCTCAGGAGGAATCGCAATCGCAGCGTGGACGAAGTCACAGCGGAGCTAAGGGATAAAATTGCCGAGCGGTTCCCGATGCTTGAGGTGGAATTCGTCCAGCTGCTGCAAGACATGATCGGAGATCTGACAAGCGCTCCCGAACCGGTTGAGATTAAGCTCTTCTGCCAGGATTCGTCTCTGCTTCATGAATGGGCGCCGAAAGTGGCCGATGCCATCCAAGAGATCGACGGAGTGGTGGACGTCCTGAACGGGGTTGACAATACCATCAGCGGACCAGCTGCCTTATTCCAGGTGGATCCCGTGGTTGCGGCACGATCCGGGTTTACGCCGGAGGAAGTGGAGATAAACGCCGCCGCCATTATGCAGGGGGAGGAAGCGCCGACGCCCGTGGTGATTGGAGATCGCGCCTACACGATCCGCGTCCGGTTTCCCGCAGAAACACGCTCGTCGCTGGAGGCGATGCAGAACACCATCCTGGGGAGCTCCACGGGTCAAAAGGCCACTCTTGGTTCGCTGACTAAACTGGTCGAGCTGCCCGGGCAGACTGAAATCCGCCGTGACAACCTGCAGCCGGATCTGGCCGTAACCGCCAGGCTGGAAGGCGTAGACTTGGGCACCGGCATCGCCAAAGTCCAGGATGCTATCGCCAAACTGCACCTTCCCTCCGCTATACGAGTGGAGTATGGCGGCGCCTATGCGGAGCAGCAGCGCTCGTTTCACGATCTGGTCGTAGTCCTGATCCTGGCCATTGTTCTGGTCTTCATCGTCCTGCTTTTTGAGTTCGGCGATTTTGCCGCGCCCTTGGCGATCCTGGCCTCTGCGCTGCTTTCCACCTCTGGCGTGTTTCTGGCGCTGCTGATCACCGGCACAACCTTCAACATCTCGTCCTTCATGGGTCTCATCATGGTGATCGGGATCGTAGCCAAGAATGGGATTCTGCTGCTGGACGCAAACCAGAAGTTTCGCCTGGAAGGGATGGGCGATGAGGAATCCATGATCGCGGCAGGAGAACGCCGCCTGCGGCCGATCCTGATGACGGCTCTCGCTACAATCGCCGGAATGATTCCCCTGGCTCTTGCGTGGGGCGCCGGCTCACAAATGCTTCAGCCGCTCGCGATAGCGGTGATCGGAGGCATCGCCGCTTCCATGGTGTTGTCGCTCATTGTGACTCCGGCCGTGAATTATTACATCACGCGCCGCTGACCCGCAGGGAGCCACAGATCGCGCGGATCTTTTCGTGAGATCTGTGGCAAGCCTTTTATTGCCTGAGTCCGAGGTCCTCGATCTTGGAGGGCGTTAATACGCCCCGCTGGATCAGTTTTGCGATCAGCGCGCTGCAATAGTCGCATGTGTCGCACTCTTTGTCGCAGGAAGTTACCTTATCGAAAAAGCCCATGGGGTCCAGGCTTTTGTTGTCGAGGTGCATTAGGTGGGACATCCCGACGGAATACAGATTGCCGGCCATCAGCTCGAGAAGATCCCCGTCCCAGCTTTCCGCTAAATAAGCTTCCACGCTCCTCACGACCATGCTCCTGGAGCTGGTCCTGCCCACAAGCTTGAAATAGCGCGTAATCTCGCTGTATCTGCGGCTGTCTTCCGGCCGGATCCAGCCCGATTTCAAAAGCTGCGACGGGTCATGCTTGGACAGCTGAATGCAGTTGAGGCTGAAAACGTTATCCTCCGCTTTCGTCCCCTTGGCCTTGTCCGGCTTCCTCGATTTGTGCGAGATGTAGTTGAAATGGAATTTTCGGAAGGCGCAGCGGAACAGGCAGCCTTCGTTG
>JAFNAG010000657.1 GCA_017860135.1 Acidobacteriota bacterium
GCTCTACACCGGCCTGCGCCTGCCGGGCATGTTCGGCAAGGTGCTGAGTCAATCCGGCGCGTTCAGCTTCCCCGAGCATGAGTTCATCACCAGCGACATCGTGCGGCACATGCCCAAGCCGAAGATCGATATCTGGATGGACGTCGGCGCGCTGGAAGGCCTGCTGGACTGCAACCGCCAGATGAGTGCGCTGCTCAAAGAGAAGGGTTACCGCGTGACCTACCGCGAGTACCCCGCCGGGCACAACTACACCGCCTGGCGCGACGACCTGTGGCGCGGGCTGGAGGCGCTGTTTGGGAAATGAAACTCGCCACCCTGTGCTACATCAAACACGAGGGGCGCACCCTGATGGTGCACCGCGTCAAAAAGGTGGACGACATCCACCAGGGCAAGTGGAACGGCCTGGGCGGCAAGCTCGAACCGGGCGAATCGCCGGAGGAATGCGTCATCCGCGAGGTGCGCGAGGAATCTGGGCTGGAGGTTCACGCGCCGCGCTATCACGGCTTGCTTATCTTCACCAACTTCAAGGGGGATGACTGGTACGTGTGGGTGTTCACAGCCACAGAGTTTAAGGGCACACTGATTGATTCGCCCGAGGGCAACCTGAAGTGGATCCCCGACCAGGAACTGACCAAGCTTCCGCTGTGGGACAGCGATCACATCTTCTTTCCGTGGCTGGGGCGGGAGGGGGTTTTCTCGGCCAAGTTCGATTATGCCGGGGAGAAAATGCTGGGACACAGCGTGTCGTTCTACCCGTAAAACAGGGAGGACAGGATCCCTTTGCCGGTTCGCGGATGGATATTCAGCAATCTTTTTTATGTGTTAGAATAGTCATGTTTGTAATGGGAATGAGTGTGCAGTCGCCGCCAGACCTGTTGAGGACTGGCGGCTTTTTCATGGGACACCACCGATTGTTTTTGAGGAGAATAGAGAATGGAAAACAAGATCTATGTAGGCAATCTGTCCTTTGCCACAACTGAAGATGAACTAAGGGAGCTTTTCGCCCAGGCGGGGACAATCACTTCGGTGGCTTTGATCAAAGACCGCGATACAGGGCAATCCAAGGGCTTTGCGTTTATAGAAATGGCCAACCAGGCTGATGCGGAAAATGCCATTCGGATGTTCAACGGCAAGGCCGTAGGAAGCCGGGAACTCAAGGTCAACATGGCACGGCCGAAGGAAGAGCGCGGTTCCGGGGGATACAACAAGGGCGGCGGATATGGCCACGGAGGTCCGGGCGGTAATCGCAATCGCCGCGGTTCCAGTGGCGGCGGCCAGCGCAGATACTAAATCAAAGACGACTCCTGCGGTAAAAAACTGCAGGAGTTTCTATTTCCAATAGAAGCGGTCATCCCTGCATCCTATGGCGTTGTTATTTTCGCCCGTTCGTGGCTGGGATGTTTGGAAGTATAATGACGTTGTATGACAATCTTTACCGATAAGCACATCGTGCTGGGGGTCACCGGATCCATCGCCGCCTACAAAGCCGCCGACATCGCCTCCAAACTGACCCAGCAGGGCGCCCTCGTGGACGTCGTCCTGACCTCCGCTGCGGAGAAGTTCGTCACGCCGCTCACCTTCCAGTCGGTGACGGGTCGGCGTGCCTACATCGACGCTGACCTGTGGGGCGGCGAGGCGCATGTGCTGCACGTCGGCATGGGTCACAGCGCGGACCTGCTGGTGATCGCCCCCTGCACGGCCAACACCCTCGCCAAACTCGCTCATGGGATGGCCGATAACCTGCTTTCAGTCACCGCGCTGGCAGCGGCCTGCCCCATACTCATCGCCCCCGCCATGGACGGCGGCATGTTCTCCCATCCGGCCACGCAGGACAACGTGCGCATCCTGAAGGAACGCGGCGTGTTGTTCGTCGGTCCTGCCGAGGGACACCTCGCCTCGGGCTTGAGCGGTGTGGGACGTATGGTGGAGCCGTCAGAAGTGCTAGGGCAGATCCGTTTGGCGCTGGGACGCAACGGTTCACTTTCCGGACGCAAAGTCGTCGTCACCGCCGGCGGCACGCAGGAACCCGTCGACCCGGTGCGCGTATTGACCAACCGCTCGAGCGGAAAGCAGGGTTTCGCGCTGGCGCAGTCCGCGCTCGACCTCGGCGCGCAGGTGGCCCTGATCGCCACGCCGACCACCTACGGGTTGGCTGAGCCCGCTGGCGCGCGCGTCATCCGTGTGACAACCGCAAAGGAAATGCTGGCTGCCGTGCTGGCCGAGTGTGCGGAGGCCGACCTGCTGCTGATGGCCGCCGCCGTGGCGGATTTCGCAGTGACGCAGGCCGCGCCGGACAAGCTCAAAAAGCGCGACGGGATCCCGCAGATAACCCTCGAGCTGGCGCCCGACATCCTGGCCGAAGTGGCAAGCCTGAAGGGCAAAAAGGGACATCCGCGCATCACAGTGGGATTCGCCGCCGAAAGCCGTGACCTGCTCGAGAATGCGAGCGCCAAGTTGGCGTCCAAAAAACTGGATATGATCGCTGCCAACGACATTTCCGCCTCCGATGCCGGTTTCGGTGTGGACACCAACCGCGTCACGCTGCTTTTTGCGGACGGGCGGCGCGAAGAACTTCCTTTGTCAGGTAAATCCGAAATCGCCGAACTCATCGTCGCGAGTGCGGCGTCATTAC
>JAFNAG010000246.1 GCA_017860135.1 Acidobacteriota bacterium
GCTCGTGGAGGACCCGGCGACGAAGAAACCCTTCGCGCCGGAGGTGAAGATCGGCCTCCGCATCGGCAAGCGGGCGCTCGCGAACGGTCTCCTCCTCCGGTTCGACCCTCACTGGATCGCCTTCGGGCCGCCCCTCATCGTGACCGAGCAGGACATCGATCAGATGGTCGGCATCCTGAAATTGAGCATGGAGGAGGTGTTGCGCGAGATGTAGCGGTCCCGCCGCGGGCACGGGCAGGGTGACGCGCTGCGCCTTC
This sequence comes from Acidobacteriota bacterium, assembly GCA_017860135.1. Taxonomy (GTDB): domain Bacteria; phylum Acidobacteriota; class UBA6911; order UBA6911; family UBA6911; genus JAFNAG01. The sequence continues at coordinate 258 of JAFNAG010000246.1, forward strand.
GCCCGTGCCGTGGTGTCCGGCCGCCGCTCACCGCAGGAAGCGGAGATACCACTCGACCAGTGCGTCCCCCCAGAACATCGCCACGAGGGCGCCGAAGACGAGGAACGGCCCAAAGGGTATATGCTCGCGGCGGTGGAGACGCCGCAGGCCGATGAGGACCAAGCCGACCGCCGAGCCGCTGAGGCATCCCAGCAGGATCGTCACCACCACCCCTTTCCACCCGAGAAACGCGCCGACCAGGGCGATGAGATTCAGGTCGCCTTCCCCCATGGCGTCCTGCCCGTATACCGCACCGCCGTACAACAGGACAAGATACAGAAAGCCGGCACCGGCTAGGGCGCCGATGACCCGCTCTAAGAGCGGCGGCTCGCCGAAGAACACACCCGCGACGAGCCCGAGAGGGATTCCCGGCAGCGTGATGGCGTTCGGGATGATCTGATGATCCAGGTCAATGAACGCGATTGCCACCAAACCTCCAAGCAAGGCTAGGAGGAACGCCGTTTGGAGGGTCACGCCGAACTGGGCGACAGTCAGCGCAAACAGGATCCCAGTCAGGCCCTCTACAAGCGGGTAGCGCCAAGAGATCGCATGTCGGCATGTGCGACACCGCCCCCTGAGAAGCGCAAAGCTCACCAATGGGATATTGTCCCACGGCCGGATCGGCGTCTGGCAGGCCGGACAGCGGGAGCCGGGAAAGACCAGGCTCTCTCCTTTGGGGAGCCGATGGATCACCACGTTCAGGAAGCTTCCGACCATCAGGCCGAGGATCAAAGGCAGCGCGAGCACCAGCAGAGACCCCCCTTCAGGAGCGCGGACAAGGAATTCCTTCACGCATGGTCAATGGCTCATAGTGAGAGCCGACGCCATGAGCGATGAGCAGCGTCTGCCCTGTATCACCGTGCGCCAATTGCTTTCGCCCTCTCGCGTACCCGCCGGGCGCCCGTGTGATCGCCCTGTGCGGCAAGAAGCTCGGCGAAATTCTCATATGCCTGCGCGTATTCCGGGTTCATCGTGATCGCCCGCTCTAACGCCGAGCGGGCCTCCAAGAGGCGTCCGCTCCGGCGCAGCGCTAAGCCAAGATTGTTCCAGACCGCCGGGTTAGAAGGTTCTAACTCTCTGGCGCGTAGCAGCGTATCAACGGCTTTCTGCGTCTCGCCCGCGCTCAGGTACTCGAGGCCCAGATTGTTCTGGACGAAGAATGAGTTGGGCGTTTGGCGGGCCATGGACTCGAAGACACCTACAGGGTCCTGCCACTGGATAGCCCGAATCTGGATCGTCGCCGCGAACGCGGCGAGGAGGAGGAGAACCGCCGCCGCAAGCGCAAGGTGGGACTTGCTCGTTGCCCACGTGAATGCCGCCTGTCGAATCCAACTCACCAGGAGCAGGCAGAACCCGACGGAGGGCAGATACAGGTAGCGCTCGGCCACCACGAAGCCAGGAATGGGGAACAGGTTCAAGACTGGCAGCAGGGTGATGACCATCCAGCTTGCGCCCACTGCTACAATGCGATTTCGTCGCGCGAGCAATGCCAGACTCAGCAATATGGCGATTGCCAGGATTGCGTTGACGAAGATGCGGGGGTCCGCCCAGGTCTCGGGAGGTGGGATCGAACGAATGAATGAAAATGAAAATGGCCAGACGAGGAGACCCAAGTAGGTGACGAAGGTGATAGGCACCAGCCCCAAGCTGGGAGTGCCGATGCGGCTGAAATCCACAGGCAGTGGGCCACTCGTGGCGGCACCGCGGATCCAGAAATAGACTCCGAGAGCCGCCGCCCCGACCGCGCACAGCAGCGCCATTCGTGCGGCCTTCTCTTTGGTCGCATTCGGGTATGCCACGACAATGACGGCTGCTAGAGCGGGCCACGTGATGGCCATTTCCTTGGACAATAGTGCGCCTAGCAGCGCCACGCCGCTCGCCACACCAGCTGCTAAGATCTGCACGCCATCGGTGGCCCGGAAAGTCTGAAGCAGGGCGAGGAGGCTGAGCAAGACGAAAACGGTTCCCAAGAGGTCCGTCCGGCCTTGTACCATGATGACGGACTCGGTGTGGATCGGATGCGCGGCGAACACTAGCGCGGCAAGCGCCGCCCACAGCGGCTCGGCCATCAGTGCGCGCGCAAACGTGAACACGAGAAGGGTCGCCATCCAGTGCAGGAGCAAGTTGGTGAGGTGAAAGCCGCTCGCATTCGAGCCCCACAACCGACTGTCAACCCAGTATGACGCGTTCACTAGCGGTCGGTAATAGGGAAGGGTGAAGTCGGCAAATTGCTCAGGACGGCGGAAGATCTCCAGAGGGCCTTGACCCGGTGCCAGGCGCGTGTTGGCCGTGATGATCGTCTCGTCGTCCATCAGGAAATCTGCCCCGAGGCTGCCGGCATACAGCAGGAGCGGGAACGCGAACACCAAGAGCCAGGCCCAGGAAGGCACCTGGCGAGTTCTCCACGGGTGGACCAGATTGGGGCAGGGAGGACGTACATCGCCGGTCATTTCCGGCGAAGCACACGTTCCAGGCTGGCCGGGGCGTGCCTGTTCCTCCATCTTCATCTGCGTCCTTTAAAGGTATCTCCCGAGTCGAGCGGCACGTCCGAAACCCGAGCGAGCCCTGAGCGGAGCCAGCTCGATGAGGGATCTAGACGAAGCCCGGACTCGTACGCGCGACGTGCCCCTGGAATATCTCCTACCGCCTCGTATGCACGCGCGAGATTGCCGTAGGCTGTAGTAAACGCGGGATCAAGACGAACCGCAGTCACGAGCCATGGGACCGCCTTGGCCGGCTCCCCGGCCCGTATTTCCAGAACGCCGAGATTGTTGTGCGGCTCGGCGTACTGCGGCTCAAAACGCAGGGCTGCGAGAAATTCTTGCCGGGCTTGCTCGAACTGGCCGCGCTCGAGGAAGATTCGCCCGGCGTCATTATGAGCATAGGCGCGGAGAGGCGCCGGAACGTCAGCCTGCGCCTGCACCGCGCTATAATACTTAATCGGGTCAGACCAGGGCTGGAGGCGGAGCCCAGTCAACGCTGCGTACCCAATGAAGACGGATCCGACGACTGCTGCGACCCACTTGAAGGTTGCCGGCGAGACACCCCTGAGAACTTGGTGAGCCAACCATCCGAGGAGGAGACACCAGCCGACCGAGGGGAAGTAAGTGAACCGCTCGGCGGTGAGAAAACCTCGCGAGGCGGCAGGGGCGTACAGCAGCAGCCCCATCGGAGGGAGGAGCGCGATGGGAGTCCAGATCACCCAGGGGAAGACTTTTCGGCACGAGATCCACGTTGCGCAGGCGATACCCCCAAGGGTGACGAGGGCGAGTAGGCCGAACGCAAGGGTGCCCAGTCGCTCACCCACGGTGAAGACCGGAAGAAATTTGAGTCCCAGGCTCGGTGCGACGAGCAGTCGCGTATACTCGCCAAAGGCGGTTACGCCTGCGAGGATTCGCACAAACACCGGATGGAAATCGACGGGAAAGCCCAGCGCACCCTCCAACGCCCAGACCCGTATCAGCCCGTACACAAGGACGGCCGCAAGGAGCGGTCCAAGACGACCGGCGATCCCCACCCATCTTCGCCCGTCGCCATTCCCGATTTCCGCGATCTCCCAAAGCATCCACAGGATCGGGAGCACGACCACGGATTCCTTAGCGAGGAGAGCGGCGAAAAACGCCATGCTCGCGAGGACGACCCATCGAGAGCCCTTCCAGCCTGCCTCCTCCCGACTTCGAAGGAGTGCCAAGAGTGCGAGGAGAGCAAGCGTTGTTGAGACGAGGTCTACCCGCCCCTGAACCCAGGCGATGGCCTCAACATGCGCCGGCAGCAATGCAAAACACAGGGCACCAAGCCAGGCCGCCGCCATGCCGATCGTTCGGCGGCCGACCAGATAGACGAGCAGTACGGCAGAGAGATGCCAAAGGAGGTTGGTAAGGTGGTAGCCTGCCGGATTGAGTCCCCAGAGGGCCCAGTCGAAACGGTACAGGATGGTGATGAGCGGACGATAGTAGAAGAGGGTTACGGCTGCGACACGCACTCTGGCGGCAAACACGTCGAGAAGGCTTGCGGGCGAAACGACCAGCGGGTCCTTGAGGATTACTAAGTGGTCATCGAAGACGAAGTCAAAGCCAAGGGTGCACGCGAACAAGGCCGTTGTGGCGAGCAGAAGCGTAAGAATCCTCAAACGCTCTGCGTCCTCTTTCCTCGGATCGAGCACGTGCATTCGGGCTCCGTCACCGTGACCAGTAGCCGGTGGCTCTCAACTTAGGAGCCGTTACGAAATAACTTGTCCATCTATTTCTATTTCGTTACGGCTCCTTATGCCGTTTCGGAATGTCTCCGCTCAACTTATTCTTTTAGAACGGCTTAGCTGCGCGGAGCGTCCTGCGTCCGCTGCCCCAGTTCCTTGAGTAGCGTCTCGATTTCTCGTTTGGCGATAGCCCGAACGGACTCATTTTCCGACTGCTCCAGCAATTTCTGCCACAACTCGAGCGCGGTCTGGCGATGACCTGTCTTGGCTTGGAGGCGGATCAGGAAACGGGGAAGGTAATGGGGACGACCCGGAAGCCGGTCCGCGACTTGCCACCACCGAAGGGCCTTGTCATACTCCCGTGTCTCGAGAAAATAAAGGCGACCGAGGTCATGGGGAATCTGCCAGACGTCGGGGTTTGCGGCAATGCCTTTTTCATAGATAGCGATTGCCTGCGGAAGCTGCCGGGCAATTACCAGAAACAAACCGCCGTATACGTATGCGTCCACGAAATGGGGATCGAGCGAGGTAGCCATATCGACCAGTTGATAGAGTTGCGGGAAGTTCGCGCGCCGCTCGACGCGCCCGCCGAAGTACTGCACGGCTCGGATCCAGTAGACGTCCGCGGCGAACGCGTCGAACCCCAGCAGTGCCGGCTTCAGCAGATCCGCCCGCGGGAAGAAGATCGGTGCCGGCGCCGCTTCTTCACGGCCGGTGCGCGCGTCAAGAGACGCGGAAAGGAACGACGTCATCATCAGCGCAGCGAACGCCAACCCGAGCGCGAACACCTGTTCGCGCCACGCTCGCTTTCCGGATGTGGAGGCCATCTGCGAAGACGTCATTTGAAATCGCGCCGCTGAAACACGGCGGTGGCGAGCGCGAGGAGTGCGATCACGTATACCACTCCATAGAGTCCTGTCAACGTCAGCGTGCCGACGGAAAGTGGGAGATCGTTGGCGACAACGCTCGCCAAGTTGAAGCGAGAGAGGTTCGGCAAAACATAGTAGAGGCCGGCTGCGGTCATTCTAAGCGCGGTACCGCCGAAACGCGCAGCGAACTCGAATAGATCCGATGTCAAGTGACCGATCACGAAGATCAATAGCGTGCAAATCGCGCTGAGTGTCGGCGTGGAAAACGTCGAGAAAAGGACGGCCACCGCTGTGAGGATAAGGAGTTCGAGGAATGTGAAGCTGGCGGCAAGTGCCACGCGAGGTGCCCACTGGCCCTCGAGGACCCTGGCGAGCACCATGAGACCGCCTGTCATCACAGCAAGGTTCACTGCGAGCGTGAGAGCGAGACCTAAGAACTTCCCGACCAGAAACTCGGCGCGTCGGACCGGCTTGGAAAGCAGCGTGAAGATCGTCCGGCGCTCGATCTCCCGTGAGACGAGCGTGATGCCCATGAAGATCGCGAGGAGGACGCCGAAGATCGTGATGCAGGTCAGCCCCAAGTCCTTTACGATGCGCCCCTCGCCACCCAGGCTCAGGGTGACGAGGACCGTGGCGCTTCCTATCATGGCGAGTGCAAACACGAGGATGCTGTAAAGAATCCTGTCCCGGATTGCCTCGGTAAATGTCATCCGTGCGATGACCTGGACACGCCTCACCGGCCGCCCTCGCTATGCGCCGCCAGGAAGATCTCCTCGAGACCCCGCCGGTGAGGGATGACTGAGAGCACCCGACATCCGGCATGGACAAGGATCGAAAGCACCTTTTCCAGCTCCGCCTCCCCTTTGACGCGTACCATGGCTCTGCTCTGTTGGCGGAGACTCGAGCCGAGAATGAATGCTTCGACTTGGCGGAGGATAGGCTCTGGGGCATCGGCGACTGTGATTTCGATACACTCGATCTCTTCCCCGAGCAATTCGGCGATCGGCCCCGTCTTGACCAGCTTGCCGTCCACCAGGATTCCCACTCTGTCGCAGATCACCTCGACGTCAGGCAAGATGTGGGTGCTGAAAAAGACCGTTCTCTCAGCCGCTTTCTGGCGAAGGATGAGGTCCCGGACTTCCTTCCGCCCGATCGGATCCAACCCGGACATCGGTTCGTCCAGGATGAGAAGCTTCGGATCGCCCAACAGTGCCTGGGCCAGACCCAGCCGCTGCACCATACCCTTCGAGTACTTGCGGATCTGCAAGTCAGCGGCGCGGCTCAAGCCGACGTCGCCCAGCAGGGATTGCACCTGTTCCAGACGTTGCGAGCGTGGCACGCTGAGAAGTCGGGCGCAAAAGGCGAGAAACTCCCGCCCGGTCAGGTACTCGTAGAATGAAGGGTTCTCCGGGAGGAAACCAATGCGGCTTCGCGCCCGCGCGGCACCAATCGGGGAGTCCAGGACCTCGCCATTCCCCAAGGTTGGTCGCACTAGGCCCAAGAGAAGCTTAATGGTGGTGGACTTGCCCGCTCCGTTGGGACCGAGGTACCCGAAGATCTCGCCGCTCTCCACCTCCAGTGTGAGGTCTCGCAGGACATCGACACGGCGCCCCCAGAAGCCCACCCGATAGGTCTTTGAAAGTCCCTTGGTTTTGATAGCCGGCATGGGGGGCGTCCTAAGTGCTTATCGCCGACGATTCAAAGAAATCGCCAACATATTAGGTTTCAGATCGACAAACTGTCAAGTCGCCTGCCATTCCCGATCCAGCTTCTTGAGCAATGCCCGGACCTTAGGAGCCGTTACGAAATAACTTGTCCATTTTTTGGAATTTCGTTACGGCTCCTTATGCCGTTCCCGGATTTCTCTGGTTAACTTATTCTTTCACACGGCGTGGACTTCCTGTGAGCGTGCCGGGCCTGACCGGCGAAGAGAGAGCGCGGACCAAGAGCCGGACAACCAACGAGGAGAGCCCGAACCATGGCATTTGTGCGAGACGAGCTTCTCGGGAGCGCCACATTAGGGCCCACCCTGTCCCTGCGCGCGCCGGCGCGAGTACAAGAAGAGACTATTGCGGCTGCCACGAGCCGTACACGACTGAGTAGCCCACAGCCCCGCCCGTGAAGGGTGTGGGGAACTCGGAGAAATCGCCGACATCGCAATTGGTCGTATCGTTCTTGCCAGCCCCTCTGCTGCACACATGTACTTGCTGACTACCGGCCACATTGTTAAAGCGGTTCGACACAATATACGGTGACGGAGCAGCGGTGGTGGACCACGGATCCTCATCTGGGACGGCCGCGTAACCGTTTGTCCGCAGGTTGCCGAGGGTGCCCGGATACTGGGATTTGTCGTTCTGGTACAGAGTAGCCTGTGTCACCGCTGTC
>JAFNAG010000658.1 GCA_017860135.1 Acidobacteriota bacterium
CTATTGGCAGAAGAAATACGGGGAAAGGCGCAGCCCACTCGATGAGCTCGTCGCGGCGGCCGTAGCGGAAGGCTATGACCTAAACAAATCGGAGTCCGCACCATTTTATGGCTATTACATTCGAATGCTCACGGCCCAGGGACCGACGGCGCCCGGAGGCAAAAAGAGCTACGTAATAAACGGTGACATGTCAGGCGGCTTTGCTCTCCTTGCATACCCGGCCAAATACGCGTCGAGCGGTGTCATGACCTTCGTGGTCGGCCAGGATGGTGTCGTCTACCAAAAGGACCTCGGTAAGGAAACCGCCACTCAGGCCCCCCGCTTGGCGGATTACAACCCTGACGAGTCCTGGACAGCAGTCCAGGTGCACTGACCGGTACCATTACGATTACCACGTTGCCATTGCAGCGCCACATAGCCCCATTGGCCAATGGAAGGATTTAGGAAATGAAAGTCATCATCGTTGGAGGAGTGGCGGGTGGAGCATCATGCGCGGCGCGCCTGCGCAGGTTGGACGAAAAGGCGGAAATCCTAATGGTGGAACGCGGGCCGTATGTCTCGTATGCGAACTGCGGGCTGCCATACCACATCGGCGGCGTGATTGAAAAAGAGTCAAGCCTGCTGGTGTCCAGTGAAGCGATGCTGCGCGCGTTTTTCGCGATCGATGTGCGTACGAACTGCGAGGCCATGAGGGTCTCGCCGGATAAGAAGACCGTCGACCTGCGCAATGTCGCTACCGGCGAGGTGACGACCGAGTCCTACGACAAGCTGGTCTTGTCGCCCGGGGCCGTTACCGTCCGTCCGCCACTGCCTGGGATCGACCTGCCGGGAATCTTCCAGGTCAGGACCGTGCCCGACGCGAGGGCGATCCGCGAGTGGATCGAGCGCGGCTCCCTGTTCCTCGCCGGGATGCACAAATACTCCGGCTTCCAGACGGTGAAGCCCAAGACGCGCGCGGTGGTCATCGGCGGCGGATTCATCGGCCTGGAGACGGCGGAGAACATCATTCATCGCGGCTTCGAAGTCACGCTCGTCGAGATGCTCGATCAGGTTCTGGCGCCGCTCGATCGGGAGATGGCACGAATTGTAGAGAGCTATGTGAAGCGGCATGGCCTTCGCCTGGCGCTCAACGACGGGGTGTCCGGGTTCAAGCAGGCCGCAAACGAATCGCTCGAGGTTCAAACGAAATCGGGCAAGGTGTACCCGGCAGATATCGTAATCCTCTCTCTGGGCGTGCGGCCGGATACCGCGCTGGCAAAGACGGCCGGCCTCGAGATCGGAGAACGCGGCGGCATCCGTGTCGACGAGCACATGCGTACGAGCAACCCGGATATCTTCGCCGTGGGCGATGCCATCGAGGTCAAGGACTTCGTCACCGGCCGGTGGAGCCTCATCGCGCTCGCCGGGCCGGCGAACCGGCAGGGCCGCATCGCGGCCGATGTCATCGCCGGCCGCGACTCCCGCTTCCGCGGAACCCAGGGCACCTCGATCATCGGGCTCTTCGGCGCAGCAGCGGCCTGGACCGGCGCAAGTGAAAAGACGCTCATCCGGATCGGCGACAAGGATTTCGAGAAGGTCTACCTCTACCCGAATTCACACGCGGGGTATTACCCCGGGGCCAGGCCGATTGCTATGAAAGTCCTCTTCCGGAAATCCGACGGACGCCTCCTCGGGGCACAGGCGCTCGGCGAGGATGGCGTGGACAAGCGGATCAGCGCGCTCGCCATGGCGATCCAGATGGGCGCAACGATCTACGACCTGGAGGAATCCGAGCTGTGCTACGCGCCCCAGTTCGGAAGCGCAAAGGATCCCGTCAACTTCGCGGGGATGATCGCAGCCGGTGTCCTGCGCGGCGACATGCCGATCCGCCACTGGGATGAAGCCGGGGAAGGGTTTCTCCTCGACGTGCGGGAGGCATTTGAGCTTGCCGTAGAGGAGGCGCCGGGCGCGGTCAACATCCCGATGGGTCAGCTCCGGGGGCGTCTTAATGAGCTGCCGCGCGACCGCGAGATTCTGGTCATCTGCCGCTCCGGCGGGCGCGCGTACTACGCGACGCGCATGCTGCTGCAGACCGGGTTCAAAGCACGAACGCTCTCCGGGGGCATGCTGTCACGGACTCATGCTGCGACCTTCTGGGAGAGTTGAAAATTAAAAGATCGATGATGGCAGATTCAACCATCTCTGCCGACTTGAACTACAAGGACACCTATCATGCCGGGATAGGGATCTATTACCGCATTGAAGATTTTTTAACCCGTGTCGTTTAGAACCTGATCGGACTGGTGAACGGACCCATAAGAGGAGAAAAACCTATGAAAGCAAAGAAAGCAATAATGTTTTTGGGATTGGGCTTAATCATGTCGCTGGGAGCTATGCCGGCGGCCTCCCAGGAAAAACCGTCGGATAACATGCAGATCGTCATTGAGAAAATCCGCGCCGATAAGAAGCTCTTGGTTGCAGAGAATATGCAGCTTACCGAAGCCGAAGCTAAAGCCTTCTGGCCGGTCTATAAACAGTATCAGGATGAACTGTTTCTGCTTCGCGCCCGGACCGTGAAATTGATCAAGGACTATGCGGGCACCTATGAGACCATGAACAACAATACGGCCAAGAAGCTGCTGGAC
>JAFNAG010000247.1 GCA_017860135.1 Acidobacteriota bacterium
ACCCCTGCGGGGTCCTTTTCGATTCCCTGACCTGGTGCGTTTCCTGACAGCCGGCAAAACCATCCACCCACAGTGTCAAGTGTGTCCCACAGCCAGCGCATTGCAGGGTATGCCAAAGACGCACTTCCGAGGCGCGGCAGTTTGCCGTTATCTGGCTGGTGAATCCTTGTGGAGCCTGGTTATGCTGTGCACAATCTCCTGGAGCTGAGATCGGTTCTCGTCATTCGTTTGGGCTGTCGCCGATTTGAAATTGTAGGTCTTGGACCCCACTTTGATGCTCAGCTGATCGCCGTCAAGGGCATAGGAGCACTCGGAGTATGCAACACTGAAACTATCACCCGCTTTCTCGGAATGATAAGAAAGGGAGTCCTCAGTCACTGTCAATGTCCCGGTGCAGCTGCCCACGAAATGATCGTGAACAACCGGGTGACTGTATGTGGGCGCGGCAGCTTTTTTCTTGGGGATTTTCGGCGCAACGCGGGGTGGTTCCGGACTCACTGCGGTCGAAAGGGATTTTTGACTCTTTTGGGCGGCCGGCAGCTTCGCAGCCTCCTTTGCGGGGGGAATGACATTGTCTGGAAGGGCCGGCGGGGAGGTGTAGGCGGTCGGCGGTGAAGTCACAATGTTGAACCTGGCGATCAAGCCTCCGAGAAACAGAAGGATGATGGCCGTCATCCCGACGAGAATGGGCCCTCTGCGCCCCGCAAACCTGCGCCTCTTTTCCCGGGCCGGCGAATCGTCGGGACCGGATTTTGGATCAGCAATTGCGGAAGCGGCCTGAGCGTACAGGTCTGTCCCGGCCTCTCCTGCCGGATGCGGATCATTATGTTCTTTCCCGGGTGTGAGACCATTCCGCAACAGCGCTTCTGCATTTTCATCGCTGACGGCCCTGGAGAAGAAGAAGCCCTGTCCGAATTCGCAGTCGAGGGATCGGATCAGGTCCAGCTGTTGTTGATTTTCGATTCCTTCGGCGATCACACGCAGGCCCAATTGGTGGGACAGGCTGCTGATGGTGCGGATAATCTCTCGTGAATCGTGATTGGTTTCGATGTTCCTGACGAACGAATGGTCGATTTTCAGATAATCCAGGGGAAACCGGCGCAGGTGGGCCAGCGAGGAATAGCCCGTTCCGAAATCGTCGAGACCGATCCGCACTCCCATGACCCGCAATTGCATGAGGACGCTGCTGGCTGCCTCGGGATTATCCACGACAGCTCCTTCGGTCAACTCCAACATCAGGCTGCTCGCATCGAGATCGACTTCCAGGAGGGCGTTACGGATGTCTGTGAGAAGGGAAGGCTGCCTGAATTGGGCGCTGGACAGATTCACGGAAATCCACAGGTCTTTTGGGGCCTGGGGATTTTGCTTCCAGGCTTTCAGCCGGCGGCAGGCTTCTTCCAACACCCATCGGCCCAGCGGGACGATGAGTCCGGTTCTCTCGGCAGCCGGAATGAACTCGGCGGGGGAAACCATGCCCCGCACGGGGTGCTTCCATCGCACCAGGGCTTCGAATCCGGAGATCTTCTGGGAGGCCAGTGACACGATCGGCTGAAATGCAACTGCCAGCTCCTGCCGCGTTATGGCTTCCTGGAGATCGATTTCCAGCTGATGCCTGGCCTGGGCAGACTCGAGAAGGGCTGTGTCGAAGACTTCACAGCGCGATTTTCCGAGCGCTTTGGCTCGGTGCAGGGCAATGTCTGCGTCGCGGAGGACTTCCTCCGCGTTTCCATATCCCGTGGCGCTGAGTGCCACGCCGATGCTGGCCGCGAGGAAGACTTCATGTCCATTCACTTCAAACGGGGCCGAGATTTCTTTCAGCAGTCGTTCGGCGGCGGTCTTCGCTTCGCCGACTTCATGCAAGCCATCGACTAACACGATAAACTCGTCCCCGCCTGAGCGAGCTACAACATGATCGCACGCCAGGCGGGCAATGGTATCTCCAGCCCTCAGACAGGTTTCCAGGCGGCGAGCCGCTGCAATTACCAGAAGATCGCCGTCCGCGGATCGAGGCCCGCCGGCCAGAGTGTCTGGCCGGTCGAGATCGAGGATGAAGAGCGCAAACAGGAAGTCGCTGCGTCTCCTGGATATTTCGATGGAACGCGCGAGACGGTCCAGGAGCAACAGGCGGTTCGGCAGCCCGGTGAGAGCATCCACTATTTTTTCCGCAGTGATGTCTGAATGGAAACCGGCAACCCGCACGGCCCGCCCGGAGTCGTCTCGCGTGATCATCCCGTGGCAGGCCATCCATCGATAGGAACCGTCCTTGTGAAGCATGCGGTGCTGCACTTGAAACTGGGGGAAGTTGCCTTCCAGGTGGGCATCGATCTCCTGGAGAACCATCTGGAGATCATCGGGATGGATCCTGTCAAACCACTCTTCGGGTGTGTTTCCGAACTTACCTGCTTCGCAGCCCAACGAGGAGATCCAACGGGGTGAGAAGAAGATCCGGCGGGTCGTCAGGTCCCAATCCCAAAGTCCGTCATTCGCTCCGCGTTCAGCCAGGTCGTATTGGTTCACGTCCTTCCCGGACCTCCGGTTTTCAGCGTGCCTGGAATTCGATTCTCAGCTCAACGAGAGCCGGGGGCATTCCTCTTGATGCAAAGCCGGCCTGTATAAGGGAAGGCCCTTCTGTACTTTTCGGACAGAATGGGATGGAATTTAATCCTGAATTGTCTCTGGCTCTTCGGCAGCATACGGTTTTGTTGATCCGTGTTGCGTGGTATAATCCCAGTTTCATGAGCCCGGGTCTCTGCTATGATGTCGGCAGGGGAAGGGAAGAAGATGAACCGCTGCAAATGCCATTATTACCGCATCCCACAAGAGAGTGGTCCCTGAGGGGTGCGCTTTTTCTTTCTTCGTGACATTCGGGAAAGTCAGAGACGGCCCGCCAGGAAAAACGGCGGGCCTCTCGCATTTCAGGAGGACATTCATGATCATCGTATGTGAGGCCAAAGCGACCGAAGCGCAAATCGGCGCGATGCAGCAGAAGATCCGTGAGGCAGGGCTGGAAGTACACCGCTCCGACGGGGTGGAGAACACGGTGCTCGGGGTCGTGGGCGATCGCAACCGGCTGGATATCGGCGCTATCGCATTGATGCCGGGAGTCCGCGAAGTGGTTCCGATCTCCACACCCTATAAGCTGGCGAGCCGCGAATTCCATCCGGAAGACACGGTTGTACGGATTGGAGAATCGATAATTGCGGGCGGCGCTGAAGTGGTGGTGATGGCGGGACCCTGCGCCGTGGAGAGCCGGGAGCAGATCGAAGCCAGTGCGGCGTTCGTCGCCTCGAGCGGCGCGCGCATTCTGCGGGGAGGCGCATTCAAGCCCCGCACTTCGCCCTACGCCTTTCAGGGGATGGGCATCGAGGCGTTGAAGCTCCTGCGCGAGGCAGCAGACAGCAACGGGCTCTCGGTGGTGACCGAGGTCATGTCCACGGACCAAATCCCTGCAGTCTGCGAGCATGGGGACCTCATACAGGTCGGAGCGCGAAACATGCAGAACTATCCGCTCCTGACGGCACTGGGGCAGGTGGAGAAACCGGTCCTGCTGAAGCGGGGCATGTCGGCGACCATCCAGGAGTGGCTGATGAGCGCCGAATATATCCTGGCCGGCGGGAATCCGAATGTCATCCTGTGCGAACGCGGCATCCGCACCTTCGAAAGCGCGACGCGCAACACCCTGGACCTGTCGGCAATCCCCGTCATCAAACACCTGTCCCACCTGCCCGTCATCGTGGACCCCAGCCATGGCGTAGGAGACCGGCGGTTTGTGGCGCCGATGGCACGCGCGGCGGTGGCCGCCGGAGCTGACGGCATCATGGTGGAAATCCACCCGGACCCCGACAGAGCCCTGTCGGACGGGCCTCAGTCGCTGACCTTCGAGGAGTTCGGGATCCTGATGAACCGTTGCCGCATCATCGCGACCACGATCGGGCGCCGCATCGGGAGGGCGAAGTAAAATGGAGGGCTCCAAGGTCACCATCATCGGGTGCGGTCTGATCGGCGGATCGATCGCCCTGGCGCTCCGGCGAAGGCGGCCCGGGTGGTCGATCGCATGCATCGACCTGCCCGACCGGCTGCCCGCCATCCGCGAATCGGGTGTTGCCGACAGCATCGGGGCCCCGGACGATCTGGCAGCCCTCGTGCCGGACAGTTCCCTCGTGATTCTGGCGACTCCCGTTCATGCGATTCCGGAGTGGATCGCCCGTTTGAAGCCTGTTGTACGCGCGGGAACGATCGTCACAGACGTGGGCAGCACGAAGAAGCAAATTATGGAGACGGCCCAGCTTCTGCTGCCGGCGGGAGCCCATTTCATCGGCGGCCACCCCATGGCGGGTACGGAGCATTCGGGGGTCGAGGCGGCGGATCCCCTGCTGTTCAGCGACAAGGTCTGGCTCCTCTGCCCATACCCCGACACGCCTCCCGGCGCACTGCTGCAGCTGATGGATCTGGCGGAAGATCTGCTCGCGTTTCCCATCACCCTGGACCCTGAAGAGCACGACCGGCTGATGGCGATGATCAGTCATCTCCCGCAGCTCATTTCCGTCGCGCTCATGCACGCCGCGCGGGCGGCGGACGCCGGGCACGCCATGCTCGCCAGACTCGCGGGGCGCGGCTTTCTGGACATGACCCGCCTCGCAGCTTCGGGTTACGGAATCTGGAAGGGCATTCTGGAAACGAACAGGGAGGCGGTCGAGGATTCCATCCGTCGTTTTGAAGAAAGCCTTTCCCTGCTGCGGCGCCTGCTTGCGACCGAAGACCTGGAATGGATCTGGGAGGAAACCGCCGGACACCGGCGCAGGCTGGGAACCGACAACGCCGCAAGGCCGCGCAAGCCGGACCTGCGCAGCACGATCGACCACTGCGACAAGCAGTTGCTGGCAGCGCTCGGGCGCCGGGTGCAAGCCGTGCGCAAGATGGGCAGGCTGAAAGCAAATCAATCTCTGCCGGTGCTCGATCCGGACCGGGAAAA
Organism: Acidobacteriota bacterium; assembly: GCA_017860135.1. GTDB lineage: Bacteria > Acidobacteriota > UBA6911 > UBA6911 > UBA6911 > JAFNAG01. Next base: position 4,973 of record JAFNAG010000247.1, read on the forward strand.
ACGGATGATGCTTCAGCGCGAAGAATGGGGAAAATCCCTGGACCTGCCGCCGGAGCTGATCGAGGAACTTTTTGAAGTCATCCTGCGCCACAGCACGCGGCTTCAAAGGCAGTGAGGGCGGGCATCGGCCCGCGCGTTCTGAGCGCCGGATTCTGCTGATTCCAGTTCCCGTTGCTGCACCTGCGCGCTACAATCTCTTTGCATATTTCGGGTTCAGGAGGATTGGTATGAGAAGGTTACTTGCAGTCGTTGCCCTGCTGGCAGTCGGCGGCGGCCAGGCGATTTCAGGACAGCAGTCCAAGCCCGAGGCCACTGCGAATGTCGCGGGGAAATGGGCCATGACGCTCGAGATGTCGATGGGTACGGGGACGCCGACGCTCGAAGTGAAGCAGGACGGTGAAAAGATCACCGGCACGTATTCCGGACGCTATGGCACGTTCGCCCTGGAAGGTGCGATCAAAGGGCGCGCCATCGAGTTTGCAGTCACGATGAGCGCGGAAGACCAGACCGTGACGATGAGGTTTGCCGGCGAGGTCGCCGCAGACGGCCAGACCATGAAAGGCACGGCTGCCCTGGCCGACCTCGGCGAAGCGACCTGGACCGCGAAGAAAGAGAAGACTTTCGACCCACAACCCTAGACGGATCGGGCCTCTCTACCTCGGCCACAACCACCCGAAAACTCCCGCGGTGAGGAGGCCGTAGATCAAGCCGTCGATGGTGGACTTGACCGTAGTCATCCATTTGCGCTTGTACCAGATCGAGTTCTGCCACAGCGCAAGGCTGTAACCCATAAAAGCGGCGCAGCCGGCAAACCGGAACACGGAAAGGTAGTTAGCCCCGGGACCCAGAGCCCGGCCGGTGATATACGCCGCGAAGATGCCCACGATCACACAGTAAAGGAACCACTGCACCAGACTCGCACCCATCGACGGGCGGCCACTCGGCAATACGGTCATTACCGCAACCGGCCCCTTTTTCAGTTTGTCGATGTACTCAGGCGAGTTCATCGCCTTCTGGCTGCCGGCGCAGGGCACCATGTAATCGCCCGGCGCGATGTTGAACTTCCGCAGCGCCGCCATGACCGCGTCCTCAGAAGCAAGCTTTCCGAAATCGGAGTGGTGGTAAGGCAGCACCATGTGCAGGATCGAACTGGCAACGAAGACGATGACCGCCGCCACGAGAATCGGCAGCCACAAAGCCATCAAGGAAACCATGCTGTCACCTCCCGGCCTCATCGGGCTCAAGTTATCATCGGTGCGATAGGAATGCGGATGCAACCGCACTCAGCGTCTACCACTAAGGCTATGCGCGCACCGTAATACTGTCAACCCAAAACACTTTGTGTAGAATAGGAAATTGTTGTTTTGGGGGTAGAAGAGGATGAGCCATGGGGGAGGGGCATCCCCGAAATATTTCCGATTTCCCACGGGACGCAGCTGCCGCATCCGTGAAAGGGAACCGCAGGAGCGGGCAACGGGGAGAGGGAGAGGGGCGGGACGTCCCGCCATTTTCCCTCTCCCGGGATGTCCAATTTGCGGTTGACACACAATATGTGCACACATAGAATGTGATCATGAATGTTACCCTTTCTCTGGATGAGCGGCTGTTGAAACAAGCGCGTCGAGTGGCCGCCAGCATGGGCAAAAGCCTCAACCAGTTGATTCGCGAGCAGTTGACGAAAATCGCCTCGGAAGCCTCCGTTGAAGAATACTTGACGGAGCTGCGCCAACTGTCCGCAAAGAGTCGCGGCAACTCCAAGGGGCGGCGATTTACCAGGGAAGATGCCCATGCCCGGACTTAGTTTCCTGGATTCGAATATCTTGATCTATACGGATGATCGTGGCGCCCCGGCCAAGCAGCGAGCCGCTCTGGATTTGATCGAGCATTGCAGGAGATTCGACAATGGAGTCGTCTCCGTCCAAGTTCTTCAGGAGTACTTCACAATAGCCACTCGCAAACTTGGCGTCGATCGTGCCATCGCGCGACGCAAGGTCGAGCTGTTTGGGCAATTGCACCTCGTGGAGACTTGCTTGGATGACGTTCTTGCTGCCATCGACCTGCATCGGTTGCACGAGTTTTCCTTCTGGGATGCCTTGATCGTGCGCAGCGCTCTCCGATCCGGGTGCCGCACGCTATATTCTGAGGACCTGCAGCACGGCCGCCGGATCGAGGGTTTGCAGTTCCTGAATCCCTTCCGCCGGAATTAGCACGCGTCGCCGAGTGGCACGCAGATACGAGAAGCAGGTTACCATCC
>JAFNAG010000248.1 GCA_017860135.1 Acidobacteriota bacterium
ACCAGCCATGCCTTGCGGTGGGAGAAGTCCCGGAGTGTCAGCGGGTCGAATCCGCACAGAAACGCCCGGCGGACGCACCGGCTGAAGCAGTGATAGACCCCTTCTTGCCCTTCCTGGACGTACGTTCGGCGCGGCAGAGCCATGACTCACCTCTCTTGTCGGTACTAACGGTGTACTCATGGAAAGTGCCAAGAAAAAGTACGCAGAAAAGTCGGTGTCTACCTTCTCCCCCAAGAAAAAGTGCGCGGAAAAGTGGGTGTCCAAGTTCTGCCAAGAAAAGGTGTGCGGAAAAGTGGGTGTCCAAGTTCTCCCAAGTTCTCCTGCAAAAACTCGGCACGCGGCAGCCCTGGAAGGTTCCGTCCTCGCGGCCTGGGACAACTCGTTCGAACCGCCGCGCCAGCCTCCTACCTCTTTGCCGGATTGAGGAACTTCTTCAGGAATGTCTCCATGCGGTCGAGGGTGTACAACCAGCGGCTGTGCAGCATCGACTCGTGCGTGTCGTCGGGAAACACGATAAGTTCCATATACACGTCGCGCTGGCGCAGCAATTGCACGAGGCCGGTCGTCTGCTCAAAAGCCACGTTCCGGTCGTCATCGCCGTGAATGAGTAGGACAGGAGAATTCCAGGTGTCAATGGCCCCTATTGCTGAGGATTTGAACGACAGCGCCTCGGGATCGAAGGAACTGCCCCGGAGATGGACGCCGGCGAGATCCACGCCTGCCTTGAAGACGTCCGAATTGCGCGCGAGCGCCTGCGCCGTGAGCAGACCGCCGTACGAGAGGCCCCAGATGCCCACGCGGTCCGGATCCACGTCCGGCCGCGTCTGCAGATACTTCGCTCCGGCAAGAACGTCCTGATACTCGGCGTTGCCCGCGGCGCCTGAGTTGGCGGCGGCGCGGAAGGATCGCCCGTAGCCGATGCCGAGCCTGTAGTTGACCGACATCACGATGAAGCCTTCGCTCGCCAGCCACTGATTGATGGCGTACGCCCAGTGGTAGAACTGCATGTAGTGGTAGCCCAGCAGCATCTGCCGGGCAGGCCCGCCGTGCACGAAAATGATGGCTGCCCGCCGCTCGCCGGGCTTGAGGTCCTTCGGCAGAAAGAGCTGGTTATGGATTTCGAGGCCGTCGGGTGCCCTGGTGAGAATGAGCTGCGGCTCGACGTGCACGTCGGCAGGGAAGTTTTTCAGCGATGCTGGGAACATGATTCTCTGCGGAGTCTCAGCCTGTAACCCGGCGCCGCGCAAAGTCCAGATGCCGAGGGATTGCGGCATCTTCCAGTCGGCGCTCAGCGTGGCGAGCCACTTGCCCGAGGCGAGCGGAGTGGGACGCGTTTCGATGCCGGACCCGATGGTGACCTGCACGGGCGTCCCGCCCTCGGCAGGCACCGCCCAAATGTGCCGCCGTTCGATGTCCTTCGCGTTGGTACAGTAGTACAGCATCTTGCCGTCTGCAGAGAGCGCAACCGAGGTCTGATCCTCGATTAGGCCGTCGGTCGTCGTCAGCAGAACGGGCTTGCTCGCGGGCGTCGTGAGGTTCAGGGAGTGGTAGCGGTCCCACTCGTCCGCCGGAGCGGCAGGTGATTCGCCGGGCGCCTGCCCGCGCCCGCCTCCCCGTCCGCCGCCGATATTGAACCGGAACACCAGGTTGTCGCCCGCAAGGCGCATGTTCGCGACGGTATTAAATGTCGGATCGCCCGGCTGGTTGTGCCAGATCTCCCCGGCTTCTCCCGTTGCCGCGTCCGCCTTCCAGAGCGAATAGGTGTAGCCTCCCTTGAAAGTCGCGCGTGCCAGGCCGGGGATCTTCAAGGCGGCCGCATTCGGGGATTGGGGGGCCTGAACCGGGGCTGCGAGTCCCGCGCCGCGGCCTCGCCCCGCAGCGACATCTGAACCGCCGCGCGCGGAGGCGTTTCTTGCGGCCTGCTCCGCCTGGCTGAAAGAGTAGCCCGGCCTGCGCACGAACCAGAGGCTCTTGCCGTCAGCCGCCCACATCGGGTTCGAGTCGAAGTCGACGCTCGGCGCCATGTAGCGCACCGTGCGTGTGGCCATGTCGTAGACGACGATGAAACTGTGGTCGGTGCGCGTGCTGACGAACGCGATCTTGTTGCCGTCGGGAGACCATGTCGGCGCGCTTTGAACGCCCCAGGCCGTGATGAACGGCGTCTCGCCGCGATCCATCTCCTTCGCCGGCCGCACCGGCGTGACTCTCGCCCGGTGGATCTGGCCGTCCCTTACGAAGAGGATGGAAGTTCCGTCGGGCGCCAGGGTGTAGCCGCCGGACGGCAGCTCGGCCACGCGGAATGCCGGGCCGCCCGTCGTGCGCGCGGCCCATACGGCGCGCTCGGGCCCATCGGGATCGGCCGACGCGTTGGCAACCCATCCGCTGCGGTTTGGCGCCGTACCGCGCACGAACGTCACCACCAGTCCGTTGTCCGAGATCTGGATCGCCGACATGTCCACGCCATCGTCCTTCAGGAAGCTCGTGAGACGGACGGGCGTGAACGCGGGCGCGGCGGCGGTGTAGGCGTTGCGCTTGCCTCCTTCAAACGTCACCCACGCCAGACGGTCGGCCTTTTTCGCCGCCACGAGCTCGAGGGGCGACGCGGGACTGAGGAACCTCTGGTAAGCCGGAACCGCCTTCGCTGCCGGCGGAGCGGCCGGCCAGGCGGTCAACAACGGAGCGGCCAGCATGACAACGATGCCGCATAAGGCGGCGACTGATGCGAAGCGGGCGACGCGCATACTCTCTCCTCCCGTGACGGGTTGTTTAACGCATGGGAAACCAAAGTAATCGTGTTCGTAATTACGGAAATGGCTGCTTCGTCGCTCCTCCGCGACGATGACCGGAATCGCCTTCGTCGTCGCTTCGCGCATCCAGGACCGCTTCGCCCGGCGCATACATAGCAGTAATTACGAACACGAACACCAAGCCCTGTATTGATCAGCATGGGTCCTGTTCCGGGCGCGCCGAGTCCTGCGTCCGGATCATGGCCAGGAGCACTGCGTCAGGCCGGACCGTTTTCCTGTTCCTGAATGTTCGATCATAACTTAAAACTCCTGCCGTCGAGAGGCGATGCGCTCGCCAAGGGGCGATTTTCCGGCATTCGCATCTGAGAGAGCAAGAGGAAATGGAAAGGGAGGCCGCGTTGGCCTGCAAGCCGCACATGCATCGCGCGAGATTGCGCGGGAGCGAGTGCTGCCGCTATCAGGGTTTTCTCTTCTGCAGCGCCTTCGATGACGCTGATTCCAAGGGCGGGTCCCATCTTCATGTTTCGTTCCGGCACCCCGGCGGCACCCGGGGAATCCCGGTAAACAACGGCCCGGCGGTGGACACGCCGGACGCGGCATTCTGCAGCTGCATCCTGCCGCCGGTTTTGGATTTTTGCCGCACCTGCGTCTGGATGGTGGAAGGGAACCGGGCATTCCCCGGGGCTCGAACCTCCCTGCCGCACAATCTCACCGGTTATCGGATTTTCGTGAGCGGGTACAGGTCCTTTGGAATGTTCTTGTAGGGGATGCCGCTTAGATCGGCAGGACCCAGGCCGGGCGCGTCAATCCAGACTACCTCTTTGGCGAAGCCGTTCTCGACATAGCCACGCCTGAAGTGAACCCTGGATTTGAGTACGATGATATCGACGTCGGACAGCTTGATGCCGAGCGGCTCGAAAATATCCGTGTCCGTGACTTGCTCGAGTAATGGCGTGAGAATCACACGGTTGCCGTCGCCGAATTGCAGCACTGCCACTGCAGGGTGGTTTCCGTAGTTCCCCAGATACTCGACTTTTCCGCGGATCGGTACGGGCTTGCCGGCGTACTGGTCCGCATAACCGCCGACGTTGACCTGGACAGTATCGCCGACTTTGGCCTTTGCCTTGATTTCGTCGATGGCCCGGCTATCGGCGATCGTCGTGATGCAGAAACGGCTGGCGCCCTGGCGGATCAATTCCTCGAGTATCCAGCTGGAATTGCCGGTTCGATCGCTGTGATCCGCCACGACGACCGGTTTTCGGCCCGCCGTGGCGGCGGCAATGGCCTGCGCCACGCCGTCTTTGACCTTGGGGAGCTTTTTGCCGGCGAACTGCTCTCGCATGCGCCAGATATAGTCTGACATGTCCTGAGCGATCTCCTCGGCCAGTTTCCTGTCGTCGTTCGTGATCACCATGACTGTGGCGCCGACGTCCGGCACGTCGGCATAGGCGAATCCGAAGGCTACGGAGACGAAGGCATCCTGGGCTCGATGCTCCCAGATGCGGGCGCGCTCCATGATCTCCATGGCGGGCGACATGGCCGTATCCTGGAAAACGCTGGGAGTGATGACGCCCGGCTTTCTTGCAGCCATGACTGGTTTGTAGGCGCCACGCACCGTGCGGATGAGGATCCGTGCCGCGCGTTCGCCCTGCTCATAGGAATCATAGTGCGGATAGCGTTTGATGATGAAGACCGCGTTCGCGGCTTCCGGCAGCTCGTGGTCTTCGTTGGCATGCAGGTCAAGCGTCACGAAGATCGGGATTTGGCCGACGGCCTGACGCACCCTGCGCACAAGTTCCGCCTCCGGCTTCGGCACTCCTGTCACCGCCATCGCGCCGTGGAGCGCGAGATACACACCGTCCAGCCGGCCGGCTTTCTTCATTCCGTCGGCGATGCCGTTGGAGTATTTGTCGAAAGCTTCCCCGGTGATCCAGCTTCCGGAAGAACCGCCTTTGGCATCCCGCGGCGAGTAGACGCCGATCAGTTCAACCCCGCCATATTCGCGGGCACGGTCGACGAAACCTCGGATATACGAATCGGACCTCAGTACCTCGTCGCCCTGCATGGGAGGGCCATAGTATTCCCACTCGGCGATCCCGGTGGGTTCAGGGCAGAAGGTACAGGTTTCGTGGCTGAAAGTGGCAACGCCGATCCGGATCGGCGCCTGTGTCGGCTGCTGCTGCCGCGCGCAGCCTGATGCCATCAACACAACCGTGACGACAGGGATCATCAATCTTTTCACTTTGCCTCCTCGATTCAGTCTGCAATGCGCCCTTCCCGCATATTGCCGGGCTTTTTCGACCAACTCCGGAAAATCGTCACCTGCCCGTTGAGACTTCTGATGCGATTTGCGTTCTGGAGTACATGCCTATGGGATGACCGGCTGGATCAACCAGGACGGCCACAGCTCCGCGGCCGTCAGGCAGGTTGAAAGGGAAGCCGGGTACGACTGTCCCTCCCAGGTCCGTCGCTTTCCTGCAACTTGCCTGAATGTCTGTGACCTGAACATACACCACTCCGTTGAAGTTACCGATCTTGACCTCAGCAACCCGCAGTGTCCCGATCCCAACGCCGCGTGAGATGATCTCAACCGCCAGCTCGGAACCTCCCACCGGAGCAAAGGTCCAATCGAAGAGTTTGCCGTAGAACTCCTTGGATTGCGGCATATTGGATGTGGTGATGTCGAACCACGCGATGCGGCCGGGTCCGACGTCCGCTGGAAGCGGCTTCGGGGGGATCGCCTTTTGCCCGGTCAAGAGAGCCAGAAGAATGGTTGCCGCCAGAATCGAGTTTTGCATTGGTGTGCTCCTTGGACTTGGTTTCCGGATTACGTGTTAATCAAACCAGAAGATCTTCCAATGGGGAGTCGAGGCGTGGTGGAGGGCATAGCACGTTCGTCTGGCGTATGGCTGCTTCTTCGTCCACAACAGGAGATCGCTATCGTGACTGGTGAAGAAACGCTCGTCGAGTTTGTTGTGCATCACAACGTCTCTGGTGCCGAATCGGCTTAATAGTTGCTCGAAAAACAGGTTGTATGCGTTCCCGTTCGGCTCGTAATAAAACATTTGGATGCCGACGATGCCGGGCTGGCAGTCTGTCCGGATTGCGTGCCAAGATGTCGGAGGCCGCCCATTCGCTTTACGATACGCTCCGATGTCATGGATCAGAGCCTGACTCTTCTTGATTGCATAGCTTCCGCTATACTCGATTGCACGATCAATCAGCGTAAGCTGACAGAGTATCACTATCGTGGGGATGATCAAGAGGTGGAGAGGTGCAGGGGTAAAGTTTCCGGTCTCCGCATACTTCAGATGTTTGAGGTGATCCGTCGCATTCTGGTTTCCGGAAACAAGGGAGTGTTGCGCCATCCATGGCAGTCATGATGATCCACTAACCGATTGCGACTTTTCTGCAATACGGGCCAGGTGCGCCAGAAATCAGTACCCACCGGCACAGCGCAGGGTACTGCAAGCCTCGCAGGCGATTTCAACAAGCTCGTCGAACCCCTTTTTTATATTTTTGCCCATGCGATATTCTTCCGCGGCCCGCCCCGCCAATCGCTCCAGTTTCTCCAGTGAAGCTGCCAGAGTGGCATCCCAGCGAGATTCCTCCTCAATTTCCTCGGGCAATTCCCGGGCAAGATGATCCTGCAAATCCTCAGGAAGCTCAGCCGCCTTGTCGAATGCCTGCGCCAGCAACTTGGTCATGGCACGTACCTCACTTCGAGAAGCGTGCTGGTGTCAGTGATTGCCGTCAACATGTTTTGTGGGACGCTACAGCCGCAAGCCCGCAAATCTCCCGGATCTGAACGTTGGCATCTCCGCATCGAATATCAATGTCTGCGGCCAGTGCAGGAGATTTTTCGTTGAGGATTTCGAGTTGCTGGCATCGACTGGGATTTCGCTCGAAGAGAATGTATTTGTCGAATCCGGGTTGCGTCCGCAGGGCTAGGCTCGCGGCGCCTTCGATAAGTCCCTGTGTCTCGCGCTCAGCGAGATCGGAAAACAGAAGTACCTGCAGTGTTAGCTGTTCTTCTTCGCGTCGCTCTTCACGATAACCAGCGCCGGCAAACGCATCGATATAGGCCTTGCGAAATGGCCTCTCCTCGCTCGGCATGTCCTTGAGGGCGGTCGAATGGCTTTGCAGATACCGGGCGAGCACATCAAGTTCGGCTGCGGTACAGCTCCCGCCAAATCGATGAGCTTTTCGGTTTTCTTCCCCTGCCTGCGCGGCATCTCTTCCCCCTGCCAGCGTCTCTCCTAAGAGGCGAAAAGCGGGCAACGTCCCCGGTTCTTCTGCGCCGTGCCAGACCCTTCGGGAACCGGGCAGCAGGTATTGCAGGATAATGGCTTGGAGGACGAGAGATGGGAATTGGCTGGGAGACAGGGATTCGAACCCCGATTAAGTGGTCCAGAGCCACCCGTCCTACCGTTGAACGATCTCCCAACAGCCCAGTATGCTAAAGAAACG
>JAFNAG010000659.1 GCA_017860135.1 Acidobacteriota bacterium
GTACTACTAACATAAAAGTCCTTGCCAAAAAGGAAAGGATTTTTCAGCACCATGGAACAACGGGGTCGGTATCGGAATCGGGGTCGCAATCGCTATCGAAAACAGTGCCTGATCGGACGCCTCTGTATTGATGCCTGCAGCGCGATGATTCGGAAATCGATCCCGATAGCGATAGCGATTGCGATCCCGATACCGATTCCGATACCGATTGTGCCGTTTCCAGGGGTTGTCGCTTTGCCTGGTTGCGGCCATCGGCCGCGCTGTCAAATCTGTGGCGAAGTTTTTGGGGGCAGGTAGTCCGTGAGGCCGACTGGTGGAACGCTATTCCTGGGGTTCGGGCCAGGCGTGTTTGGGGTAGCGGCGCTGCAGCTGGCGGCGCAATTCGGGGTAGTGCCGCTCCGCCGCAAATCGCCGGCGTTGTCTTCATTCCGAAAAAATCCTGCAGGTACGATTCAATCCACGGCGGATTTTCCGGGAGGTAATGTACCGGGACTTTGCGTCCTCCCGAGAGCGTGATTCGTTCCGGCGTTTCCCGGAGCAGGAGCTTCCTCTGTTCGGGCGCCAGGCGGGACAGCAGGAGATCGGGCAGCGAGACTCGGGCGAGTTCCTCGAGGCTTCGCCTTCCGGAACAGCATTCGGCGCAGGCGGCGCCGATCTCCGCATCCCGGAGGGGAGCGATCCCGGATTCGGGAAAGCAGCCGGCGAGGAGTGCCATGCGTGCCTGCAGGGGCGGGACGAGAGCGCCGCCGCCGAAAGCGTCCAGGCCCATGGATCGGGCGTGATCGAGCAGGATCTGCGAGGCGGCTTCGGAGGGCGAGGCGGGTCTCGATGTTTCTTCCAGAGCCAGGTCCCGGTACAAGGTCCGGCTGACTTCGTCCACTCTTCCTGCGGTCTCGTTCCATGCCAGTGCGGTCTGCCGGGTGAAATCCGACGGGTAATACGCAGCGAGCCATTCGGGCTCCACCGTGGAAGCGAGCCGGATGAGGATTCCGGAGCTGTCCCGTCTCCCTTTGCGGCCGGTCCTTTCTTCGGCGTCGACGGCAGCGACCAGCGGCGCCGAGTGAACGACACTGGTTTCGGCAAGCCGGGCGGAGCCCCCTCTGCCGAGCAGAAAGTCTCGTGATCCGGGTGCGCGTCGGCGGGCTACGCGATCGGGGAAGGCCGCGAGGGTTGCCATCAGCAAGGCTTCGTCCGGATTGGGCGCCGTTGCGGCATTGCGCGCGCGGCCGACCGTCCGGCACAACTGGCGTCGTGCCCGGTCGACGGCTTCAACGGCCCGCAGATCCAGTCCCAGTGTGAGAACCCGTCCCGGCTCGAACCGCGCGGCCTCCGCCTCGCGGAAGCGTTCCATGAGTTCGAGCAGATCGGACGGTCCGGCTCCGGCTGCCGGCTGAGGCGGAGGGCCGCCGAAATCACCGCGGGCATTCAGGCGGATGTCGCGCTCCGCGAGCAGGGCTGCAAGCAGGCAGCTCGACTCGGCTACACCCAGCTTTTCCCCTTCCACGATGAGGCGGGAGAGGCGCGGGTGCAGCGGGAAGCGCAGGATCTGCCGGCCGGTTTCCGTGACGATCCCCGCGGGGCCGATGGCGCCGATGTCGGCAAGAAGGGTTTCCGCCTCCCGGAGGGCTGCTTCCGGAGGGGCTTCGAACCACTGGAAGGCTTGAAAATCCTGCACTCCGGCGCCTTTCAGTGTGAGCACGGCTTCGGCGAGGCCGGTGCGTTTGATCTCCGGCGCTTCGCGTTCGGGTCGGGTGTCGAAGTCATGGCGGGTATATAGACACAGGACGCGGCCGTCCCGTGTCCTGCCGGCGCGTCCGGCCCGCTGAATGGCCGAAGTCCTGCTGACCTTGGCGAGCGAGAGCACGGGCAGGCCGCTCCAGGCGGAATGGCCGGCCAGCCGTGCCAGTCCCGAGTCGACCACGGCGGCGATTCCGGGAATGGTAAGCGATGTCTCGGCGACGTTTGTAGCCAGGATCACCTTGCGGCGCGGCGAAGGTTGCAGCACGCGCGCCTGGGCGGCCGCGGGCAGGTCCCCGTGCAGGGGAAGCACCAGCAGCCCCGCCTTCGGGGCCAGGGCTTTCACAGTCTCGGCTGCCAGCCGGATCTCTGCCGCACCGGGAAGAAACACCAGAATGTCCCCGTCGAGCTTCTGGCCGAGCAGCTGCGAGATCGCTCCCGCCACTCTCATGCAGCGGCCGGTCGCGCTCCCGGGTTTCATATTCCACGGTCACCTTGAACCGGGCGCCTTCGATGGACACCACCGGCGCGTTGCCGAGGAATCCTGCGATCGGTGCGGGATCCACGGTTGCCGACATGACCAGGATCTTAAGGTCCGGGCGCTGCCCCTGCTGCAGCCGGCGCAGGAATGCGAAGGCGATGTCGGTCGCGAGGTGACGTTCGTGGAACTCATCCAGGATCACAACGGACACCCCCTCCAGCAGAGGATCGCGCACGATCCGGCGCGAGAGAATGCCTTCGGTGAGAAACCGGATTCGGGTTTTCGGACCCGCTACCGTGTCGTACCGGATCGTGAAGCCGACTGTTTCGCCGAGCCGCTCCCCGAATTCCGTGGCGACGCGTGCCGCTGCCAGCCGCGCAGCCAATCGCCTGGGCTCGAGGATGAGGATCTCGCCGGAGGCGGCGAAGCCCGCATCAAAGAGCGCGCGCGGCACCCGGGTGGTCTTGCCCGCGCCCGGCGGGGCGCACAGCACAAGACCGATCGCGGAACTTAAAGCCTCCACGATGCCGGGCAAATAAGGGTCGATGGGCAGGGATTCGAGCTGTTGCGTCATGAGCAAACCGTCAACAACGAATCTGTCATTGCGGCCCCGTTCGAGCCTGTCAATAAATAACGTTCACACCTTGGCGCGAGCGCCGGGCGGGCAGATGCAGGGCGCCGCGACGCAGGCGATGCCGCTGTGCATCGTCGAGGAGCGGCAACGCCGCAGATGGCCGCCCGCCGCCGCGGCCCTCCGGGCCTTTGCAAAGTGCAGACGCTATTCATTGACAGGCCCTTACTGTGAAGGCGATGCATCGCTGCGATCATCGGAGCCGGGGAGAGCGAAGACGCGCGGGCTTCAGCCCGCGCAGCCCGGACTTCCTGCGCATCTTCTTTTAATACGCGGTGACGGGCTTTAGCCCGTCCCTTTCCGGGCTCTGGCGGCGGCCCTTCGGAGCGAACGCCGGAGCGAATGCAACTGCCGACGCACTGCCTTCAGTTCGGAGTGGTTGTGGACTCCCAGGGCGGCATCCCGCTTCTTTTTCAGGGCTTTCATCTGCGATTTGACTCCCGCCTTGTCGATGCCGGGGGCCTTGATCTTGTGGCGCGTGTGGGTGTCGATGTCGAGGGCACGGCAGAGCACAGCCAGGAGGTGTTCCTTGTTCAGCTGTGTGTACCCCTGGACTGCCTCATGTTGTATTCCGGCGGCGATTTCCCGGAGTTCGGCGACCGTCATCTTCTTGAGTTCATCGAACGTGTGCGTCATAAACCGGTTTTCTCCTTTCCTGGCATGATGACCGATGTCGAGTGCTTCAGGTCGCGAGACGCGCCTGCGAGCGCTTGCGCAGCGGCAGGCGCACCTGGCGTTCGTGCGGCACGAGCCGGATGGCGCCTTGCGTGCACTGCAGCTCGCACTGGCCGCAGCCGATGCACAGAGTGATGTCTATCCGGGCTGACTGCCCGACCATCGAGATCGCAAACACCGGGCAGTGATCGACGCAAATCCCGCACCCGGAGCAGCGCGCAGAATCCTCGACCTGCGCTTCAAAATAGGATTTCAGATTCAGCGGGATGATGGCCCGATTGTAGGATCCAAGCACGCCGCAGCAATCCCGGCAGCAATTGCATATGGCGATTTCCGGCAGCCCGACTTCTTCCTGCTCATGAAATACCTGATGAATGGCGCCCTTGGCCTCGAGGTCCCGGATGAGACGCAGCGCCTCTTCTTTGGACAGGTAACGCCCGCTCGAGTACTCTACCGCGTAATGTGCGAGCCTGCCGATCGCGATGCAGGATTGGGGCGGATGCCCGAACCCGCAGGAATCGCCAACCAACCTGTGATATTGTCTGCAGAAACAGTGCACCACGGCTATGCTGTGCGCATCGGCGTGCCTCTCCACCAGCTCCAGGACCGTCCTGGCCGGGTAGATCTTCGCCGGCGCCGCGCTGACAGTGCGGTCGACCGGGATGGTCTTCACCGGCCGGTCGTCGGGACGCCCGGCTGCCAGGATGCTTTGCGCGGGCCTCGATTTCCGGAGCCTGCGATTCATGATGCTCCGCAACGGGAAAAAATTCATTTCCCCCCAGGATTTGATCAGCGCGTCCATGCGGCGGGCGAATTCCTGCTGCTCCGGTCTTTCCTCGCCGTTGGATAGAAAGACCTCGAACCATCCCAGCATGATTCCCGCAAGCGCAAAGGACTCTTCCCCATCCGGAGCAACCTGCGGCCAATAGAAGCCCTTCTTCACCAATCTCTCGAAGAGAGGGGTGGCTGTCTCCGGCAACATTCCGCTCCGCGACGGAATGTCGATTCGCTTCAATGGCTGGGTTCCGATCCGCAGGAGAAGGTCGACCTCCTCATCCTCGAGGGCGATGTCGAAACACTCGAGGAGAGGCCGGGTGATCGGGAACGGATGACGGTGCCGCGTGTTCATCATCCCGGCGAGTCTGCGCAGGTTCTTCTCCCGATTAGGGGGTATCTTGATTGTACTCATGGGTTACCTCCCTTCGAT
>JAFNAG010000660.1 GCA_017860135.1 Acidobacteriota bacterium
GGGCGCCGCTCAATCAATGACGAGGGCATACCGGCCGGCACCTCGGGCGGCACGGTGAAATCCTTCAGCTCGAAGCCGCGCGCGATGGGGCCGGGATACTGTCCGAGAAGGAGATTGAGCGCGTTTTCAGCCTGGGCGATCACGCGCTCGAGATCGGGAAGCGCGGCAGCGGTCGCGGCTGCTGCCCCTTCGGCCTGCCGCAGGTCGAGCTCGTTGGCCAGACCGTTGCGGTAGAGCACACCCACGATCCTGGCCGTCTCTTGCCGCGCGAGGAGTGTGCTTCGGGTGATCTGCAATTCGAGATCGAGTTCGCGCAGTTGGAGATAGGTTTGCGCAACGCCGCTCACCAGCGAAATTGCGACCGCCTGGCGTACTTCTTCCGTCGCAAGCAATTGCGCCCGCGCCGCCTCCGTTGCGCGGCGATATTTGCCCCAAAGGTCTATCTCCCAGGCGAAGGTGAAACCAACCCGGAATAGCTCGGCCGTGCGGTCTACTCCGGGGGGCACCGGCCGCGCGCCGGTCTCGCTGCCGAGGGTGGCGGTGGCACTGGCCCCTGCGCCGACCTGCGGATACCTGCCCGCCCCCACGATTCCCAACTGCGCGCGGGCCGCATCGACTCGCGCGACAGCCATGCGCAGGTCTTTGTTTTGATCGAGCGCCAGGCGGATCAGCGCATCCAGTTGCGGGTCCTTGAAGAGGTCCCACCATTTGGTGTCCACCAGCGGCGCCTGATCTCTCGCAACCGTCGCGGCGCGGTAATCGGCGGGGACTTCCACCTTGGGACGCTTGTAATTGGGGCCGACCGTGCAACCGGTGAGCGCCAGCACCAGAGTCAGGCAAACAGCGCACAATCTTTTCCGGTCCATCAACATACTTGCCTCATCTAGCCTGGCCATTCTGGGATAAGCCTCGGCGTCTTATGCTTGCCCTTCTTCCTTCCAGTGAATTGCAGCGGCGCGGCACATCGTGCTTTCTCGGACTTCGATTGCCTCCGGCTCGCAGAAGCGTTTGTTACTCTGCCAAGATAACATCAGGCTTTGACAATACCCAAATCCCTGAGACCGTTCAGAATAGTCTCTATGGCTAGACATACTTGCACAAAAATCAATACGGCACCGAACACAGCCAGAACGAGCATAAGACCCGGCTTCGTGACCCAATCGATGAAGTACATCACCAGGAAATCCAGCACCATCATGATCGCCAGGCAGATGACCAGGGCGTAGAAGGCCCCCGGGATCAAAGGTGCAAGCATGACGGTAATCAATATGGCAGCAACGCCGGCAGGCGGCACGATAATCGGAGCGGCAACCGGCGACACGGCGAGTTGCATCGCAGTGGGTTTGCCGGAATTGGGACTCGATGGCGTTGATTTTTTGAAGATGAGCTCCAACGCGGCGATCAGCAGGACCAATCCACCCGAGATTCGCAATCCGGGGATGGAGATGTGAAACTTGCCCAGCATAGTGTCCCCTGCCAGCGCCACAAACGCACAGAGCACTGACGCAATCACTATCGCCCGGATCGCCACGTCCCGCTTGAATTGACTGTCAGCGCCTCGCGTCAATCCGGCGAAGGCAGGAATGATTTTAATCGGTCCAAGCAGCATGAAGAATACCGTAAAGATAAAAGGAAACTGTTCCATGAACTTCTCCTCTCTATTTGTTCGGGTGTAATTGCTCTTACCAGGTCTAGCTTTCGCGTTTCATCATTTCACTTTGCCGCGAACTTCGAACGCCAGAGCATGCCTTAGAAGATATTTGCATCCTTGAAACCGTGCGGTATAAGGAGTCTCGGCACACCAGATGGGGTTTCGGCTCACCTCCTTACTCGAAGTGGGACAGGATCAGCAGAACGGCAGTGTATCCCGTCGCACCCATCAAGAAGAACCCGTACCGGCCCTCCTTCTCCTTTGGGAGCTCGGCAATCGCCGCATTGACGATCACGCCGCCTGCCACAAAGGCCACAAGGTTCACAAGAACGGGCATGGGGACGTCAAGGAACAAGCCGAATGCCCAGCCCGCCAGGGAGGCCAGCGCCAGCAGATAGGCGCCACGACGGTCGTACACGGCCTGATAATGGCTTCTCAGGTTGCCGGCGATCGGGAAGATGTGCATGCCCATGGCCACGCCATAGAGGCACAAGGCTAGCGTTTCGTGCACCTTCCACACCATCACGTACGTCAGCATCCAGGCGTAGACGGCAAAGCCGCCGATGTGTACCCACGGCTGCCACGGGGCCTCACCGCCGTGGCCGCCCGCGCTGTCCTCCGCGCCTGCCTGCGGTCTGACCACCATGGTCTCGAGCCCGTAAAAAACCAGGAATCCGGCCATCGTCCAGAGATAGACGCTGTAATCCGGGAACAGCCGCTGGAAGCCTAGCGGGGTTTGTGTCGTGAGGTCCCGCATCCTGCTGAGGGCGGGCAGCACGTGCACGAACGTGTAGCTTACCGAGATGCCGGCAGCGACGGAGAAGAACTTTCGGTAGCCCTTTTGGCCGGGCCGGTAAGCCAGCCGGCTGCCGAACAGGAAGATGGCGGCGAATATCAGCGCTACGATCAGTGAAGTGAGTTCCATCATGCCTCAGCCCCCCCTTCCGTCTTGCCGGCCAG
>JAFNAG010000249.1 GCA_017860135.1 Acidobacteriota bacterium
CGACACGGCCTCTGGCCTTTACAAAGTTGATGAAGTTGCTGGCCAGCCCGGAGTCGTGATCCATGTATCCGCGCCATTCCCTGCCGTCATACCGGCTCATGCCGAAATAAGTGGAAATCCAGAGGATTTTGTCGACATAACTTACGCTGGTTGTGATGACGTGGATGAGCCCGTCATCGCGAAAGACGTCGTATTCCATTTCTCCGTCGGGGTCGAGCCAGGATCTCCATGCCTGCGTGGCAACGTCAAACTCCAGGACACCGCCGCCCCACAGTGCCGCGTAGACCCTGCCGTCCCCATAGGTCACAAAGTATCCCCAAGGCTCGTGCTGAGGGGAGTTCGCAGGAGTGTAGACATCCCACTTCCTCTCGCGTACACGGAAACGCGCAGTCCCCGCTGTGGTAGCAGTCCAGATGTTCTGGTTCTCGACGCAGACGCCGAACACGACGTCGTTCGGCAGGCCGCTGTTGAATTGCGTGAAGTTTTCAAAACGGCCGGCCGAGAAGCGCGACAGGCCCTTCATCGTCCCCGCCCAGATGTCTCCACTGGCAGGATCGAGGGCAAGGCTCAGAACGGCGGGATGGGCCAGGCCTTCCTTGACCCCGTAGTGAGCCCATTTGCCGTTCTCGTAATACGCCAGCCCGTTTTCCGTACCAGCCCAGACGCGGTCTCCGTCCACCAGAATTGAGAAGACCTTGTCTGCCGGCAGGCCGTCTTCTTTGTGGAACGACTCCCAGTGCCTGTAAACCCTGGGAAGCGGTTCCTCTGCGGCCATTGCGGCAAGCGCCGCCATAAGCAGGATTCCCGGCAGGAGTTTTTTCATTTCGCGTCTCCCAGTCCATTCGAAAATTCGAGATTCGAGATTCGAGATTCGAGATTCGAGATTCGAGGTTCGAGGTTCGAGGTTCGAGATGATCAATTTCGAATCTCGAATCTCGAATCTCGAATCTTTAATGCATATGGGCAATCTTCTTGTAGAACTCCTCGAAATCAAACGCCTTTCTGTTCATGAATGCGTGCGAGGGTTTTGCTATGTGACAGTTCAGGCAGACTGCTTTTGTCGGCATTCTCAATCCGAGGGAGATTGCCTTCTGCCTGTTCACCATCACCTCTTCGGTCGCGTACTTTTCCCCTGGTCCATGACAGGTTTCGCACTGGACCCCTTCCTCGACGTGAAACGTGGGCAGCCGGAACTCCGGAGGGGTGTTCGCGGCCGTCCCATGGCACTGCAGGCAGACCGCGCTGTACTGGGGACTCGATGCACTCACATTGAAGTGTGACATGACCCTGTCGGCCTTTTCCGCCATCCCCAGCATCACCCAGGTTCGAGCGTGCCTGGTGCCCAGCCATTTCTTGTACTCTCTCACGTGGCAGGTGCCGCAGACTTCGTTGCCCACATACTTCGCGCCGGGTCGGGTGATGGAATCGAGGTCTTCTATTTTCAGCCGGTAATTCCCCTCGGTGGATTTGGCAAAAAGCGAGGCGAAGAGCTCCTGGTCAGGCACCGGCTCGCCGATCCACAAGGTCTTGGTGTATTCGATCAGGTCATTCAGGTTTTCCTTCGCCATGTCGTTGGTGGCGCCGTGAGTGTCATTTGGATTGAACACGGTCCAGATTTCCTCCAGCGAGTAGCAGCGGCCATCGTGCAGGAACGGCGAAGTGTCATAGACGTCACCGATTTGAGGCGTGTCGAACTCCCCGCTGTTGTCCGTGTCCGATTGGGTCCCGACATCGTGAGTCATGCGGTCGGTGTAATAGGGAGAAGGATGGCAGGTGATGCATCGATTGGCCACCGGGATGTAGCGCCCGTCCTTGGTGTAGGCCCTTTCGAAGGCTGCCTTGCCCCTCCTTTGGAACTCGTTCAGCCGCCCGTCTGTTCTCGCGTAGCGGCTCTTCTTCAATGGAAGCGACTCGATAAAGCGGACCGTCGCCTCGAGGTCATCCTTCTCAAAACCGTGGGAGCGGAAGAACAGCTGGGCAGCCCTCGGTCCGTCCTGGCGCTGCAGCGTCGGGTTGGTTCCAGACCATTTGAAGGGACCTGTTTCCGCCAGGCCTCTCATGGTCCTGTTTTCGACAAGATTCTGCCCGATTGCGTCTCCTGGAGCGACAATGTCGTAGACCAGACCGTCGAGGTGATTTTCGGGGTGGCAGGTGTTGCAGCTCAACTGTTTCTGGAAGCTGATGCTGCTGTAGTTGAAGAGCCTGGCGCCCCTGCGCAACACCGTTTCGATTGCGGGCCCTCCCAGGTCTATCACGCCGGCAACCTGGTTGTTCCCGGCGTCGATGACCTGGATGGAGTCGGAGAGCCGGCTGGCGACATAGATCCGGCGGCCGTCGGGCGAAGCGACGATATCCTTGGGGTTGTACCTGGTGGGGACGCGGGCCACAACATATTCAGAGCTGAGGCCCAGGTTGCGCAAGTTCAGGCCGATGGCTTCGTCGGACAGCGCGAACTTTCCGTCACGGACCTGCAAAAGCTCTTCAACTCTCCGCATGTCTATCGCGGTGACGGCATCCACACCGCTCGATGAGACATAGAGCTTCCGGCCATCCGGAGAAAATGCGACGCCGAACGGGTCGGCAAAATAGAGGTTCGCTTCGTCCAGAAGGAAATAGGCCACCCGTCCTCGCGGCCCGGTTTCGGCAATGGCGAAACCGTGGGTAACCATCCAGCCCTGGTACACCTGTGTTTCCGGAAGCAGGTTCTTGGGCAGTTCCAGCGCCACCACGACGAAACGGTTGTCCGGGGAAACTGCGAGATTCTGCCCGACGAGCGCGGAGGACAATTGACGTCTCCCGGCCACGATCTGGCGCTTCGCATCGATAACCGTGAGTTCGAGGACCGGGGGAGCCCGAAATGGGACGGGAATCGAGAACTGACTTGATACGTAAAGGAACCGGTAGTCCGGAGAAAAGGCCATTCCGAAGGGCGCACGACCCGCCTGGAGCCGTTTGATCTCCTTGAAATCGGCAGTGTCGATTATTGACACGTCGTCGGTTCCCAGGTTCGCCACGAACAGGGATCTTCCGGTCTCATCGGTAACCAGATCATGAGGGTCATCCCCGACGGGGATCAGCCCGATGACCTCCATGCTCCGCACATCGACAACGGTCACACTGTCATCCCAGCGGTTGCTGACGTAGAGACGGCTCTCGTCGGGGCTGAGTGCAACTCCGAAAGGACTTTTCCCCGTCTTGACGCTCCTTGTGACTTTGAGGGCTCCGGTGTCTACAACCATCACCTCGCCGCTGTTTTCGCAAGTGACGAAAAGCCGGCGGCCGTCTCCTGAAAGAGCCATCTGTATGGGCGACTTGTAGAGGTCGTCTTCCGGAACGGCGTAAGTTGTCCTCCTGCTCCCGTCACGGGACAGTTGGGACGAATTGCCGGACAGGAAATGAGAGGCTGTCAGCGGGATCAGCGATGCGAGAACAGATAAAAGGATACGAGAATGACTCATATTTCAAGTAATCGACCATGCCGACAAGGCCTGGCTTTGGTTTGCCCCGCACTTCGGCACGAACCGAAGCGACCCTCGGGGTCGGGGTCGGTATCGCCATCGGCTCAGAATTGATTTCAATCCTGATATCCGTATCATATTTCGAATGCCGATAGCGACTGCGACCCCGATGCCGATCCCGGGATATCTCCGCGCCTGATCGCGCAGCAGAGCGGCACCCACCGCACGCCGGAACGGTACTCCTACTTCTTCCGCCGGAGAACCCAGGGCACAGCTTTTCTCACCGCATCCGAGGCCCGGTTCTCGGGCGCCAACTCTTTATTCTCGTGGCAGCCTATGCACCCGCGGCTGGTTCCGCGCCGGACCCAGATCCACCGTGCCATTGTCTCCAGAACCTTCCCCTCTTCGCCCAGAAGCTGAATCGAGAAGGGGGTGTCGGCCGGCACTTCGACAAAAAACGACCCATCCGGTTCGACGGGTGCTTCACCCAGAAGGCGCGCCCCGCCGTCAGGGACGGACTGTGCCGGCGAACTCGTTTGTTTTGTTGCGGCAGCGGGTATTCCCTCGACAAACCGGACCCGCTTTACATCACCCTTACGGATCGCCTTGACGCCAGGCAGGTCCGATTCATAAACGCTCAGGCAGTGCAGTTGACCCCAGCTGAGGGAATCGACGACCGCGCTGATCAATCCCTGCGGCTCCGGCCTCGGCACGACTGCCTGTGCATCCAGGTCTTCCCACTCCGGGTCGTCGAAGACCTGCTCGCCCGGCATTCCCTTTCCGAAATCAAACAGGTAGATGGCGTAGCTTTCCTCTCCGGGCGAATAAGAAACGACGAGGGCGCCGTCCGGAGAAGGATGCGGGTACAGATACGGTCCCGTTCCCCGGCTCAGCGGCTCATAGCTGCGGAGGGGGCGGCGAAAAGAGACCCTGGCCAGCCGACCGCGGCCATCCGCCGGGTTGTCAGATTCCACGAACACCAGTGTCCGGTCCGGCATCTCACAAGCCATCGTCTTGAAATGTGCACCCTGACCGGTCCCGCAGAAGAGGTTCAGCCCGGTGCCATCCCAGTTGGCAGCCAGCAACGGATATTTCTCCGGGCCGCCTGCGTATCTCTGCCGGCTGGTGAACAACACCCGGCCGTCCTGCAGAACGGTCGGTGAAAAGTCGCTCGAGAGGTTGAAAGTCGTCCGCCAGGTCACAGACCCACGACCTTCGACCGGCTCCAGGCTCGCGGCGTAGAGTGATGTGGCAAGCTCCGGCCCCCCTTCCTGGTAAGTCCCGCCCGCGTCTGAAGTGAATGTGATCCATCGCACCTTGTTGTCGAATTCCGGAGGCGTGATAGAGCTCCGCGCGAGGTATTCGGGCTCACGGCAATTTCCAAAATCCCTGGTGATCTGTCGTTTGTTCCGGCCGTCAGGATCCATCTCCCATATGTCCCACCTGTCCTGTGCGGTGCGCTTTCCGGAGAACAAGATCCGTTTTCCGTCGAAGGATACGGAGGGGTCCGCTGCCGCTGCGAATTCGGCGGTGAGAACGGCAGGAGAACCGCGACGCTCCAGAAGAACGATGCGGCTTCCGTTTTCGGCGGCTGCATTCAGGAGAAACCGTCCGGGCTGACCGCCGTGCAATCTTGTGCTGAATGGCACCTGGGTAAAGACCACCTGGTAATTCGATTGGCTGGGTGGAACCGACAGCCCGGGCTGAAACGCCACCAGGAGGAAGGCAAAGGCGGCAAAACGCTTCTTCATTGTTCCACTACCGTGAGGAACTGGTTTGCCATCACGTCCTTCAGAATTTGCGTCTTTCCGCTGGGCCACTTGATGGTCACCTCGTCCACCCTGGCGCGCTGGCCGAGCCCGAAGTGGAGCCTGGGGTCGTTCTGGGAAAGGTAGGTGCTCGCGGACATCTTCTCTGCCACCTGAGTGAAGTCCCCGGAACGTACGATCACCCTGGCGCCCACGCCGTCCCTGTTGCTCTTCGTGCCGACCAGTTTCACCGTGAGCCAGTTGTTTCGGTTGCCTCCATCGTTTCTGAGGAGAACGGACGCCTGGTCGATGTTCAGCACGAAGAAATCCAGGTCTCCGTCATTGTCGAAATCGCCGGTAGCCAGGCCGCGGGCCACACTCCTCGTGTCGAAGTAAGGACCGGCGGACCTGGAAACATCGACAAATACGCGTTGTCCAGAAGATCCCGCGACATTTCTCATGAGAAGCTGCTCCTGCTTCTCCGAAAGACGGTGACCATCTCCGTTTGCGATGACGAGATCCTGCCAGCCGTCGTTGTCAAAGTCCATGAAATCGCCACCCCAGGACCAGAACTGGGCACTTACCCTCGCCACACCCGTTGGGACTGATATCTCCTCGAAGAGCCCGCGGCCCAGGTTCCTGAAAATCCCGATGTAATTCATGGCCGGCACCACGAGGTCGAGCTTGCCGTCCCCATCAAAGTCGGCGAAATCGCCCCCCATGGATGAGACCGCATTGCCGTGCTGGCCGAACGCTGCACCGCACTCTATTCCGGCCTCCGTGAATGTGCCGTTGCCGTTGTTGTGGTACATATAGTTCTGCATGGCGTCGTTAGCGACAAAGATGTCAGACCAACCGTCGTCGTCGTAGTCCGCCGCCAGGACTCCCATGGCTCGGCCCTTCTTGTTTATCCCCGCTTTTGCGCTGACGTCAGTGAAGGTCCCGTCTCGATTGTTGTGATAGAGGGCCGACAACTGCCCGGGGTACGCCAGGGGGCCGGGGTACACGTCCGCCTCGTAGAAAAGCCGGTACTTGCTGTCGAACTCGAGATAGTTGCCGGCGAACAGGTCAAGGTATCCATCCTTGTCGTAATCCACCCAGTTGGCGCCCACGGTCCACTGACCGCAGGCAACCCCGGCCTTTGCGGTGACGTCGGCGAATGTGCCGTTGCCGTTGTTGTGATAGAGGATATTCTTGCCGAAGTTCGTCACGTAAATGTCCGAATGGCCGTCGTTGTCGAAGTCGCCGACCGCCACTCCCATGCCGTATCCGGAAGCCCCTACACCCGCCTTCTCCGTAACATCTTGGAAGGTCCCGTTGCCTTTGTTCCGGTACAGGCGGCTGGTAGTTCGAACGGTCTTGAAGTGGGATTCCCGGTCGCTGATTCCTTCCTGATAGCGGCCGTTCACGGCGTAGAGGTCCATCAAGCCATCGCCGTCGAAGTCCAGGAACGCGCAGCCCGAGCCGGTAGCTTCGAGGATGGAGCTGATCTCATCGTCTCCCAGGCAATGTTCGAATGAAATCCCGGCTTGCTTCGTGGTGTCGGTGAACACCGGCAGAATGGGAGTCTCTTGAGCGGAGGCCCAAGCCAGAAGCAGGAGCGGCAGAAGTTGCACCTTGACGGTTCTCATGACCTCCTATTCCCATAAAAAGCCGGTGTTGTCAAGAACCTATGGCCGCCTGTGAGGCAAGTTACTGAGGCAGCAGGAGATAGGTGTGAACCCTGATTTTGTGAACGGTCCCCGTTCCCGGCCCATCGGTTTGAGCCGCTGAATGAATGCCGTTCGTCATCCCCTCGAATGTCCTGGGATGGAACGGTTGCCTTCCCTTGCCAGCGTATCTTGTCGAATTATCTGGTTCCTTGCTGACGCAAAGCCTGCGCCTGGGCATTCCGGCTGCCGCCTCCACCCTCCGGCACCGCCGTATGGCGCCCCATCCGGATGCCTCCGATGCTAAAGAACTGTGCGGGGGGTGGGAGGTGCCGGCCTTGTTACGCTGAAGGCTCTGCCATTCCGGTGTTTGGCGAAAGCGGCAGTATTTGCGCCCTGCCGCGGAATAGCGGTCGATATCGGGGTCGCAATCGCAATCGAAAACGATGCAGAACCGGGGGCCGCAGTTTTGCTGTCGAACGCGACATGATTTCGATCCCGATGGCGATTCCGATTCCGGCCCCGAGGAGGAGGGGAACCGCCTGTCTGTGCGGGCCAAGCCAGGCGTGCGCCTTCCCGGCAGATTGATTTTGGAGGGATCGGGAAACGCCAGCAGGAAAGTGCTCCGCACAAGCGGCGTTTTGTGATAAAATAACATTCTTAAGTATTAGGAGCCAGGAAAGGACTGTCTTGACCTCGGGGATTGTCTTCAACATCAGCCGCTATGCGATCCACGACGGGCCGGGTATCCGGACCACCGTGTTCCTGCAGGGCTGTCCTTTGAGCTGCTGGTGGTGTCACAACCCGGAGAGCATGGCACGGGAGCCGCAGTTATCGCTGCGTGCGGGCCGGTGCATTGCCTGCGGCCTGTGCGTCGAGGCCTGTCCTGCGCATGCGATCTCGCTCTCGGACGACGGGCCGGCCACCGACGCGACTCTGTGCCGGCAATGCTTCGGGTGCGCCGGAGTCTGCCCGGCGGATGCCCGGGAAGTTGTGGGACGATCCATGACGGTCGGGGAAGTCATGGAAGAAGTGACCAAGGATACGTCTTTTTACGATGAGTCCGGCGGCGGTGTGACCTTTTCGGGCGGAGAGCCGCTGATGCAACCGGCATTCCTGCTCGAGCTTCTGGAGGCGTGCGGCGGGCAGGACATTCATCGCACGGTGGATACCTGCGGGTATGCAAGCCGGGCCATCCTGCTCCGGGTGGCCGAAAAGGCGGAGCTCTTTCTGTATGATCTGAAGCACATGGATCCGGCGATCCATGAAAAGTTTACAGGTGTGAGCAACGAACCGATTCTGGAGAATCTCAGGGCCCTCTCCTGCCGGAACGTCGCAATCCGGATCCGGTTCCCCCTGATTCCTGGCGTGAACGACGATCGGAAGAATGTGGAAAGTCTGGGCGCGTTTTTACAGGGATTGCACAGGGTTTTTTCCGTCGACATTTTGCCGTATCATGATGTTGCGCGCAGCAAATACAAACGGTTCGGATTCCCTTACCGGTTGGGACAGGTCCAGGCTCCGGATCCGGCACGGCTCAGCGAGATTGCTGCGGCGCTCAGAGGGTATGGTTTGTGCGTGACCGTGGGAGGCGATAATAAGGATGAACGAACGAATTCGCAAGCTCAGACAATCCAGCCATGAGGCGCGGCCGTCCATCTCGCACGAGAGGGCCGTGCTGCTGACCGAGTTTTACCGCGAGAACGAAGGCAAGTATTCGATCCCGGTCATGCGGGGGCTCCATTTCAAGTATCAGTGCGAGCGGAAGACCATTTACATCGGCCCCGGCGAACTGATCGCCGGGGAACGCGGGCCTGCGCCGAAGGCGGTGTCGACGTACCCCGAATTGAACTGCCACACGGTGGAGGATCTCGAGATCCTCAACTCGCGGAAAATGACTTCGTACGCGGTCGCACGGGAGGCCATCGAAGCTTACAGGGACATCGTGATTCCATACTGGCAGGACCGCAGCATGCGCAGCAAGGTGTTCCGCAACATCCCCCGCGAATGGATCGATTGCTACGAAGCGGGCCTGTTTACCGAGTTCATGGAGCAGCGGGCTCCCGGCCACACCACGCTCGACGGCGAGATCTACCGCAAAGGGATGCTCGATTACAAGCGGGAGATCGCGGAGAGCCTGGCAAACCTCGACTATATGAACGATCCCGAGGCTGCTGAAAAGGCTGAGCAGCTGAAGGGCATGGACCATTCCTGTGACGCCGCCATCATCTTTGCCGGCAGGCATGCGGACCTGGCCGAAAAAATGGCCGGTGCAGAAGCGGACGAGGTGCGCAGGAAGGAGCTGCTCAAGATCGCCGACGTCTGCCGCTGGGTGCCGGCCCATGCGCCGCGCGACCTCTGGGAAGCGCTCCAGATGTACTGGTTCGTGCACCTGGGCACGATCACGGAGCTCAACGGCTGGGACGCCATGAATCCCGGACACCTGGACCAGCACCTCCGCCCCTTCTACGAAAAGGGACTGCAGGACCGGACGCTGACCCGGGACATGGCAAAGGAACTTATCTCGTGCCTGTGGATCAAGTTCAATAACCACCCGGCTCCACCCAAGGTGGGCGTCACCGCAGCTGAAAGCGGCACGTACAACGATTTCACCAACATCAATCTTGGGGGTCTCGAGCGGGACGGCAGCGACGCGGTCAACGAGGTGTCCTTCATCATCCTGGAAGTGATCGACGACCTGCACCTCCTCCAGCCGCAGGCCAACATCCAGCTGAGCCGCAAGACGCCGGACCACTTTCTCAAGACTGCCTGCAAGGTGATCCGCAAAGGGTACGGCTATCCGTCGGTGTTCAATGCCGACGAGGTCATCACCGAGCAGGTGCGCCTCGGCAAAACGGTCGAAGACGCGCGTGAGGGCGGCTGCAGCGGTTGTATCGAGACAGGCTGCTTCGGCAAGGAAGCCTACGTGCTGACCGGCTACCTGAACACTCCCAAGATCCTCGAACTGGCGCTCAACGGCGGCGTGGATCCGCTCACCGGCCGGCAGATCGCTCCGCAGACCGGCGATCCGCGATCCTTCCGGGACTTCGATGAACTATACGAGGCCTTCGTCCGCCAGCTCCACTACGTGGTGGATCTGAAGATCCGGATCAACAATTACATCGAACGCATGTTCGCCGATTTCGCTCCGGCGACCTTCCTGTCGGTCGTGATTCAGGACTGCATCCGGAACGGGAAGGATTATTACAACGGCGGGCCGCGCTACAATACCAACTACATTCAGTGTGTCGGCATCGGCACGATCACCGACAGCCTGTCCGCCATCAGAAAGCACGTGTTCGAGGACAGGACTTTCACAATGGACCGGGTGCTGAAAGCCTTGAAGAACAATTTCGCGGACGAGGAAGCGCTGCGCCTCACCCTGGTCAACAAGACGCCGTGCTTCGGCAATGACGACGATCGTGCCGACTCGATCATGCGGCGGGTGTACGCCTCGCTCTACGACGCGATAGACGGCAAGCCCAACACCAAGGGGACCGAGTACCACCTCGACATGCTGTCGACCACCTGCCACATCTACTTCGGCAAGAAGCTCGGAGCTTCCGCCAACGGCCGGTTTGCCGGATTGCCGGAGTCCGACGGCACTTCGCCCTCCCACGGCGCCGACCGGCGCGGGCCGACCGCGGTGATCCGGTCGCTCGGCAAGATGGACCAGTTCAAGTCGGGCGGTACGCTGCTGAACCAGAAGTTCCTCCCCGGCGTGCTCGCCGGGGACGAAGGATTGGCCAAGATGGCCGCGCTGATCCGCACCTATTTCCGGCTCGACGGCCACCACATCCAGTTCAACGTCGTGGACGCCGAAACCCTTCGCGACGCGCAGAAACACCCGGACAACTACAGGGATCTGCTGGTGCGTGTTGCCGGCTACAGCGATTACTTCGTCGACCTGGACGTCTACCACCAGGAGGAGATCATCGCGCGCACCGCGCAGGAAACCGTGTAGCGCCCGATCCCGCCCGATCCCCAAAACAGAATCGCACGGCAGATTCAGCCCGCGCCAGCGGGAAATCTACGAAGCCCGCAACGAGGTCAGCAAAGCCTCGCTTTCGCTCAATAGGCCCGGCGTCACCGCCCTCTGGGTTGGCGCCAAAGTCAAAGCGGTGCTTCACCAGAACTGGCCACGAGCATGGTAACGCTGTCCCGGACAGTCAAGCATCTTCCCGGAGGTGCAGCCTGCCCTTCGCTACCGGCGGATGAAGT
>JAFNAG010000061.1 GCA_017860135.1 Acidobacteriota bacterium
AGCCGGCTAAACAAAATATTGCCAATGAAGCGAAATCACTTCCAGGCACGGAGCGAAAATAGCATAAACCGCGCTGGAAAACCCGCTGATATAGGGAAATACCTAATAAACGCAGACTTGGAATGCGATAATACGTTCGCCCACAATCGTGTGGAGGGGATTTCAAAAGAAGAAGCGGGATTTGCCAATACATGGGCAATGGAATCTCAGGTTTGTACCAAGGAAAGCCGGGGATGATCAGGGTTGGTTTGTGTTTCCTGGGCGCATGCCTCGTTGCGTCGCCGATGCAGGTGTTCGACCAGGAATCGATGTAGGTCAGCGAGAAAGCCGCGGCGGAGTTGGTGCAGGGCGGCGCAGAATCCCGGCCTCTGTTGCGACGTTTTCTGCTCCATACCGATGAAGGGCTGCGTCGGGAGGCGTTCGAGATCATCCACCGCATCGGTCCGGGGGCTCTTCCGCTGCTGACCGAGTTGCTGGGATGGGATGAGATATCCATCCGTCGACAAGCCGTCAGTGTGCTGATTGATCTTGCGCCCGACACGGAACCGGCGCAACCGGCGGTGATCCGCGCCTTGAGTGACGAGGACCCGCTGGTGGCGCGCAATGCCGCCCGTGCATTGGGTGCGTTGGGCGGACGGGCCTGCCCGTCGGTGCCGCAACTGGTGAAGGCGCTTGCGCACCGGGATCCCCTGGTCCGCCTTTATGTCGCGGAGGCGTTGGCGTCCATTGGCCCGGATGCGGCCGCGGCGACGCCCGATCTGGCGAAGGCCCTTCGCGATCCGTATCCCGGTGTGCGTTGGGCCGCAAGCGAGGCGCTGGCGGCCGTCGGGCCGCCCGCAGTGTCCGCCGTGCCGGACCTGATGGAGGCTCTGAAGGACGAGTTTCTTTACGTGCGCATATGTGCGGCCGGCGCGCTGGGGAGCATCGGATCGAAGACGGAGGCGGTTCTTGCGGCGCTGCAAGAGGCCGCGAACGATCCGGCGGTGCGCTCAGAAGCGGAATGGGCGCTGCATCAGATCACGGGCCCCTCGCCGGTCGCGAATGCAGCCTATTCCGCGCTGTCCGGGAAGAGTCAGGTCCAGGAAGCGGCCGTCTTGTTGGGACAGGCGGGTGGCGCGGCGCGGGATCTTGCCGGCGGCAAAGGCAATCCGCCGGACGATTGGGACATAAGAACCGGCCGGAATATCAACTGGAGCGTTGGCTTGGGGGACCAGACGTATGGGCGCCCCGTGGTCTCGGGCGGCATAGTATACGTGGGGACCGACAACGCGCAGAAGATGAACCGGGCCTGTCGGGATGAGTGCGGCGTGCTTCTGGCGTTTCGAGCGACGGACGGTGCGTTCCTTTGGCAGGATGCGGCTCCACGGGTGAACCGGGGGTGGGGAGATTTTCTGCTCCCCTCGACCACCAGCGCGCCGCATGTCGAAGGGGACCGATTGTATTATGTAACCGCCGAGTGTCAGCTCCGCTGTCTGGACACGCAGGGGTTTTATGATGACGAGAACGACGGCCCCTTCCAAGATGAGCGGTTCCGGGATGACCAGGCGGCCGACATCGTCTGGGAGCTGGACATGTGCGGGCGACTGGGCGTCTTCCCACATGAAGCCTCGAACAGCGACGTATTGGCGATGGGCGATCTGCTGATCGTCTCCACGTCCAACGGTCGAAACGAGGGACACACGCGCGTTCCGTCCCCGCGAGCGCCTAGTTTGATTGCGGTGGACAGGCGGTCCGGCGATGTGGTCTGGCGCGCTGTCGGGCCCGGCGCGGACGTGCTGCACGGGCAGTGGTGCAGTCCTGCGGCTGCGACCGTGAACGGCCGCACACAGGTGCTCTTTGGAGGGGGTGACGGATGGTTGCGTGCCTACGATGCGGGTTCGGCACGCGAGCTCTGGCGATTTGACGGGAATGCTCCGGGGGCTCGATGGTTCCCGCGTCCCGGTGTTTTTTCGCGCAGTTCGATCATAGCCGCGCCGGTTTACGGCGATGGCCGAGTCTTCATTGCCATGGGGCAGGACCCTTCGCATGGAGACGGGCCGTCCCTGCTTCATGCGGTCAGTCCCAACGGGCAGGGGGACGTTACGGGCACCAGGGGACTCTGGACCTGTCGCGAGGTCGGTCGCGTGGTGGGTACGCCAATATTCAAAGATGGGCTGCTTTATGTGGGCGATCTTGGTGGGGTGGTGCACTGCTTGGACGCCGCCACGGGCGCGGTCGTCTGGACCCACGAAACGAATGCGCCCATTTGGGGTTGCCTGCTGGCGGCGCATGACCGGTTGTATGTGGGGAACACCGATGGTGTCATGACCGTGTTGCGAACGGGTCGCCAGAAAAAGGAGTTGGCGCGGATCGAGATGAGCGCCGCGCTCTATTCACGACCGGCACTGGTTGGGGACGCGCTCTATCTGGCCGCCGCGGATCGGTTGTACCTGATCGTGGCGAAGCCCTGATACCGGCAGGCAAACCGGCGCCACGGATTCGACGCGCGATTGGCGATTCATTCGATGGAACCTGCTACCGCCACCGGCGCCGTGATGGGAGTCAATCAATACACAATGAGGGACTTATCCGATCGGACTCTCTTCGCGCCATGCCCATTGCCGGGATCAGCTGCTCCGCGTGACCAGGACGTCGAAACGAGCTGCTTCTCGGAGTATATGTGTGTGCGGATTGGAGCGTCATTTCGTTGCCCCTTTGCATATGAATGGCGATACGGAATCCTCCGGGGTAAAATGGACCTTCATATCCAAAGCCAGGCGGCCGCATAATTCGAGGCCGCTGGATCCAAAAGGCCATGAAATCGGCGGGATTCTTGTGATGTTGCCGGAAGGGATTCGTCGCGGATGGAAACAGAAGGTGGCGCTGTTGGAAACGAGCCGCACAGACCCCGCCGGGAGGCTTTGTCGGGAAGAATCCACGCATTGCTTCTTGGGCCGATAAAGGTCGTGGTATTGCCGTTTCGCCTGGTGTGGCTGCTGATGGTCTGGTTCCGGCTTCGCCGGGGCGCCATGAAGACTGTTCGCTGATCTTATGATTTTTCATTACGACTGCCGGTTTTTCCTCGGGCACAAACCCTGCAAGTTCCGCCGCGTCTGCGAGGACTGCCCCCATTACCAGCTGATCGGAAGACGGATCCTGGTCATCAAGCTCGCCGCGGTCGGGGATGTGATCCGCACGACTCCGCTCCTGCGCGGCCTCCGTGGCGCCCATCCCGGCTGTCACATCACGTGGCTTACCGAACGGGAAGCACTTCCGATGCTGGAAGGGGTGAATGAAATCGACCGGCTCATGGCTTACAGTCTCGAATCTGTGCTCCAGCTGGAGCAGGAGAGCTTCGACCAGCTTTATTGCTTCGACAAGGAACCAAAGGCGACCGCACTGGCGATGAGGATTCGAGCGGCTGAGAAGGCCGGTTTCGGAATGAGCAGATACGGGAACGTCATCCCCCTGAGTCCGAATTCCGAGTATGCTTTCGCACTGGGAATCGATGACGAGCTGAAATTTCGCGGCAACGTCAAGACATATCCCGAGCTGATTTTCGAATGTGCCGGACTCCCCTATCCCTTTCCAGTAGAATATGTCCTGCCGGACCTTTCGAAAGAGACTGCGGAAGGACGCGATTTTCTGTGCACTCTGGGAGCAGCACCGGAAGATCTGAAAATAGGGCTGAACACCGGTGCGGCGGATGTCTTTGCCACCAAAAAATGGACCGAGCAAGGCTTTGCCGAACTGGCCGGCCTCCTTGCTGAAATCCCGGGAGCCATGGTCCTTCTGCTGGGAGGACCCGCGGAGGCGGAGCGCAACGCACGCATCGCTGGCGCGGCCGCGCGCGCCCCGCTGCAAGCCGGCACGCACCATTCCCTGCGGCACTTCGCCGGCATCGTCGCCAACCTGGATTTGCTGGTGACCGGCGACACGCTGGCGATGCATATGGCAATCGGCCTGAGAATTCCCACGCTCGTGATTCTGGGCGCCACCTGCCCTCAGGAAATCGAACTCTACGGGCGCGGCGCGAAGATCATCTCCGATTTCGATTGCAGCCCGTGTTATCTCAGCGTGTGCCCCAAACCGCGGACCTGCATGCAGGCGGTCCCGGCAAGTACGGTATACGAGGCCGCAATCCGGCTGCTCGGTCGTTGAAGAATCCGGTTAATTGTAGAATCGGTACTTGAGGATGAAATAGAGGGCCGCAATACCGTCTTTCCAGCTGATCTTCTTCCCTTCCGAGTAGTCCCGACCGCTGTACGAAATGGGCACTTCATACACCCGGCATCGCGCCCTGGCGATCTTTGCGGTAAATTCAGGTTCAAAACCGAACCGGTTTTCGCGAAGCCGCAGTTCCTTGAGCAGGTCGGCCCGGAAGGCTT
Organism: Acidobacteriota bacterium; assembly: GCA_017860135.1. Classification (GTDB taxonomy): domain Bacteria; phylum Acidobacteriota; class UBA6911; order UBA6911; family UBA6911; genus JAFNAG01. The sequence goes on from JAFNAG010000061.1 coordinate 4,368, forward strand.
TATAGCAGGTTTCCATATCCGTCAGGTTGAGGTCGGTGAGCATGTTGGAGAGGGTGGTCAGGAAGCGGTTGCCTACGGAATGCCAGAACAGGAGGACACGGTGTGGACCTCCCAGAAAGCGGGAACCGTAGACGACATCCGCCTTCCCGTCCAGGATAGGCTGGATCAGAGTCGAGTATTCCGCTGGATCGTACTCGAGGTCCGCATCCTGAATCACGACGACGTCACCGGTGACCAGCTCGAAACCGCTGCGCAGGGCAGCGCCCTTCCCCATGTTGCGGGGCTGGTAAACGACTTTCAGGTCTTCCGCGGGCAACAAGCCTTGCAGGATTTCGCGCGTTCCGTCGGCCGAGAAGTCGTCGATAACGATGATCTCTTTGCGCACGCCGAATTCGCGCACCCTCCTGAGTATTTCCAGAATCGTATTCTTTTCGTTGTAGACCGGAATGACTACGGAGAGTTTGATTTCCGCCATCGGACCCCTGACCTCGGCGCGATCATCGGGCACAGGAGGGTTTTCAGAAATGCCCCAGGCGCCGCCCGACGAAAATATGGTCTGCGCAGGAAGGTGTCAAGGGGAATCGCCTCCCTTGGGTTTGGTGTATTCCGCGCCCAGCCGAACTGCTTTATAATCCGCTGATGATCCGGCAGCCGGGCAGGCCATTCATTTCCATCGTGATCCCGAACTTCAACGGCGCGGCGTGCCTGGGGCCTTGTCTGCAATCACTGATGCTGCAGACGTATCAGGACATGGAAGTGCTGGTGGTGGACAATGCCTCCCGGGACCGGTCCCTCGACATCGTGAGGAATGTTGCGCCCTCGGCCAGGATTCTGTGCCAGGAACAGAATCTCGGATTCGCCGCCGCCGTGAATCGTGGAGTTGCGGAGGCGCGTGGCGGCTGGGTCGCGATCCTGAACAATGATACGGAGGCTGCAGAGGACTGGCTCGCGGAGTGTGTTGCGGCGATCGGGCGGCATCCTGATGCCTCGTATCTGGCATGCCGCATCTTGGAGCACCGCGATCGAAGCCGGATCTACAGCGCGGGGGATTGTTTCCTGCGTGCCGGCATCGGCTACCGCCGGGGGCAGGAGCTTCCGGATTGCGCCGATTACCAGCGGGAGGGCCCGATATTTTCCGCGTGCGGTTGCGCGGCGCTATACCGGAAGACGGCACTGCAGGAAGCCGGCGGGTATGATGAGCGTTTCTTCGCCTACCTGGAGGACGTGGACCTCGGGCTGAGGTTCCAGGCTGCGGGTAAGCGCGGCTATTATGTGCCCGGGGCAAGGGTGCTTCACATCGGAGGCGCCACCAGCGGCGGCGAGTTCTCCGCCCTTGCTGTGCGCCTGCGCACGCGCAATTCGATCCTCCTGCTGCTCAAAAGCCTTCCGGGGCGCATCCTTTGGCGCTGCCTGCCGATGATCCTCGCAGCGCAGGCGTCCTGGCTTGCACGGGCGGTCGGACGTGGACGGCTGCTGAGTTACCTGCGTGGATTGGCGGGCACATTGCCGCTGGCACGAGGCATCCTCGAGGATCGCCGCATGCTTCGGCTCGCCTGGCAGTCCTCGGCGGCAGAGATGTGGCATTCGATCCTGGCATCCGAAGCCATGGCGCGCCGGGACTTTGCATCCGACAAGCAGCACACGTCCCGTTTCCTGAGATGGTATTTCCGGCTGTTCTAGGACGAATTTCACATGGTCTCCATCGTGATCGTCAATTGGAACTCGGGACCGTATCTGGAGCGGTGCGTCCGATCGCTACTTATGCACGCCCCCGGTTGCGAGGTTGTGGTTGTCGACAATGGTTCCGGGGATTCCAGCCTGGACTTCCTGTCAGGAGATTATGAGCCGGTTACAGTGCTGCGGAACCGCAACAACGAGGGTTTCGCGCGGGCAAACAATCAGGGTTGGCGGGCGGCGCGAGGAGAGCGGATCCTGTTCCTGAACCCGGATACGGAAAGCCTTCCGGCGGGAGTGTCGAGCCTGAGCGGACGTCTCGACCGCGAAGCGGCAGTGTGGGCAGTCGGCGGCCGCCTCCTGGACCCTGAGGGAAAGGCGCAGCGCGGTTTCAACGTGCGTGCCTTTCCCACCGTCGGGGCTGTCGCCGCCGAGATGCTGCTGCTCGACGAGATCTGGCCGCGAAATCCCTGGACGCTCGCCTATCGGATGCACGACTGGGATCCGGACACCCCCAGTGACGTGGAACAGCCGGCGGCGGCCTGCCTGATGGTGCGGCGTGACGTTCTCGAAGAGCTGCATGGCTTTGACGAGAGGTTCCGGCCCGCCTGGTTCGAGGATGTGGATCTGTGCAGGCGCATTCGCGATGCCGGCGGACGCATCGCGTTCGAGCCGGGCGCCCGCTTCCTGCATTCCGGAGGTGTCAGCCTGCGCAGCATCACGCCGGAAGCATTCCTGGAGTATTACCACTCGAATCAGATCCGATATTTCGAAAAACATCATGGGAATTCGGCGGCCGCGCGGGTGCGCCGTCTCGTGATCACCGGTCTGTATCTGCGAGCCCTGCTGGCCTCCCTGGGCATCCATCGTGGCCAGGGTCCGGAAATTTCGCCGGCTCGCTGTTTCTGGAGAACCGCGCGCCGTCTCCGCACCGCCCGGGAGGGGGCAGCATGAGCCCGCGAGTCCTGATCAGCATCGTCACCTGGAACTCGGCCCCTCATCTGAAGGAGTGTCTCGAGAGCCTGAAGGCGCAGACCTGCCGGGACTATACGCTCTGCCTTTGGGACAACGCGTCGGCGGACAATTCGGCCGCCCTGGCGCAGGAATTCTCCGGATCCGAAGCATCGATCCACTGTTCAGGCCGGAACATCGGCTTCTGCGCCGCACACAACCGGGTCATCGCTTCCCACCCGGGCGATTACGTCCTGGTCCTGAATCCTGATGTCGTGCTCGAGCCCTCCTTTCTGGCAGTCCTCGTCCAGGCGATGGATCAGCGTCCGGCCGCAGGGTCCGCCACAGGCAAATTGTGGCGGTGGGAAAAGGACACGCCGCCGGCATCGGCCGGCAGGATCCTGGACACCACAGGGATCTATTTCACTCCCAACCAGAGACACCTTGACCGCGGCTCAGGGGAACCCGACCAGGGTCAGTATGAGACGCCCCAGTATGTTTTCGGCGCATCCGGCGCCGCCGCATTCTATCGCCGGAGCATGCTGGAAGACGTGAGGATGGGGGCAGAATATTTCGACGAGATGTTTTTTGCCTACCGCGAAGACGCCGACCTGGCTTGGCGCGCCCAGTGGCTTGGCTGGTCCTGCCTATACGTGCCGGAGGCGCGCGGGTTTCACGTGCGCCGGGTCCTGCCCGAACGCCGCAGCCAGTTGCCTTCCGCGATCAATATGCACTCCTTCAAGAACCGCTTCCTGCTGCGCCTGAACAACATGGATTCGGCCACTTATGCCCGTTTCCTGCTGCCGATCACCCTGCGCGATGCAGCTGCTTTCGGGTACGTCCTGTTGCGCGAACCGGCTTCGCTGCGGGCTTTGCCGCTGATCTGCAAGGCAATCCCGCATGCATGGCGCCGGCGCAAGCATTTGCAGAAGCGCAGGCGGATCACGCCGTATGAAATGCGCTCGTGGTTCGCAAATCATCCGGTTGCGAAACCGATCCCGAATTAGATGTCCCGTTGTATTGAGCGCATCTTGCCGGTGCAATGAAACGCCGGAACGGCGGAGCCTTTCAGGATTGCACGGCCAAAGGCCGTGGTGTCAGTCTCTAAATGAACCGCCAAGACCTCACGGACCTCGAAGTGCGCTCTTTGGGGTTTTCGCGGTTCGCATTTCCGGGCAGGACTTCGCCCTCGCGGAGCCTCCGGTGTGGCACGCTAGCAGAGGGGCAGGTTTGCGTAGGCGTTCAGGTCGAGAGCGGCCGGGACTCCTCTGGCCAGTTTCGGAGTGCCTGCAGCCGCGATCATGGCGGCGTTGTCCGTCGTCAGGACGGGACTCGGATACCACACCCTGCAGCCGAAACCGCCGGCTTCGAAGGCCTCGGTGAATGTCCGCCGCAGCAGGGTGTTGCACGCCACGCCTCCGACCAGGAGTACGGATTGAGGTCGGTACCGCAAGACCGCTTTCCGGGTTTGTGCCACCAGCGTGTCGACAATGGCACGCTGATAGCTCGCCACCAGGTCGAGGATCTGCTTTGATGGTTTTCCTCTTCCCCGACAGGGCTGGATGCCTGCCTGTTCGATGGTCCGCAGGGCGGCGGTCTTGAAGCCGCTGAAGCTGAAATCAAGGCTTCCGTCGCTGATTTTGGGGATGGAGAAGCGGTAACGCTCCGGATCTCCCTGCCCGGCCAATCGATCGATGACCGGCCCTCCAGGGTATCCCAAGCCCAGGAACTTCGCGAGTTTATCCAGGGCTTCCCCCGCCGCGTCGTCGCGCGTGCGGGCGACAGGAAGATAATGTTCGGGCTCTGGAGAGAAGATCAGGGAGGTGTGGCCACCCGACACCACCAGCGCCAGACGGGGATATGCGATTCCGGGATGCTCGATGGAGGCGGAATAGATGTGTCCTTCGATATGGTTGACAGGCACAAGCGGCGTGTCCAATGCGAACGCCATCGCCTTGGCGAAGGAAAGCCCTACCAGAAGCGAACCGATCAACCCCGGGCCCTGGGTGACCGCGATACCGTCTATCTGACCAATGGTCTTGCCTGCGTCCCGAAAGGCTGTGCGCACAACCAGGCCGATGTTGCGGAGATGCTCACGGCTGGCGAGCTCAGGGACAACGCCGCCCCAGCTGCGGTGTATATCCACTTGCGAAGCTACGATGTTGGAAAGGACTGCCCTCCCGTCTTCCACCAGAGCCGCGGCCGTCTCATCACATGAAGATTCAATCCCCAATACCAGCACGATGTCCTCTCCCCTGATGTATTGCGACAGGCGCAGCGCGGCTGCTCGGACTCGAGTCGTTCATTCGCTGTTCGCCGATCGCATGGCACGCAGGTTCCCGAGGTAAGGCTGGCGCGCGATGCCTCGTTCGGCGATGATGGCGGAAACATACCTGTTGGGCGTCACGTCAAACGCCGGATTGGCAACCTGCGTGTCGTCGGAAGTGATGGGGATCCCTTGAATCCTGCGCACCTCCTCGGCCCCCCGTTCCTCGATCGGGATATGGGATCCGTCCGGCATGCTCAGGTCGAAGGTGGAAGTGGGGGCCGCCACATAGAACGGGATGCGATTCTCTTTGGCGAGCACGGCGACAGAGTAGGTCCCGATCTTATTGGCAACGTCGCCGTTCGCGGCTATGCGATCAGCGCCCACGATCACACAATCGATCCGGCCCGCCTGCATGAAGTGTCCCGCCATGCCGTCCGTGATCACCGTAACCGGAATGCCGTCCTTCTGCAGTTCCCATGCAGTCAGACGAGCGCCCTGCAGAAACGGGCGGGTCTCGTCCGCGTAGACTTCGACGCGTTTGCCGGCTTCGACGGCGGCGCGGATGACTCCCAGAGCGGTGCCGTAGCCCGCAGTGGCCAGCGCGCCCGCGTTGCAGTGCGTAAGCACGCGCGCGCCGTCCGGGATCAGGACCTGGCCATGCCTGCCCATGGCGCGGTTGGCCTCGATGTCCTCCGCGTGCATCCTGACCGCTTCCTGGATGAGGGCCGCGCACACGGCGCCGATCCCTCCGGGCCTGGCATTCCTGTAAACACCCTGCATTCGATCGATCGCCCAGAAGAGGTTCACCGCCGTAGGGCGCGCCGCAGCCATCTCGTTGCAGACACGTTCAAAATGCGCATCAAACTCCTCATCCGCCGCCGCTGTCGCGTTCAAAGCTCCCAGGGCGATCCCCATGGCGGCCGCGACTCCGATGGCGGGCGCGCCGCGGATCACCATGGCACGGATTGCTTCCGCGACCTCGTGATGGTCCCTGTATCTGCGGTATATTTCCTGCCGCGGAAGCAACCGCTGGTCGAGCATAACCACCTCAGAGTCCTGCCACTCGATTGTGCGAATCATGCGGCACAGTCTAGCGTACGCGGGACCGTTTTTGAATTGTCTTTGCACTGGATTGGTTCCGGTGGTATTGATGTACTGTCCTTTGGTTCTTTGCCAAATTGACTGAGGTGCCCCGTTTCGGGGGTAAAAGGGAAGTGGGTGCGAGTCCTACACGGTCCCGCCACTGTATTCGGAGAGCCGGCTTCTGCGGCCTTACGTTGCACATATCGCCCGCCACTCGTTGATGCAAGACGGGGAAGGCGAGAGGTCCGGCAGTGACCCGAAAGTCAGGAAACCTGCCTCAGCGAACTTTTTCAGTCGCTCTTCGCGAGAAAGAGACCTGGAATGGATGCAATTCCCCTTCCCCGTGATCTTCTTCGGAAAGCCGGGGAATTTTTATTTCAGCCCGCTGCCGCCGTTCGATCGTGCCCTCTCCGCGCCGGCAGCCATCTTCGGCCGTCAGCCTTTTGCGAGAGTACACTCCTGGTTGTGTTGGCAGTGCTGCCGCTTGCTGCAGGCTGTTCCCATAAGCCGCCCGAGGCAGAAGCAGCCGGCGCACCGGGGGCCGTCGCGGTCCACACGGACGGCATCGGCAGGCGTGTGGTTTTGCGGGCGCACCCCCAACGGATCATTTCTCTGGCGCCGAGTGTCACCGAGGTCATATGCCTCCTCGGCGCAGACGACCGCCTGATCGGAGTCACCGAACAATGCGTCTGGCCCGAGGCCGTGCGCCGGAAGCCGAAAATGGGGACACTGCTCACGCCCGACTACGAAGCCATTTTGGCGGCGCGCCCGGACCTGGTCATTGCCTCGACCGCCGGAAACGACCGTGCGGCTGTGCATCAGCTGGCGCAATTGGGTCTGCCCGTGTATGTTACCGCCCCCCGGTCAGTGGACGGGATCTTTGAAACCACGCTCGCAATAGGACGGATCGCGGACCGTGCTGCAGACGGGGAGCGGCTGGTGCGGCAGGCGAAAGCGCGGCTTCAGGAGATCAGGAAACGGCTGGCCGGGCTCACTCCCGACCGCGGCTTCTTCATTACATGGTTCGACCCGCTCCTGGCGCCGGGCCGCAAGACCTTCGAAAACGACATCCTGGCGCTCGCAAACGTCGCCTCCATATCCGCAGACAGCGAAGAATATTATCCGCGGTACAGCCTCGAACAGGTGCTGGCAAAAAAACCCGATGTTATCCTCACAGTCTTCCACGAAGGCAACCCACTGCCGGACCTCCGGTATCTCGCCGGCTGGGCATCCCTGGAAGCGGTGAGGCGGGGCAGGGTCTATGTGGTGAGCGAGGTTCTGCAGCATCCATCGCCGCGATTCGTGGATGGTGTGGAAGAATTGGCGCGCAAGCTTCACCCGGAGCGCTTTCAATGAAAGGACTTTCACGCCGCCGGATTGTGGCAGTCAGCCTGGTGCTGCTGGTGATCTGGGCGTGCACGGCGCTGTTCGCGCTCGCCGTGGGCAGTGTCCGGATCCCTCCCCGGACTTTAATCCGACTGGTCGCGGAACGTGTCTCCGGCCGTTCTCCGCTGGAGGAGCCGTTCGCCACGATCCTGTTTTCGATCCGGCTGCCGCGGGTTTGCCTGGGTTCGCTCGTGGGCGCGGCGCTCGCGATGGCCGGCGCGGCTTTCCAGTCCCTATTGCGCAATCCTCTGGCAGATCCCTTCGTCCTGGGAGTATCCACGGGAGCCTCCTTCGGGACCATTCTCTATTCCCTTCTCACGGCATCCTGGGGCGCAGCAGAGGCTGCCGCGGGGCTGGCATATGGCCGCCCGGTTGCGGCGTTTGCCGGTGCCGCCCTGGTGGTTGCCGCCGTGTATTTTCTGTCAGGGAGCGGCAGGGGGACTGCGGACTCTTCCCAGCGGCTGCTGCTGTCTGGGATCGTGCTGGCATCCTTCCTGTCCTCGATCAATGTAATTCTGCTGACGAGCACGAGCCAGGCCGATCTGCGCGGGATCTTCTATTGGCTGATCGGGGACCTCAGCCGTCCGGTGGACGCGTCGATTTATGTCGTGACACTGCTTGTCCTCGCCGGTTTTCTGTTGCTGTATCCCTTTTCACGCAGCCTGAATCTGATCGCAACGGGGGAGGAAGACGCCGCCATTCTCGGGATCGAGGTGCCGCGGGTAAAGGCAGGCGTATATCTCGTTGCCTCGCTGATCACGGGCGCAGTCGTTTCGGTCAGCGGACCGGTCGCCTATATCGGTCTCATTTGCCCGCATCTGGGGCGAATGATGTTCGGCAGCGACAACCGAATCCTGTTTCCCGCCGTTTTCGTATTCGGCGCCATTTTCACGCTGCTGGCCGACACACTGGCGCGGACACTGCTTTCGCCGGCGGAACTGCCGGTCGGTGTCATTACGGCCCTGGTCGGGGCGCCGCTGTTCGTTTACCTGGTGCGCAGGGGGAGCGGTCAATGAACCGGATCGACAGCAGCCCGGCGCTGGAAGCCCGGGATGTCACTTTCTCCTACCGCAGGCCGGTGGTTCGGGGTTTTTCGTTGCGCCTCATGCCCGGAACGGTGACAGGGATCATCGGGCCGAACGGCTCCGGAAAGACAACTGTCCTGCGATTGCTTTGCGGCATCCTCAGGCCGGCGGCAGGTGAGGTCCTTCTGAAAGGCACAACACCGCTGCGAACCTTGCCGCGCAAGGTGGTCGCTAAACACATTACTCTGGTGCCGCAGAACCCCGGGGACGACGCGCCATTGACGGTGCTGCAATACACCCTGCAGGGGCGCTCGCCCCACATGCCCCTGTTCGGCTTTGAGAGCCGGCATGATGAGGAGATCTCGCTGGCAGCCCTGGACATGGTGCAATTGACGGGACATCTTCAAACACGAGTCTCGGATCTGTCCGGCGGGGAGAGGCAGCGCCTGCTGCTGGCGCGGGCCCTGTCGCAGGAACCGGAGATCCTCCTGATAGACGAACTCACCGCCAATCTGGACATCAATTATCAGGTTGAGTTGATGGCGCTTGTCGGTCGCCTGACGCGGGAACGCCGCCTGGCCACGCTGGTCGTTTCTCATGAAATCCACCTGCTCGCGGCCTTCTCGGACCGCATCGCCCTGATGGCGGAGGGATCCGTCATGAGTCAGGGGCCGGTTTCGGAGGTGATCACGCGGGAGAAACTGGGCCGGCTTTTCGGCATGGATTTCGAGATCCGGGCATCCGCCGCCAACCGGCCTGAGGTGCTGCCGGTCATCCGCGTCCGGGGATCCGAACACGCAGGAATCGATTCATGACAGCACCCGATAGGAAGAGAAACATGCACTTCGTGCGTTGGCTTTTACTCTGTTCCTTTGCATTCCAGGCAACGTCTCCGGCCGCGTCTTCCATGGCGCGCCGGCAGCAGGAAGCGGCGCGCGCGGTCACGGGCACAGCGGTCGACCGGAGCGGCGCGCCGATCCCCAGGGTTTTCATCGAGGTTCGCAATCACACCGGCGGGATGGTTGCCTCGGCGCTTACGGACATGCAGGGCGGATTCTCCTTGAAAATTCCAGACGGCAGCTACCTCCTCGATGCCACAGCACCGGGGCTCGCTCCTCTCCGGAGCCACCCGCTTGTTGTGAATGAGGCCATCGCCCCCCTGGCGATCACACTCGACATCCCCTCCATCCAGGAGAAGATCGTCGTCACCGCCACCAGAACGGACGCGATACTGGCCCAGGTGGGCAGCAGCACAACCGTCCTCCGTGGGGAGGAGCTGAAGCCGGAAGGAGTCTCGTCGGTCGCGGACGCCTTGCGCATGGTTCCGGGCCTTTCGGTTGCTCAAAACGGCGGCCCCGGGCAGCTTGTTTCCGTTTTCATCCGGGGGGGCGAGTCGGACTACGCCAAAGTGCTGATTGACGGCATCCCGGTCAACGAGCCGGGGGGCAGCTTTAATTTTGCCAACCTGAGCACCGCGGCCATCGACCGCATCGAGATCGTGCGCGGGCCGCAGAGCGCCCTTTTCGGCTCCGATGCGATGGCAGGGGTGATCCAGATTTTTACGAGGCGCGGGGAAAGCGAAGGACTGAGGCCGCGTCCGTTCCTGTCTGTGCAAGGGGGTTCCTTTTCCACCTTTGAGTACGAAGCCGGTATCGGCGGCAGAGGGGAGCAGCTTGATTATTCGGCGACGTTCTCGCGCTTTGACACGGACAACAACGTGCCAAACGGATCATGCAACAATACTACCGTGAGCGCGAATCTCGGCTTGCGCACGACGCCGGGAAGTACGCTGAGAGCGGCGTTCCGCGCCGAAACCGGACGGGCCGGCGTGCCGGGCCAGTGGGCGTTTCACCGGCCTGATCCCGATGAGTATTACCGGCACCGCAGGATCGCAGGAGGGGTCACATTCACGCACAGCACCACACCCTCCTGGACGCAAACGCTCTTTTATACCGCCGGGGATTCGTGGCAGTTTTCCGAAAATGCAGATTCCGGAAGCTACATCGCGCATTTCCAGGGCAGCACCTCTCCGGTTCTCCAGGATTACGCGTATCAGACGCTCAACCTGAGCCTCCGCCATCGAATCGGGTACCAGGCAGACCTCGCCCTGCCACACACACATCTGTTGTCCGCAGGAGCTCACTACGAGCGGGAGTCCGGAAGCGTTGGCGATCCTCTCTCGGATCCAGCAGTCGCAGTGCGGAACAATTACGGCGGATTCGTGCAGGACCAGTGGTCCCTGGGGAAACGACTCTTTGCCGCCGCAGGTGTGAATCTGGAAGACAACGCCAGCTTCGGGTTTTCTGCCGCACCCCGGCTTTCCATTGCCCTGCACGTCCGGCAGCCGGGGCACGGGTGGCTTGGGCTGGCCAGAATCAAAGCCAACTTCGGACTCGGGATCAAGGAACCCACTCTGGTGGAATCATTCAGCCAATCCCCGTACTTCCAGGGCAATCCCGATCTGAAGCCGGAAAAGTCGGTGAGTTTTGATGCGGGCTTCGAGCAGCATTTCGGCGAAGGCCTGGGAGCGGCCGAGGTAACCTATTTCGAAAACCACTTCCGCGATCAGATCGGTTTCATCACGACGGACTTCACCACGTTTGCGGGCACTTTTTTCAATATCGGGAAAACCCGCGCGAGAGGCGTGGAGATCGGACTCAGGCAAAAACTTGTCTTCCATCTTGAAGTGGCGGGCTCCTATTCCTTCACGGATTCCGTGGTGGTGGAAAACGACGGGGCATTCGATCCGGTGTTCTCGGCGGGGCAGCCGCTTTTTAGGCGCCCAAAGCACTCGGGGTTCCTGAAGCTCCAATGGAAGCCCGGTCGCTGGACATTCGGCGCGACAGGCACCTATGTCGGCAGCCGCACCGACTCCGACTTCCTGGGTCTCGGCCTGACGCGGAATCCTGCCTATCATGTACTGGATCTGCTTCTGAGTTTCCGGCTATTCTCCGGCGCAAACGTGTTTCTGGTTGTGAACAATGCGCGGAATTGCGATTACATGGAATCCCTCGGATACCCTGCCCTACCAGCACGGTTCCGGGTGGGAATCGCCACTGGCTGGTAGGCGGCATCGCAGATTCCGGTTCAAAGCCGTTCAGTGAATGCGTAGAATGAGTCGGATCAAGGATCCGAATCCGCTTCCTGCGCGGAAGGGAATCGGATGCAGGAGGTCGGGATGGCTGTGAAAATGCGCTGGTTGTGGGTCCTGCTCGCGATTCCGCTCGGGTTTGCGGCATGGTTCCTCCTGGAACCGCAGGCGAACCGCCCGGTGGAACAGGCGGAGCAGGCAGCGGAGGAAGCAGAGCAAATACCGGGCGCTTTGCAGGAACAGCGACCTGCGCCTTCCTATAATCCTCTGAGTGGGGAGGCGCTGCAGGAGCATGATCCGGAAACGGACTACCTCCTGAGCGGGCAGGTAACCTCGGAGCTGGCCGAGCCACTGGCCGGGGCCATTATCTCACTGCGCAAAACTCCGCCGCGTTGGTCACCGCCGGACTTTGTGCAGCCCGCGCCATTGCAAACCAAGACCTGCGATGAGGAGGGCCGGTACCAGTTTCGACTTTCGGCGCCTGCAAATCTGTGGGTGCACGTTCAAAGGGAAGGTTATGTGCCGATCGACGCGTTTCTGCCGGTGCGCGATCCGAGTTCGGCCGTCAGAAACTTTCAGCTCCGGCCGGCGCAGTCTTCAGTAGTGGGCCTCGTCCTCAACAAGGAGGAGATACCAATTGGCGGCGCGACAGTGGTGGCCAATCCTCCACTGTTCGCGCTGATGGCGGACAGCATGGTTCTGGCTCCAACAGGCCGGGTCACGGATCCTAAAGGGCAATATATCCTCGACGGGCTGCAGGATGGGGATGTGAGTCTGATTGCCTGTGCTCCCGGACACGTCCAGCAGGAGGAACTGGTATCCGTGAGGGCCGGCCAGCCCCAGCAGCTCAATTTTCACCTGTCCCCAGCAGAGTCCCTCTCGTTTGAAGTGAAAAATAGCCGCGGCGACAGCATCCCGTACGCCGCGGCGACGGCGCCGGGGTTTTTCAAAATCGCCGGAAGCGACCAGCGGGGCCGGCTGAATGTCGCCCTGCCCCGTGAGCTCTCCCCCATCCAGTGCACCGTGTCCGCGGACGGGTACCTTCCGCACACTTTTGAGCTGGACCCGAAGGCTCCGCCCGCTGCAATCGTCCTGGAACAGAATCCTGTGCTGGCAGGGAGGGTTCTATCCGAGTCCGGACAGGCGATCGCGGGTGCCAGGGTAACGGTTTTCGGCACCGGAGGCGCGCAAGGCAAGTTTGAAGGGGCGGCCGAAACGGAAAAATCGGGCCGATTCACCTTCTTGCTCGCCTACCCCCCTGTCCGCGAGATCCAGGTATCAAAGACCGGATATTTCGACCACAGACTGGCCTTCGAAGGAGGCAAACCAGCCCCGGCGAATCTTGTCATAAAGATG
>JAFNAG010000661.1 GCA_017860135.1 Acidobacteriota bacterium
GCCACAACCACGTCCTTTGCCAAGCCAATGCCTGCAAGTGCCTTGCGAATCCTGATGGTCAGATCCCGTTTGGATCCGTTGACCGGCATTACGACGAGGAGATCGACGTCACTGTCGGGACCAGCGTTCCCACGCGCATGCGATCCGAAAAGCACGATCATTTCGGGATGGAATCCCTCAACGATGCGCCGAACCATTTCTCGGATTATCTCGTCCACTTTCCCCGCTGTCACTGCAGCAGACGCTTTCATCGCCTCACCATAATCCAAACGGCATTTGTGAAATTATCGCGAATCGCCAGACTGCAGGTGTGGCCATGCAGCATCCTTCCCGGGCCTCCTCCAGTCGGAAAGAGCCGCTTCACTCAGGAGCGCCGCGCTGTCCCCACCCTCCGAGTAGATCTCTGCGGCTCCAAAGTGCGCCAGCATTTCCGCCGGATCGCCCCACACCGTCACGGAGCCCATTCCGGCGAGGGACCGATAGGCCTCAATGGCTTTTGATGGGAGCTTCGCCAGTCGATAAGCGCGCGCCAGCCGCACCAGTGCCGCGGCGCGCACATCCGGTTCCCGGCGCTCGACGATCTGCGCGTACAGTGCGGCCGCCTTGAGGGGCTGTTTATCCGTGAATTCGAGAGTTTCTGCGGCGCGGAATTGGTCCTGGGACGTTTCGCGCGCAAATCCAAGCCCAGGGTAATAGGGCAGCCTGGCTCCAAGCTGCTGCTCCAGGAAATCATCCCTGAATACGAGGAGCGCGATGCCGTGAGCCGGAATCTGCATGGGGCGGCCTGCCCCGGTGTCTGACAGCATGCGCTGGAGATCCGCCATCTGCCGGGTCAGCTGTGCGGCTGCGTTTCCCGCCGCAAGCTCGCAGCGCTCAAGCCGGCGCTGCTGCTCCACCGCGCGGTCCTGCGCGATGACCCGCCAGCTCAGCCAGGCAAGCGCGGCAAGGAACACCAGGGTTATCCCGGCGAACAGGATCACCAGGCGGGGGATTCGCCGCAACCAGTCCATCGAAAGTGGAGCGCTCATTTTGAGCAGTATTATACAGCCGGCATGTCAAGGCCGGGTAAAGCCTGCGTCAAGAAATCCAAACATTCGACACGCCGCGCCATGTCAGGATTAGCGATGGAGCAGGCTTGAGGATAGCCGGTGGGCGGAGTATGCTTCTGGTCATGACACGGGAAGAGCTTCTCCAGCGAATATGGATCGATCCGGCACGGTGTGCCGGCAAACCCTGTATTCGCGGGCATCGCATTTGGGTTTCTCTGATCCTCGACATGCTGGCTTCCGGCAGCACTGTGCCAGAGATTCTGGAAAGCTATCCCGGATTGACTGAAGAAGACATTCGCGCTTGCATCGCCTATGGATCGGAAATGTCCCGCGAGCGGTACGTATCTGTTCCGCTCGAGCCTGTCGGAACATGAGACTCAAACTCGACGAAGATCTTTGAAAACGCGGGCATTCCATTCTCCAGGCAGCCGGTCACGACGTTTCCAGTGTTACCCACCAACAATTGGGCGGCGCGACCGACGAAGAACTGATCGAAACGTGTCGGCGTGAAAGGCGCGGGCTGGTCAGCCTGGATTTGGACTTTGCCAACCCATTGCGCTTTCAACCCAGCCAATACGCCGGCATCGCCGTCTTGCGTCTTCCGTCCAAACCAAGTGCGACCGATTTGACGAATCTCATCCGCACGCTTGCCCGCGCGTTGGCCGGCGACTCAATCGTAGGAAAGCTCTGGATTGTGGAATCAGGGCGGGTCCGTGTCTATCAAGTATCCGAACCAGAATAAACCGCTCAGCTGGAGCCGGTTGAAGCCTTGCGCGCTTTGTGCGCCGGCGCTGTGCGGATTTAGGAATCAATCGAGGACCATGGGAGTTTGACCGCGGACGTGCATCCACCCGGCACGACGGGTGAAGAAGTTTGAGGAGCCTGAGGGAAAGGTCCGATTCCTGACGCCGGACGAGGAGAGCCGGCTGGTTACGGCTGCGAAAGAGCCGCTCCGCACCATCATCCTGGTTGGCATCTACACCGGCCTTCGCATCCTCGCCGAGGCGCTCACGCCTCGGTGGGAGAATGTTGACCTGGCGGCAGGCTGTCTAACGGTTGAGGCCGCCTATGCGAAGGGCAAACAGACGGACACGCTGCCAATCAACCAAATTCTCGTGGAAGCGTTGGCCCGGCTGAAGAAGACCCCGGTGAACGAATGGGTTTTTGTGAGCCGATCCGGCCAGCCCTGCAGGTCGATCCGAACGGCCTTTGAAAACGCCTGCCGGCATGCTAAATTAGCCGACGTCACCCCGCACACTCTCCGGCATACGTTCGCGAGCCGATTGGGGATGCAGGGTGCAGGGGACAGGACGCTTCAGGCGCTTGGACGCTGGAAGGAACCGAAGATGATCCGGCGGTACGTTCATTTGAGTCAGGAGCACCTGAGAGACGCCGTGGAAAAACTCGCGGAAAATCCCCCTGCAGATTTCGCTGCACCTGCCCGGGAAGCCAAACAAGGCGTAGCTGCTAAGTTGAATTCTGCCAGTCAGATGGGCCCATAGCTCAGTTGGTTAGAGCAGCTGACTCATAATCAGCGGGTCGCAGGTTCGA
>JAFNAG010000662.1 GCA_017860135.1 Acidobacteriota bacterium
CTTCTTTGCCGGCGGTATATTGACGGCGAAACTGATCTTCACAGTGATCGCTCCCTGAGGAGGAAACATGTTCGAGAAATTGCACAGATCAAGGAAGGCGCAGCTTTGGCTCGGGCTCCTCACGGGAATCGCCTTCGGATTCCTTCTGCAGAAGGGGGGGGTCACTCGATACGATGTAATCATGGGCCAGTTGCTGCTGACCGATTTTACGGTCGTCAAAATCATGCTCACGGCCATGGTGACGGGTATGGTGGGAATCTATGCGATGAGGAGCCTCGGCTTGGCCCGATTGAATCCGAAGCCGGGCAGCGTCGGCTCTTCGGTAGTCGGAGGCCTGATTTTTGGCGTCGGGTTTGCCACTCTGGGATACTGTCCGGGAACGGTTGCGGGTGCCGTCGGCAACGGTTACCTGGACTCGCTGGTTGGCGGAGCGGCGGGAATTCTGATGGGCGCGGCAGCGTTCGCTCATCTTTTCCCCAGGCTCGACCGCTGGGTTCTGAATTGGGGCAGTGTGGGAACGATCACGATACCGGAGCTGTTAAAGGTGAACGCTTGGATTGTCATCGTCCCAATTGTTGCGCTGCCCAATTGTTGCGCTGGTCCTCCTGCTTCTGCGATGGGTTCCCTGACAGCGAGCCGGTGCGGTCGCAGCGGTCGAGTGCGGCCTCCACTGCGGCCCGCAGGGCCGGGTCCGACGCGATCTGCTCGCTCAGGCTTTGAATGGGATCGGCGCTCACGGTTGCTCCGGCGGCGCGGCACCGGGCGGTCTCACGACCAGGACGTGGTCGGCGAACTGCAGCAGCACCTCCCGCCTTCCGGCGTCGATCCCGAGGAACGCCTCGTCGAGCAGGAGGACCCGGACGCGGGCGTCCGTGCGGTCGTACAGGAGCGATGCCACCGCCAGGACCAGGAGGTAGGTCGGCACCGCCTGCTCGCCCTCGGAACCGAAGCGCAACCGCTGGCGAGGCAGGTCCTGCGACTGGCCGTCGCCGCGGCTCTGCACCTGGAGCCCGTACTCGGCGACAAAGCAGTAGCGCGCGATTTTTTCGGTTTCGCTGCGTGCTGCTGTTCGCACTCCTCCTGGAATAATGCCACGAGGAGGAGGGCCAGCGTCAGGGCCTCCCGCCCGACGATGACCGCAACCTGCGTTTCATTCTGTCGGACTTCGTCGCGTTCGCGATCCGGCGCTTCCACGAGGAACTCGAGACTACCGCCCCTGCCGACGCGAAGATCTTCGAGGCCGCCCGGCCGCTCTTCGAGCAGCTGGAGCGCCACCCGTTCGTACGCATGGTATTTGCGGACGAAGCCTCCGGCGCGGTGACGCTTGACGCGATTTGGTGTAAAACTGGGCTCGTGAGGTAATGACTTTGGCGAAGCGACAAGGGGCGGCCAACGAGGCGGATTGGAGGAACGCGAAGAAGCTCTGCCGGCTCAGCAGTCGCCAGATGGAGATGGCGCGCGCTCTGGGTATGAACCCGAGGAAGCTCCCAGGTCTACGTCCCAGTCCGCAACAGCAATGGAAACTCCCGGTCGGGGCATTCATCGAGGAGTGCTACCGAAAGCGGTTCGGCGGGGCGCCCGACTCCGACGAAACCCGCCGGCCCCACGGCGAGAGCCGGTTTCATGCAGATGACGCGTCGGAGTTGGCCGGCGAGCCCATGCGCCAGGTCGAAGACATGGTGTGCTATTTCGTAAATCTCTCCGACGATCTGGAGAGGTGGCTCGTGCACGGCACGATCCCACCGCAAGTGCTGACCCAGGTGCGTGAAGAACTCCGGGGGATCGCGAACGCACTCGAAGCGGGTAAGTCGATCCCGCAGATGCCGGAAATCCCACCTCCGCCTGCTCCAGGGCCCGCTCGGTCTGCGCGTCGCGGCAAGGCGGACCACACGTTTGATGACGACGAGATCCCATTCTAACCGGGTCCAAACTGGCCGCGACTCGATACCCGGACCGGGGAGGCTCGTCGAAGCGCGAATGGACCGGACATGATGCTGCTCGAAATCCTGGCGACTCAAATCCCGGCGAAACTGCGAAAGGAGGCTGCGCAGCTCTACGCCGCCGGTGCGGTCAAGTGGATCGACAGGATTCCACCGGCACTCTCCGCCGAGGTGGAAACCGGGTCCTTCATCTATACCGTCAGGCTCCGCGAAAACGAAGTTGCAAAGCCTCCCGGTAAGACACGGATTAAGATTCGCATCGACGATATCCTGTTGGGTTTCGAGCGCAGGTCCACGCCCCCCGGCGGGGGGAGTTGTCAGGCGCTGATTAATCAGGCTCTGGGATGTGATCCCATTCTTACGGCGGCGGCGGCGCCAGCGGGGCCAGTATGGAAAATCCCTGACGGTTTCCTTGGAATGAGCCGATGAACACCCCGGCAGAACTGCTCGACGTCCTCGAAAACTATCCCGCCTTGCGCCTTTGCCTGCTTTTTAGGTCGACCGCCTCCGGCAAGCTACCCCGCAGAGCGACCTTGACCTGTCCGTGGCCGCCGATTGAGCGCTGACTGCGGAAGAACGGCTCGACATCATGGAAGCTGTTTCGGCTGCTACCAGCCGTGCAGTCGACCTGATCGACCTGACGACGCAGTCAGGGCCAATCCTCAAACAAGCGCTCTCCAAGGGGACGATTTTGCGGAACGCGGACAAACTGCTGTATGCGCGCCTCATCACACGCATGCTCTTCGAAGAAGCCGACATGATGCCCTACTATCGGCGCATACTGGCGGAACGGAGGGAGCGCTATCTCAATGGATAGGGACGTTGTCAGCGCAAAAATCGAGTCCCTGAGGCACTGTGTGCAGCGAATCAGGGAGAAAACCCCCGCTTCCGCGGAATTGCTGGAGCAGGATATGGACCGGCAGGAATCATCTGCCTGAACCTCGAGCGCGCTATCCAGAGCTGCGTGGATCTGGCCTCACATGCAATCGCGGCTGCAGATGTGGCCGCTCCAGCCACGATGGCCGAAAACTTCGACAGATTGGCCACCTTGGGCCTGATTTCAGATCCGCTCGCATCGAGGGTGAAGAAGGCGGTAAGCATAGGAGCTTCAGGCTGCCTCCTCGCAAGTCAGCCTTCTGATCCGGGCGCCGACGCGCCTCCCTGCGTGCCCTCTGTCAGCTGCTGATAACAGATGATATGTCGCCTGAAAC
>JAFNAG010000062.1 GCA_017860135.1 Acidobacteriota bacterium
TCGTGCCGGCTCTGGAAGCCGTCTCCCCCCAGGGTCATGTACCAGTCACTCGTCCGGATGCCGGTGAGGTGGGTGGTGCGCGCCGGCCCGCACAACGAGAAGTTGTCCTGGGTGCCGCCGCAAACAGTGTAAAACGGCTCCTCGTTGCCGGCCGAGACGCGGTAGAACTGGGTGACGGGCAGGTTGGCAAACAGCCGCCAGGTGTCTCCGTCGTCGTACGTTTCGTACGCGCCGCCGTCGTTGCCGATGAGGATGTGTTTCGGATCTTTTGGATCGAAAGCGACCTCATGGTGGTCGACGTGCACGTTGAAGGCGCCGCTGACTCCCATATCCCCCGTGCTGTTCTCGATGCCGATGTTGGTCCAGGTACGTCCGCCGTCGCGGCTCCACTGGAAGTTGACGTTGACCGACCAGATAGTGTCGGGATGCCGGGGATCGACAAAGATCTCGCAGTAATAAGCGGGACCGCCGCCTCGATAATCCGACATCCGCGTCCATGTGTTGCCGTTGTCAGTGGAGCGGTAGAAACCCCGTGCGTTGTCGGCGGTCGGCGCAGGCGGCAATGCCGGCGGTTCCGCCGCCTGCCCTGCTCCACGCCCGCCGGCCGCCTGCGCCGCCGGCGCCGCGCCGCGGCCGCGAGCTTCCGCATCCATCGGCGGTTCTTCACCGCGCCCGCGCGCGCCGCCGGGCATCTTCGCGTCGATCAACGCATACACGAGACCTTTCACCTTGGGATCGGTCGCCAGCGCAATTCGGCCAACCTCACCGGGGGGCAGCCCGTTCTTCAGCCTGTCCCAGCTCTTGCCGCCGTTTGTCGTGCGGAACACTCCCCCGTCCGGACCTCCGCCGAGCATCTGTCCAACGTGCCGGCGGCGCTGGTACGTGCCGGCGAACAGCGTTTCCGGATTGGCCGGATCGAAGGCGATGTCGCTCACACCCGTGTCGTCATTGATGAACAGCGACCGGGCCCAGGTCTTGCCGCCGTCGGTCGTCTTGTACAGGCCACGATCCCCGCCGGCGGAAAACAGCGGACCCTGCGACGCAACCCACACCACATTCGAGTCGCGCGGATCGATCAGAATCTTGCCGATATGCTCGGACTTCTCCAGCCCGACCCGCATCCAGCTCTTACCCGCGTCCGTCGACTTGTAGAGCCCGGTGCCGAAATGGGCACTTCGCTGGCTGGCATTCTCCCCTGTGCCGAGCCACACGACTTTCGAGTCCTTCGGGTCGACGACCACGCAGCAAAGCGAAAAGGCCTCGACCTCGCCGGATCGCGGAAAAACCTGGGTAAACGTGAATCCGCGATTGACCGTCTTCCACAGGCCGCCGAACGCGGACACTACGTAGTAGGTGTTCGAATCATTCGGGTCGATTTCGATGTCGACCACGCGGCCGGTGACCAGTGTCGGACCGAGGCCCCGAACCTGCATCGAGGAGAACAGGTCGGCCGTCAACCGGTCGGAACCCGGCTGCTGGCCCGCAACTATGCCGGCCAGCGTGAACAATGCAGCGATTGCTGCAAGCACCACAACTCGTCTCATGGTTTCATCTCCCGGAAACTCTCCGGGGGAATGGCAGTCGCGCATTCCCCCTGTTGGCGGCAGGCACCCGTCATTGCCGCAGGCGGCGCCTGCGCGCGATAAGTCTCATGGGGCCCATCCGGCTCCTCAGAGCCCCCAATGAAGGCAACAACACCTCGTCGCGGCAAGCCGGATTCTTCCTTATCCACGATTTCCGTGCTGTAATGCAAGAAGAATCAAACCCATCAGCACCAGATCCATCCCTGAGCACGACAGGGATTCGAAGCCGGAAAGCGTCGCATCGCTCCTGGCACAGGGGCCCCCTCCGAGCAGGGTCTGTCAAAGACCGGAACTTCGCGCGGATTCCCGCACAAGGCGGTGATAAGATACCTTCCGATATGAACGCCTATGCTGCGGTCGTCCTGGCGAGCCTGGTCCTCAGCTTCATCGTGGAACTCATCGCAGAGATTCTGAACCTGAACGCGCTGCGTGACGAACTTCCGGGAGAATTCGCGGGCGTTTACGACGCAGATGCATACAAACGATCGCAGGAGTACACGAGGGTCCGGACCAGGTTTGGATTCGTCACATCGAGCTTCGGCATCGCAATCATCCTTGCGTTTTGGTTTGCCGGGGGTTTCAACTACCTGGATGTCGTCGTGCGCGGCTGGGGGCTGCACCCGATCCTTACCGGACTGGTCTACCTGGGGATCCTGGCGGCCGGCAGGTCGGCGCTGTCGCTGCCATTCAGCGCATACAGCACCTTCGTGATCGAGGAGCGATTCGGATTCAACAGGACCACTCTACGAACATATCTGTCAGACATCCTGAAGGCGATCGCGCTCACCGTGCTGCTGGGAGCGCCGCTTCTTGCCGGGATCCTGGCATTTTTCCAATACGCAGGCCCTTCGGGATGGCTGTGGTGCTGGCTGGCAACCACGGTATTCACGCTGTTCGTCCAGTTCATTGCCCCGACCTGGATCATGCCGATGTTCAACAAATTCGTGCCGCTGCCCGATGGCGAACTGAAAGAAGCGATCCTGTCCTACACCCGATCCGTGAACTTCCCGCTTAAAAACCTCGTCGTCATGGACGGTTCCAGGCGATCCACAAAGTCCAACGCCTTTTTTACCGGATTCGGCAAGAACAAGCGGATCGCGCTTTTTGACACGCTGATCGAAAAACACCCGGTCCCGGAGATGGTCGCTATCCTGGCACACGAGATCGGTCACTATAAAAAAAGGCATATCATCCAGGGAACAGTGATCAGCGTGGCGCACATGGGCTTGCTGTTCTACCTGTTGTCTGTTTTTATCCATCATCCTGGGCTGTTTGAGGCCTTTTACCTGGAGCATTCCTCCGTGTATGCCGGACTCGTTGTATTCGGCATGTTGTACTCGCCAGTGGAAATGGTGCTGTCGGTGGTGGTGCATATGATTTCCCGCCGCAACGAATACCAGTCAGACCGCTACGCCGCCGCAACTACACGGGATCCCGGCTCTATGATTCAGGCCTTGAAAAGGCTCTCCCTTCACAATCTGTCCAACCTGACGCCCCATCCTTTCCACGTCTTTCTGAACTACTCGCACCCGCCGGTCCTGCAACGCATCCGGGCTTTGAATGACACAGGTTCAGGTCCGTGATATTTACTTTCCGGCAGGGAATCGGGGCCAGGGCTGAAATATGTGCCTTTCGACATTCGCGGGCAGTCCGCACCGGAACGATCCGGCAGATTTTGCCGAACTGACGCTGAATTCGAACCTCATCAGCTTTCGGGATCAATGATGCTGGTAATCTCCCGGAAACCAACCTGCGCAGGAGGGATCAGGCGGAGCGCCATCCGGATTGCCACTCTGTCGAAAATGACATGGCCACCTTCCTGTACCGTGAGTTTTACTGTTCCCCAGGCGGCGCCGGGATCGAGGGCCGGAAGGCACACCACATAGATTCCGCCGGCAATCCGGCTCCATCCTCCGATATCGATTTCCCCGGACCCGATAACCAGGACCAGACCGTTGAAGACAAAACCGCCCTTCACCGCCAGCCTTCCCGTAACCACAAGAAGCCCGCCGCCTTCCAGGCTGCCGTCGACGGTCAGGTCGCCGTCTACCAGGGTTACCTTTGGATCCTGAACAGGGGCGCCGGGCGCCTGGGCCGGATCAATCCTGCCCAAGGGAGCAGGCGCGGCGCCGGCCCAGATCTGCTGGCCGGAGAAGAAGTTGTCGGAAAACTGCGGCAGAGATTCACGGATGAAGCCCTGCAACCACGACTTGTCCAGTAACAGCCGTTTGTCCGGATTGGCCAGGATTGCCGCGGTAATCTCCTGCACCGAGGGTTCCAGGCCTGCTCCCTGAATCTGCTTCTCCTGCCCCCGCGCTATCCAGTCCGTGATCTGCGGCACCGGCGCCAGGCCGTCGGACGGTTCCGCATCGATCGCAGCGATCCCGGCATTCGCCGGCCCTCCCTGGACAAAGAACAGTGGCCCCACGAACATTTCCCCTTCTGCAGGTTCGATGCCACTTCCCTGCAGAACCAGGGGTGCGTCCAGATCGAAGGTGGACGTCCGCCGGTACTTTCCTTCAAACATCGTCACCGAATTACGCTTCGTTTTACCCTGCAGCTCTTCCCCCAGCGTCTGCGCGATCCCCATCGACCGCAACAGGATTTGCCCGTCCCCGTCGAGAAACGGGTTGTCGAGCGGATCAACGGCAAGTTCGCTCGCCTCGCCGTTATTGTCGGAGGCTTTCACGAAATACCGGCTGATGATCCGCATTCCCGGTCCGGATGGGTCCGGTCCGGACAGGGCAATGCCCGTTCCGGGTATGAGGGCGGCGCCATTTCCACCCGGGTGGCGGCCGGTGTTGAGAATGCCGTCATCGGCGGCGCCGGACAGGGCGCCGGCGGGATCTGCCATATCCAGCATTCGCGCCGCAGGCCACGGCACAGGTGTGCGAAATGCTGCGCGCCTGGCTGATGCCAGACCCGCCGGTGTGGCATCATACGTGCCGTCCGGTCCCCGGAGCAGGTCGTCAAAGCTCAGGCCGCGCAGCAAGGCACGCCCATGCCCGAGGCCGGCCAGGGCGGCGGCTCGCGCCAGTACGTAGCTCTCAAAATTGTCGCTGATGCGGATCTCGGATGCGGCTATCATGAATTGATACATGCCGATCGCAGAAACCAGGGCAAGCGCGATCAAAGCGATCAGGAGCGCGAAGCCTTCCTGGAATTTCCTGGTTTCTTTCCCGATTCCCGGCTTCGTTCGGGCGGATTCCATGTCCACACTTCCTCCTGTCTGCAATCCCCCTGCCGGGGAAACCATCCTGCCGATCTCACGGCATTATTGTTTCGGGAAGAGGCGGATTATTTCACATGAAATGCTCGAGGATCCGATTGAAAAGCATTCTTGCGCGGCGATTCCGCGGGGCAATCAAAGGCGCGCCCGGCAGGGAAAGGGGGGAGGATGTCGTGGAAAATCGGTTGGTGGCATGCCGTCTTTGTGATAAAGCTTTCCCCGCGATGAGTGCCGACGAACAGATCCGAGACTTCGCGGAACATCTGCGCGCGCATTTTGCCGGCGAGATCCATCTGGACCGCTTCACCCGCCTGCTTTACAGCACGGACGCAAGCATTTACCAGGTCGAGCCGCTCGCCGTGCTGGTGCCGCGCACGCGGGACGATGTCGCGGCGGCGGTCGACCTTGCGGCGCAATACCGGCTGCCGATTCTCCCCCGCGGAGGCGGAACCAGTCTCGCGGGACAGACCGTGGGTGCCGCAGCAGTCATCGATTTCTCAAAACACCTTCACCGCCTCCTGGAGGTGGACCTGGAGAAGCGCACTGCCCGTGTCGAACCGGGGATCGTCCTGGACCGGCTGAATGCCCACTTACAGCCCCGGGGCTGGCGTTTTCCTGCCGATGTAGCCACCAGCAACCGCGCTACCCTCGGCGGCATGATCGGCAACAACGCCTCCGGCTCGCACTCGATCCGTTACGGCATCACCCGGGACCACATCCGGGAGCTGCGCGTCCTGCTGGCTAATGGGGAGGGGGCCGTTTTCGGCGAGGTGAGCCGCAAGGAATGGCAGGGGAAGGCGGCGCTCAGGAGTCTCGAAGGGCGCATTTACGGCGCGGTGGAAAGGATCGTCGCACAAAATCTCGATGAAATCCGCACCCGCTACCCCAAAATCATGCGTCATGTGGGCGGGTACGGTCTCGACAGAGTCCTGGGGGACGACAGCGGCAACTTATGCCGCCTGGTTGCCGGGAGCGAGGGCACGCTCGTCACCTGCACGGAGGCGACGCTGAATCTGGAGCCCGAGCCCGCCGCCAGAGCGCTCGACATCCTCCATTTTGACGATCTCATCGCAGCCCTGGAGGCGTTGCCCGAAATCCTGCCCATGCAACCCGCAGCGATCGAGCTTGTCGACAGGATGCTTCTCGACCTGACCCGCCTGCAGCCTGCTTTCGCGCAAAAGATGACGTTCATCGAAGGCAACCCGGAGGCAATCCTGATTGTCGAATTCTACGGCGAGACCGCTCAGGAGGTCGGAGCGAGGCTCGCGCAGCTGGACAGCAGACTGAAGGCGCACGGGATGGGACACGCCTTCATCCACGCCGAAAGGCCGGCGGATCAAGCCAATGTCTGGGCGATCCGCAAGGCAGGGCTGGGCCTGCTCGGCAGCATGAGGGGCGACGCAAAGCCGATCGCATTCGTGGAGGACACCGCCGTCGATCCGGAACACCTCGGCGATTATGTGCGGCGTTTTCGCCGGATTCTGGAGCGGCACGACGCGCGCGCCGGGTATTACGGCCACGCTTCGGTCGGATGCCTGCACATCCGCCCGATCATCAACCTGAAAGAACCATCCGGGATACGGAAAATGGCCGACATATCGGCGGCCGTGAAGGACCTGGTGGTGGAGTTCAAGGGCGCGATGAGCGGGGAGCACGGGGACGGGATCGCGCGCAGCCACTGGAACCGCGTGCTGTTCGGAGAGAGGATTTACGGCGCTTTCAGGGAACTGAAGGCGGTCTTCGACCCGGAGGGCATCATGAATCCGGGAAAGATCACCGATGCTCCGCCGATGACAAGCCACTTGCGGTATGGATCCGCCTACCGGGCTGCCGACGTACGTACGCACCTCGATTTCACACGGGAGGGCGGGTTTGCGCGGGCCATCGAACAATGCAACGGCATGGGAGCATGCCGGAAGCTCGACGGCGGAACCATGTGCCCTTCCTACATGGCCACCCGCGACGAGGAACACTCGACCCGCGGGCGGGCCAACGCGCTTCGTGCCGCCCTCACGGGGAGCCTTCCCATTGAGGAACTCACCGGCGACCGGATGTATCAGGCGCTGGACCTGTGCCTCTCCTGCAAGGCGTGCAAAACGGAATGCCCGGCCAACGTCGACATGGCCAAGCTCAAATATGAGTTTCTGGCCCTCCGCAACGCAAGTCACGGCACGCCGTTGCGCTCCCTGGTGTTCGGAAACATCGCCGCCCTCAGCCGGCTCGGTTCGGCGGCGGTTCCCGTGTCGAACTGGTTGCTGCGCGACCCGCTCTTCCGCCGGATTGCGCACCGGCTCCTCGGCATCCATCGGGCGCGCCAGGCTCCCCCATTCGTGCGGCGGACGTTCCGCAGATGGCTGCGCAGGCGCCCGCCCCGCGTGTTTCCCGAAGGGACTCCCAAGGTTGTCCTTTTCAACGACACGTTCACCAACTACAATGAGCCGTGGGTAGGCATCTCTGCGCTGCGCTTGCTGGAGAACAGCGGCGCCCAGGTGGTCGTCCCCGAAGTGGTTTGCTGCGGCAGGCCCATGATATCCAAGGGGCTGGTGGACGAGGCGAGGGAGAACGCGCGTACGAATGTTGCGGCCCTATCGCCGTTTGTGCAGGCCGGGGCGTGGGTTGTGGGCTGCGAACCCAGCTGTATTCTGACGCTGCGCGAGGAATATCCGGATCTCCTCGGAACGGAAGAAGCGGAGCTGCTGGCACAGAAAGTGCTGCTCCTGGAAGAATTCCTCGGCCGTCGCGTGGACGCCGGCTGGCGGCCGAAGTTCTCCGATGCAGCACGCACCGTTCTGCTTCACGGGCACTGTCATCAGAAGAGCCTGGCAGGGTCGGCCCCATCGCTGCGGCTGTTGCAGATGCCTCCCGGTTTTGTTGCCGAAGAAATGGATTCCGGCTGTTGCGGCATGGCCGGCGCTTTTGGGTACGAAGCGGAGCATTACGAACTGTCGCTGCAGATCGGCGAAGCGCGGCTCTTTCCCGCAATTCGGCAGGCGCCGCCGGATGCGATCATCGTGGCATCCGGAACATCCTGCCGCCAACAGATTCTGCACGCGACCGGGCGCCGGGCGCAGCACCTGGCGGAAGTGCTTGCAGGAGCGCTTCCTGCCGGCCAGACGGGTGAGTGGACGGACACTTATGCAAGATAGGTTGCCTGGAGACGAAGCAATCATGCACAGATTTCCATCGCACTCGAGCCGAACGCCCGGAAGGGCCAGGAGAGCGCTGTATCCAATGCGCTGCGTTCTTGCGCTTGCGGTTGCCGGCCTGCTGCTGCAGCCGGGATGTCTTTTCCGCAAAAACAAGGCTCCGAGTGCACCCACTATTCCCGCTCCGGTCCGTATTGTTCTACTCCCGATGAACGTTCCGCCGGATAAGGAAGACTTACGCTGGCTTTCGTTCGCGACGGAAGTGCGCATGATGGAGGCGGCGACCGCAGTGCCCGACCTGGAACTGGTGCCCCTCTGGGAATCTCTGCCCGCATCTCTCCAGACCCTGGGAGTCTCTCGCACGACAACGGAAGAGGTTTCGAATTTCATCGCTGCCCGCCTCTCGGCGCGTTGGGCGACCGACGGCCGGATCATACCCGCAAAAGAGGAATATACGTTTCGAATCGATTTCGTTCCCGCGAGGCCGTCGCAGGTGCCTTTCCGCTTTGAGAAAATATCGTCGATCGAGGCGATGGATTCGCAATTCAGGGAGGCGTTCGAGCAGCTCGCGCGATATTTGAATGTCAGGCCGCCGGAAGAGGCAAAGGCGCCGCTGCTGGACCTCAAGAAGCTGCGCGAGATCGCTCAGGCGATCGACGTCGAATACGGCTGGTTTTCAGAGGCAAAGCCGGGGTCCGCAGGCGCCCTGGTCGGGGAACTTGCGGCCAGGAATCGCAATCTGGCAAGGCTCCTCTTCAGCCCCACCCTCTATCCGGTCCTGGAAAAACAGCAGTAATTTCCGCCACTGATGTCGTATCGAGGCGCTGAATCAGGCAGGCCTTCCGACCGCAACGAAAACACTTCGAGGCTCTGGAGGTCTTATTGGCCCCGTAGCCACTCTGCCACGATCCCTGGATGAGTCAGCTCTCCTGAAGGGAGGGGCTGGGGCGCATCGGGCGGTCGATTCTGCAGATTGCGGGTATTTCATCCTTCCCCTCGAGCGCAAGTTCCGCAAGCCAGCGCGCTGCCAGGAAGGCAGAGCCGTAGCCGTGGCCCGTGTAGCCCGCCGCGGCATATAGATCCTTCTCGCCATTCACACGGCCCACCAACGGCAATCCGTCGGGCGTGTAGGCCATGATTCCCGACCAGCGGTGCGTCACCGGCGCGGCTTGCAGCAACGGAAAATACCCATGCACAAACTCTACCAGCGCGCTCTGCACGTTCTCCGTGACCCGGTCGGAATCGCTCTCCTCTCCGGCGCCACCGAAGCGCCGGAAACCGCCGAAAAGGCAGTAGCCTCCAGCCCGCCGCCAGTATTCAGCCCCGTAATTGGACAGACATGCCATTTCCGGCAGGCTCGACTCCGGAGCGGCGAACGCGCAGCATTGCCCCCTTACAGGCCGCAGCGGCAGGTGACCGCACAGCAGCGGCAGCCAGGCATTGCAGGCAAGAAAGAGAAGCGGCGTCGTTACACTGCCGCCGGCAGCCTCCACGACCCAATCCGCGCCGGCCCGGGCCATGCGACGGACGGGAGTCCGCTCCACTATTCCGGCGCCGGCATTTTCCACCACCCGTGCCAGGCGCCGGACAAGCTGGACGGAATTGACCACGCCGTCCCCCGGAGTGTAGACACCTCCCAAAAAGCCGCGCGCCCCGAGAGCGCGGTTCATCTCCTCCGCTTCAAGGAAAGTGCAGGCAAAACCATCCTCCTGCATGAGCCGGCAGCTGCGCCGCAGATCCTCTTCTTCCGCGGCATGAATGCCGGCAGTCAGGCTGCCGGCGCGGCGATATCCGCAGTCGATCTCGAAACGATCCACGAGTTCGGAGACAAGGGCGTGGTTCTGGAGGTTCAAGCGGGTGATCGCCGCCGCCTGCTGCCGCCCCCAGAACTCGATGCTGCAGGCATAGTGCTCGCCAAGACCGCTCACCAGCAGCCCCAGGTTGCGTCCCGTCGCGCCGCCCGCGACGACATCTCTCTCGACGACCAGCGCGGCAACGCCCCGCTCCGCGAGGAAGTGCGCCAGCCCGATTCCCGTCATGCCTGCGCCAAGGATGACCGCATCCGCGGTTCGCTTCCCCTCCAGGCCGGGGCGTGGCGCGTTGTCTTCGTCAAGCCATACCGACCGTGTCATCACATCTCCGCCCACTTTCCCTTCCCCTCCCACACCCGCAGGGTAAACGGCATGGGCAGGCGTTCGGAGAGTTTGCTGTGGACCATTTCACAGATGTTCTCAACCGAAGGGTAAGAAAGAAAATCGTTGAACGACCTATGGTCATAGATACCCAGGATCCCCCGGAAGATCGCCTTCAGGTCTCCGAAGTCGATGATCATGCCTGTCTTGTTCTCACCCTCGATGATCACTTCAAAACGGTAGGTATGTCCGTGCAGGGTACCGCATTTCTGATGCCCGGGCAGGTAGTGCGCGCAGTCGATGTACTCGATCACTCCCAGTTTCATATCCGACCTCCCTGTGGCATCATGATACCAGACCGCAGACTCTGAGCGCACCGCGGGCTCGCCAATGTCCGTATCAGGCTCTGATCACGCGTCGCCCTCGTACCCGAGGAGCGGCTCGGATTTGTCATCCTTCCCACAGCACAACGCCGATCGCCGAACTACGACTTCTGGTTCCGGGAGCCGGAATTCAGGAAGAAGTAAGCCTTCGACTGCCTGAAGGGGCGGGTTTGTGGGAACGGTCATATGCCCTCTCCCAGGCATGTCCCGGCGATGCCGATTCTTATCGCAGCCAGACCGCTGCCTTCACCGGCATTCCCGGCGCGGGGGTCTGATCCGCATACAGCCTCATTCCCGTTCGCGAGCAGGACCTGCAGAGGCCTCCGCCTGAAGGCGGGTGTCTCCGGCTGCACCGGCGTCGATTCTGTTCCGGAACAGCGCGCTGAAAATCTGTCGCAACAATCCCGGCTGCTGGCCGAGCAGGTCGAACAGGTCGTCCCGGTCGATGCGCAGCGCGACGCCGGGCCGCGTCACTCGCGCGTGATGCGCAAAGGCGATCCCGGCGAGCGTCTCGTATATGCCGATAATGTCGGATGGGCCTGCGTGCAGCGCCGGGCCCTGGTCCGGCGGCTCGATCACGAGCTCTCCGGAAACGAGTGTGTACAGTGCGGAAGGATCCGCCGTACGGAACAACTCCGAATCCGCCGCAAGCTGCACTTCCGTCGCAATCGAGGCAAGGGCAATGGTCTCCTCGGCAGAGGCGGAGGAAAACAGCGGAATGGTCTTCAGGATCAGCCCTTTGTTGACCGGATTCAGATCGATGTTTCCGGCCGGAACCGGCCGTTCCGGCTGATTCCCTTTCACCACCACCCTCTCGCTCCGGCCCGATTCGCGGCAAATCATCCGGAAAAGGCCCGGCACCAAGCCGGTATTGTCGGCAAGCAGGGAGTCCATTCTCTCTCCGGTCAACGTCAGGCAGACGGTCGTTTCGGTAGTGCGAGCCGTTCCAGTCAGGGGCTTGCATTCGAGCAGTTCCTGAAAGCCCAGGGCCGCAGGCGCCGTGATCTCCTGCGTTTCGCCGCTGGGCATGCGGAGGGACACGCGGCCGTCGAGCAGGAACAGCACGTCCTGGGGGATGAGCGCTTCCTGATAGAGCAAACGGCCCGGCTCGTAGCGCACCTGGCGGCCGGCGTCGGAGATGCGGAACAGCTCGTCGATGGTGACGGATCCGAACAGCGGCAGGCTGCGAAGCCGCTCGGCCAGCTCCACGGCGGGGAGCGGTTGGAGCCAGGGAGGGCGGTGCTTCGTTTCCGGAGCGCGGAAGGCCGCAAGCACCCACGACACTGCTTCCAGCACGTACAGGTCTCTCCCGTCGCCGGTCGCGAACAGCCTTTCCAGTTCATGGACGAGGCTGGAAATCCCCTGTTGCCAGACGAAGTGGATGGCTGCGGCAGCCAGCACGGGATCCCCGTCGTGGATCAGCCGGCGCACGGCTTCTTCCGCCGGATCCTGCCGGTCGAAGGCATGGCCTTCCGGAATCGCTGCCTCCTGCGTCGTCTCCTCCAGAAGCGGCAGCAGCCTTTTTCTCAGCGGTCCCGTCAGGAGATTGTCGAGGTATTCGAGCGCACCCGCGCGAGACCGCGCGTCCGCGTGCTCGATCGCGCGCCGGGCCGCAGAGATATCCTCCCAGGGATACAGCATTCCCAGGAGGCGATACATGCGGTCGACGGCACGCTTCATTTTCTCCGCCACGACGCGGGCGAGCAGGCAGTCTTTGGGCAGGTTCCTGGCGCCGCACAGTCGCCGATGCAGCGACCGGTATTCCGAGTATCGCACGGATTCCTTCAGAACCAGTGCCTCAATTGGCTCCTGCTTGAATGTCAGCTTCGGCTCCACGCGGTGCAGCCTCTCAACGCCGGCAATGACATGAAAGCGCAGGAAACCGTCGCCTTCCTCCAGCGCCTCGATCAATACGTCCATCGCCCGCTGAACGGGGATCCGTGCGATGACAGCCGGAATGTGGCGGCGAATCCAGATGTCTTCCTCCGGGTCTCTCAGAAAGTGTCGCAAGATACTCAATACCGATTCGCCATAACCGACCAGGAGTTCGCGGGCGCTGCTTTTTTGCCGGCGGTGGCGGAGCAGCGAGATCAGCGTGGGCACGAAGATGAAATCGGCAATCCCCAGCTTGCGGGCGCTGCGCATCGCCTCGTCGGCGACATCCGGGTCAACGTCGTTGAGGAGAGGAATGAGCAGGCGCCTGAAGCGCGGCACGGGAACATGGCGGATGGCGACGGCAAAGTCCTTGCGCACGGCCGCTGCGGACTCGCGCGTATCGGAGACGAGGCCGGTGAGCACGGCTTCGGCGGCCGCCGCATCTCCTTCCCGGTCACTCCCCGCGAGGACCATCGCGGCCGTCATGGCGATGCGCGGATCCTTGTCCCGCAGGAGCGGCCGGACCAGGTCGGTCACATGCTGCTGGCGCATATTCGCGAGCGCCCCGACCGCCGCCGATCGCACCTCTGCATCTTCGCTCCTCATCATGTTCTCGATGGCGGGGAGCCACCTCACGGCGATCTCCGGCTGCAAGGCGCCAACTGCAGAAAGCGCCCGGGTGCGCACGGCAGCCGATTCATGATAGAGCAGCAGAGGAGTGATCAGGTTCCGCTTATCCAGCGACTCCAGCAGGTCGATGGCGTACAGCGCCCGCCGTTCGTCCGGGCTGGCCAGTTCCTGGATGAGTGTCTCAATAGTGGAAAGATCCGCAACCCCCAGACTCACCTCCGCCGGCCTGATCTCCCCGGTTGCTATGCTTTGACGGAGCGCGGCCTGGTATCCGTGCCGGGCTTTCAGCGCCATCAAGATCCATATGCCGGTGATCGCGATGCTGGCATAGCTGAGTTCCTGCCAGGAGAGCCCGAATCCCCAGGGCTGCACCAGGATGAGCAGCAACACTGCCGCCGCCCCTTTCGCGAAGCGATCGACGGTCACGTCCACAAAAGGCTTGGCGGAGTATTTGATGTTGGAGGGCAGGGGCATGTACAGGATCTCGCGTGTCGTCTTGTCGACCGTATAGCGCAGGGACTGGTCGAAAATCCGGGCCAACGCAGGTGCCCACAGCGCGGCGTTGAGCAGGATGACGACCGCGGTCGTGCCCAGTCCGATCGGCAGCAGAAGCAGAGCGAAACCGATCCCGAGGTAGCGATGGATGCGGCTGGTCAGCGTGACCTGGATGAGGAAGCCGATCAGCGAAGTCCACAGCTGCACCTGGGCGAGGAAGGTCGTGATGGCGTCTGTCGCCTCCCTCCCTATTTTGACGTCGGCGAACATGTTCAGCTGTTGTTCGATGATGGCCGCGCCGATCGCCGCAAAACTGATAACCAGCGCGATGAGCCGGAGCAGTTTCGATTTTCGCAGCAGGGTGATCCCTTCCCTGCTGCCTAGACCGCTCCCGTTCCCGATCACGGCCAGTTGCGATTCCCCCGCCAGCCGCTCCCTGCGAACCACCACGGTCACGACAATCGCACACAGCAGCATGAAGGCGACGCTGAAAAGAAGCAGGTTGGCAGTCCCGATCTTCTCCGAGTACGTTGCGGCGAGAAAGGATCCCAGGATGCCGCCGAGGGATGCCCCTCCGCCGATCAGCCCGAACAGCCTTTTGGCCTGACGCGGATCGTAGACGACGTTCGCCAGGGTCCAGAACTGGCTGATGAGGAGGATCCCCAGAACCAGCCCTGCCAGATAGAACGCCACCGATACCCATGTCGCGTCGGTCCGGAACAGATACCAGAAAGCCAAAAGCATTGCCGCCAGTCCACCCTGGGTGATCGGCAGGCACCAGCGGCGCGGGAGCCGATTCACCATCCAGCTGTACCCGACCATCACGAGACCGATGAGCGCGCCGGCGATGAGCTGGGCGAACGGCAGGTTGACCGAACCCAGGGCATCGATGAATTTCGAGCGCGTGGCCGGCTTGATCACGGTGTATGACGCCATCGCCAGGAAGGAATAGGAGAACATGAGAAGCACCGTCACTGCTTCCGTCTCTCGAACCTGGCCGAATGGCCGCAGAAGGCGTACCAGGATTTGCCTAGCCATATCGTGCTGAGCCCGCATCAAAGTGTTGCATTGCGCCTGACGCCCGTGGCGCCGGCTTCGGATGCCGGTAGTCTAATCGCGGCGGCGGGGAAATAGCAATTCCCTTTTCGCGGGCGAAGGAGTCGCGGAGGAGACCCGGGCACACATATGAAACGCCGCGATACCGGACAGATCCCCTTGGCTCGGCCGGCTGTCCGCCGGAGATTGAAATCGAGCGGCGTGAACGGAAACCTCTGACCCGCGCTTCGATTCGAAGGTGCATCCCGTTTACCCAGGCAGAGAACAATGCATCTGGTTATTGCATATGCAGTCCGGTATTGGCATCCTTTCACTCACGGAGGGACAAAGGGCAAATGTTACGGCGTTTGAGTTTCCTGGCGGCGTGTTTCCTGTGCATGATTTCCGCGGCGGCTCATCCCGCGGCGCGACCGGAGGCTGGCGCTTCCTGGAGCGGCGTGCCGCGCGTCGTTGCCGTGGGAGACATCCACGGCGATTACGATGGGTTTGTCCGGCTGCTGCAAGACGCCCAGGTCATCAACAAGAAAACCGACTGGAGCGCAGGCAAAGCTCATCTGGTGCAAATCGGCGACGTCCCCGACCGCGGGCCCCATCCCCGCAAAATCATGGACCTGCTGATGAAGCTCGAAAGGCAGGCCCAGAAGGCCGGAGGCTGCGTGCACGCTCTGATCGGGAACCATGATGCCATGAACATATATGGCGACCTGCGCTACACCACCCCCGAGGAATACGCCGAGTTTCGCGACTCCCGCTCGAAACAGGTCCGCGAGGCCTTCTATGAACAGGCTGTCGCGGAGATGCGCAAGCAGGCCGAGAGCAAGGGAATGCCGGTCACCCTCGATGACGAATTCCGGAAGAAATGGGAGGCGGAGCATCCATTGGGCTTCTTCGAGCACCGCTATGCCTACGGTCCCAACGGCAAATATGGAAAATGGATCCGCAGCCACAACGTGGCAATCAGGATCAACAACACTCTCTTTGTCCATGGTGGAATCGGACCGAAGTATGCCGATGTGTCGATCGAAGTGATCAATGAGACAATTCGGAAGGAGCTCGCGGACTTTTCCGCACTGAATGCCGGCCTCGCGAGGGATTCAGAAGGGCCTCTCTGGTACCGTGGGCTCGCCGACGGCGACGAGCAGGAACTGGCCGGGCATGTGGAGACGGTGCTCCGGAATTTGGGTGTGAACCGGATCGTCGTCGGCCACACCACCACGAAAACCACCATCATCCCGCGCTTCGGTTGCAAGGTCATCATGGCAGATGTGGGTTTGTCGAAGGTGTATGGCGGGCCGCCGGCCTGCCTGGTGATCGAGGCGGATGCGGCGTACGCGCTGCACAGGGGGAAGATGCTCAAGATCCCCTGCGACTCGGGCAAGGAGCTGCTGGAGTACCTGCGCAGCGCCGCAGCGCTGGATCCTTCCCCGTCGCCGATAGAAAAGCTGATCCTCGAACTGGAGAAAAAACTCGTGGCAGCCCTCCTCCAATAAATCCCAGGGTGGGTCACCTGCTGCGGTCCCGGCGGACTGTGCCCGGGAGAGGCCAGGGCCAGGCGCTGGAGCCCGTCGGGATGCATATCACGGATCGCGGCTCACTTTCGTGGACTGTTTCCAGCAAGACTGAACGCATCCGCGCCCTGCACACATTTGAAGGCGATCGTGGAATGCACCCGAGCTCGCCGGAAAGCCAGAAGTCCTTGCCGGGCTGCAACCTCTTTACCTGGATCTCCAGCTGTCCCCGGAAACTTCGTTCACCTGAAGGTTCTGTCCTGCACAGATTTTTGATCCGCTTGCTCTTCCACTAAATCTGAACTGGCCCTGAATATAGGTTTATTCACCTTGCATGATTACCGGATCCATCCACGCCTCAGCCGGCCGCGCATGATCAACAGAAGAAAAACCTCTTGAAAAAACCTCTTGACACACAACCCGGAGCGGGGGGGGTAGACTTCATAAACAGCGGGGGCTGAGGATCCTCCCCATTCCTTTTGATGCCCGCATGCACGTCTTGATAACAGATGAGGCGGCAACTTCTGGGATGCAAGCCTCCGCAGATTACGCATTTGTGCCTGCTGACGCAGTCAAAATCTCGCAACCAGTGATTGTGCAATATGTCGCTACCCCCAACATGTTGTGGTACGCGCCATATTGCACTATCGGTGCGGTTGGATGCGGCAAAGGTGAGGCCACTACAAACAGGCCCCCCGGATCGCGCCGGTCCGGTGCAGAGGGCAAGGAGGAAAAAAGCCAGGGAAAAAAAGCCTGGACACCCACTTTGTGTCTTTTTTTTTGATCCGTTTCTGAAGCGATGCGGAGGGACGGGCAATCGCAAAAGCCGGGACACTTTGAAAAAAGCCGGGACACCCACTTTGTTTGTGTCTTTCCTTTTTAGATCCGTTTCTGAGGCGATGCAGAGGGATGGGCAATCGCGATTGAGGAAGCGAATTGGGCGGTTGAGTACTTGAGAAAAACAACCCCGAGCGGGTCAGGA